>JAEWOQ010000399.1 GCA_023460875.1 Pseudomonadota bacterium
GCTTATTCTACTTCCCGTCCGCGGGGGGAGCTCCCACGGCGTTCCACGACTGGGCTCAGGAGCTCCCCGACGACTTCGAGGTGAGCGCCATCAGCCTCCCCGGGCGAGGGCGTCGGATCGGCGAACCCGCGCAGCGGAGCCTCTCCACCATGGCCGACGCGATCTGCCGCGAGCTCCTCCCCCTCACGGACCGGCCCTTCGCCTTTTACGGGCACTGCATGGGCTCGATCCTCATGTACGAGGTCGCCGTACGGCTCCGTGATCGGCACGGCCGCGAGCCGGTCCGCCTCTTCGTCGGAGGAGCCATGGCGCCTCACCTCTATCAATCGGCGCTGCTCCATGAGCAGCCCGAGCCGAAGTTCCTGGACGTCCTCGAACTCCTCGATTTCACTGGGACACGCGCGCTGCTGGAGGACGAAGAGATGCGCGGCCTGCTGCTCCCGACCCTCCGCGCCGACTTCGAAGCCGTCGCCACCTACAGCCGGGACTTCTCGCGAAGGGCCCCCCTCCCTTGCCCGATCACGGGGTTCGCGGCCCAGCGCGATCTCTTCGCTGCGCCGAGCTCGATGACGTCCTGGCGGGAGTACTCGACCCAACCCTTTGCCCTCTACCTGCTCGACGTGCACCACTATTTCGTCGAGACGCACAAAGCCTACCTCGCGCGCACCGTGGCCGCAGAGGTAGCGCAGGACCTGGGGCGCCACGACGCGGAGCTCCTCCAGAGGAGCGCGGCGGAGTTCGCGCACCTCGCGGAGCGCATGGACCTCGAAGAGCGTCGGGAACCTGCCCCCACGAAGATCGACGCCCGCGCGTGGTTCCATGAGGAGCCCGCTCGCGACGACACCCGCGGGCGCCTGTACTGCTTTCCGTCCGGGCTCGGCAGCGACCCGGGGCGGCGCCTGCTCGACTCCGCGGTGGCACGACACGCGGCGATCACCCGGATCGTCCCCTCGGGAGACAACGGTGCGCCGACCTCCCTCACGCGCCTCTCCCTCACCCACCAGGCGCAAGCCATCGCGCGCGTTCTCATCGCCGACAATCGACCGGAGCCCTTCGCGTTCTTCGGTCACGGCGTCGGCGCTCTCCTGGCCTACGAGGTCGCCCGCCAGCTGGCGGAGCACGGCGGTCGACAACCAGCGCGTCTCTTCGTCTCGGGCGCCGCGGCGCCTCACCTCTACCTAGCGCCGAACGCCTTCCTGCTCGGCGACGACAAGCTGGTGGACGTGCTGGACGTCATCGAACATCCGCGGGTGAGCGACCTGCGACGCAGCGCGGCGAGCCGGCGCGAGCTCCTACCCGGCATCCGTCGGGACTTCGAGGAGATGGCCAGCTACTCCCGTACGCACAAGGCGATCGTCCACGCCCCCATCACCGTGCTCAGAGCGCAGAACGACCTCTGGACGTTCTTCTACGGGATGGAAGCTTGGGCCGAGTACACGGACGGCTCCTTCGAGATCGTCACGAACGTCACTGCCGACTACTTTCACGTCGACAAGGATCCCGGCTGGACGGCGGATCTCGTCGCGAAGAGACTGGGCTGGGCGCGCCCCCTCGCCTCGGGCAAGTCCCTCGGTGAGCGCTGGGCCGTGCCCCAGAGCTCCTCCGGAGAGTAATGCGCGGGCTCACAGCGGGGCACCTTTGCCCACGCGCCCCCACGCGCCCTGCGCCGCCTTACGGCTCACACGCGCTCGGGTTCGGGCCCAGATCGGCCCACTCTACGGCGCCGTCCGCGAGACCCCAGCGGGCGTTGGTGTAGCTCTCGAGATCGATGAGCGCGTCCGCGTCCCCCTTGTTCCGCGTGCAGCAGCCATCGCAGTCCGAATCGCCGCAGGTGTCGATGGCGGTCACCACCATCACCCGATCGCCCGAACGCACGCAGAGATCGTGCCCCGCGAGCCCCGTGTCCGGGAACACCGCCGCGATGTCCCGGGATGCCACCCAGGCCTCCGAGCGCACCCCCGAGCAGTGCGCGAACTGCCCCGCCCAGGTGCAGCCGTTGTAGACGATGCACTCTTCGCTGCCCGGCTCGGGATAGGAGGTGTAGTTCGTCTTGCGGCCTGTCTTCCACACCAGGTCCGGGTCGTCGCAGGGCTCCGTGGGGCGCGGCACGTAGTCGACGGCGCCGCTCCCACCGCTGCCCGCACCGCCGCTGCCGCCGCCTCCAGCGCCGCCTCTGCGGAGCCCCAGATCGTCGATCCAGAAATCGAACTCCGTCGGGTCCGCCGCCTGGAACAGGAAGCCCGTCACCTGGGCGCAGTCGAAGTCCGCAGGGGCGCCCCACCCCTCCTGAGAGAGCTGCCCCCAGCCGAACCCGGTCCCGCCCGGAGCGATGGACACCCCGAAGTGGTCGCTGTCGCCCGCCGTCGCGACGGTCGCCACCTTCACCCGCATCCCGTCGCCACCGCTGGAGAACGTGATCCCGTCGAAGGCGCACAGATCGACGGGCGCCGCGAAGCGCACGCCGATCAGCGCGTACCCCCAGCCGTCCGCCTCGCTGAAAGGAAAGCCGCCTCCCGTCGTCTGCGCGCGACACCCGGCGCCCTCGGACTCGAACGCGAAGGGCTCACCGGTGCACTCCGCCGGAGGGACCTGCTCTCCGTCCATCCCGTCACAGGTGGCGTTGTAGGCGTACCAGGTCCCCGAGACGCCCTCGAACTCGAGCGCCGGATCGCAGTCGTCGAGGTCGTCCAGGAGCAACACCTCCGTCACGTCGCTCCCACCGCTCCCACCGCTCCCCCCATCTCCGGCCGCTCCTCCGCTCGCGCTCGACGGCGGCGGGGTCGCGGCGTCCTTCGCGCACGCGGGGACCAGGCACATGGCGACCGCGACGACGGAGAGGGGCAATACCAGGGCGACGGGAGGAGACGAGCGGAGGCCGCTGGAGCTCCGCGGGACGTGACGCTGCATGACTCGAGGATGGGCCATTCCGCCCCCTCCCTGGGAGCGATTTTTTCGATCGCCCCCGCGCGTCGCCGGGCCCGCGGAGGTGCGCCCCCCTGCCCTTGGGCTATCGTCGCCCCATGAGCAGCGCTGGCACACGCAGGGGGCGCCCCGCGACGGACCTCGAGGCGATGGCCCCGGAGATCGCCGCCGCCCTGGGCGCTTCGGGCGCGCGCTTCACGCGCCGGCTCCAGTCCCTCTGGAGCGGCTACGGCGAGCTGTGGCGCGTCGCTCTGGACGCTGCACCCGGTGCCGCGACCCCGGCGAGCGTCATCGTGAAATGGGTCGCGCCGCCCCGCGACGAAGGCGGCCGCTCCCACGCGCGCAAGCTCCGCTCCTACGACGTCGAGCTCCGCTGGTACCGAGCCTACGCCGCCGAGTGCGACGCCGTCTGCCGTGTCCCCGCCGCCCTCCACTGCTCCGCGCGGGGTGGCCGCTGGCTGTTCGTGCTGGAGGACCTCGACGCCGCGGGGTTTTCGGAGAGACGCTCCCACCTCGGCGCACCCGAAGTCGCGAGCTGCCTGCGCTGGCTCGCCCACTTCCACGCCCGCTTCCTGGGCCGCGCTCCGGAGGGGCTCTGGGCCGTCGGGACCTACTGGCACCTCGCCACTCGCCCCGACGAGCTCGCCGTCCTCTCGGACGGCCGCCTCCGCGAGGCCGCGCCGCTCCTCGACGCGCGCCTCCGTGCCGCCCGGTACCAGACCTTCGTCCACGGCGACGCCAAGGTCGAGAACTTCTGCTTCCTCGCGGGGGCGCGCGCCGCGGCCGACCAGGCCGTCGCGGCCGTCGACTTCCAGTACGTGGGCGGCGGCCCCGGCATCAAGGACGTCGCCTACTTCCTGAGCAGCTGTCTCACTCCCCGCGAGTGCGCGCTCACCGCGGACCGCCACCTGACGACCTACTTCCAGGAGCTCCGCGCGGCCCTGGCGACGCATCGACCCGACGTCGACGCCAGCGCGGTCGAAGCGGAGTGGCGCGAGCTCTTCCCCGTCGCGTGGGCGGCCTT
>JAEWOQ010000400.1 GCA_023460875.1 Pseudomonadota bacterium
GGCGGAGGCCGTCTTCGACGTCAGCGGCCGGGTCCTCCACGCGGAGGGCGCAGCGGCGGCCCGTAGCGCCCTGGAGCGGCTGCGCGCCGCGGCGGTGGGCATGGATCGGGCGCGGTCCCGCGCGCGGCGGCGAGATCCCGAGGGAGCCCTGGAGCTGTGGCAAGCGGTCGTCGAGGGCCGCTGGTCCGTGCTCGACCGGATCGACTCGGACGGCAAGCGCTTGTTCATCGCCTTCTGCAACTCCGGGAGCTCGGACCCCCGAGCGCTCACCGCCGGAGAGCGCGACGTGCTCGACCTCGCCGTTACGGGGAGCTCCGGGAAGCAAATCGCCGCCGCGTTGAAGCTCAGCCCATCGACCGTGAGCCAGCGCCTCGCGAGCGCGCGCCGCAAGCTGGGAGCGCAACGAGGGTGCGACCCCTTCAAGCTCTACGCGCGACGCCACACGCTTGATCGCTTTCCCCTCACCTGGCCCGGGCTCCGCACGGCCCAAGGGCTGGGAGAGCCGGAGGACGAGACCTCCGTGCTCAGCGTGGAGCTCGACCCCGGGGAGCTCCCCTCGCTCCTCACCCCCGCGGAGCAAGTGCTGGCGCGCCTCTTGCTGTCGGGACGGAGCCGGCTGAGCGTCGCCCGGCTCCGCGGGGTCTCCCCCCACACGATCCACCACCAGATCGCGTCCATCTACAGGAAGCTCGGCATCTCCTCCCGACGGGAGCTCGCCCTGAAGCTCCTGGCGGGCCCAGCCGGCGCCGAGCCGAGCGAGGACTGATCCCGGGGCCGCTGCTTCAGCGGCGCTTCGAGCCGGCCGCTACGTACGTCGAGTGCTCTCGCACCGACGCACATGAGCGATCCAGCGCTGTTTCTGTTGGCGGCGACGACCTCGTTGCTGTTGCTGCTCGGTGTGGCGGAGAGCGTGTCGCACCGACGCCGGCTCCGCACCCTCCCCGTCCGGGTCCACGTCAACGGCACCCGCGGCAAGTCGAGCGTGACCCGCCTCATCGCCGCGGGCCTCAGAGCCGGTGGGCAGCACGTCGTGGCCAAGACGACGGGCACCCTGCCTCGGCTCCTCCATCCGGACGGCTCCGAGCAGCCCATCTTCCGCGTGAGTCGCCCGAACGTCATCGAGCAGGTCGACGTGGTCCGCCGGGCCCATCGCCTCGGGGCGCGGGCCCTGGTCGCCGAGTGCATGGCCCTCGAGCCATTCCTCCAGTGGGTCAGCGCCGCCCACCTGATTCGCCCGACCCACGGGATCGTCACGAACGTGCGGGCGGACCACCTGGAGGTCATGGGCCCGACGACGAAGGACGTGGCCTGCGCCCTGGCGGGGAGCGTCCCCTACGACGGCAAGCTCTACACCACGCCGGGCGCGCACCTCGATGTGCTCGCTCGCGCGTGCGGGGATCGACGGAGCGAGCTCGTGGTGGTGGACGTGACCGCGAGCGACCCGGTGAGCGCCGAGGAGCTCCGACGTCTGCCCTACATCGAGCACGCTGAGAACGTCGCGATCGCGCTGCGCGTGTGCGCGGACCTGGGCGTGGAGCGGGAGATCGCGCTGCGGGGCATGAGCGAGGCACGCCCAGACCCGGGGGCGCTCACGGTGGACGAGACCGTCGTCGACGGTCACCCCATCACCTTCGTGAACGGGTTCGCCGCGAACGATCCCGAGTCGACCCAGACCGTCTGGGAGCTCGCCCTCGCCCGCGCCGGCCAGGGGCTCCGGCACATCGCCCTGGTGAACTGTCGAATCGACCGCCCGGAGCGCTCGCGGCAGCTCGGGCGCGCCGTGGTGCAGTGGTCGGCGGCGGACAGCTACGTCGTGGTGGGCAGCGGCACGCAGTTCTTCACCCGCGCCGCGGAGCGAGGGGGGCTCGAGCGCGGACGCCTCCACGTCGCCGAGCACGAGAGCGCCGACACCATCCTCGCGCGGCTCGGACGGCTGTGCGGCGACGGCGGGCTCGTGGTGGGGCTGGGCAACATCGGCGGCGTGGGGCTCGAGCTCCTCGAGGCCCTGCGCCAGAGCTCGGTGGAGGCGCCATGACGGATCTGCTCCCCATCGCCATCGGGCTCGGGCTGGTGGTGAGCCTGCTCCTCTCGGAGTACCTGGGCGTCGCGTCCGCGGGCATGGTGGTGCCGGGCTACGTGGCCCTGTACCTCACGATGCCGACGCGGCTGCTCGTCACGGCCGTCGCTGCGGGCCTCACCTACGGCGCGATCCGGATCATCGGGGAGTTCCTCATCGTCTACGGTCGAAGGCGCACCGCGCTCGCCATCTTGCTCGGGTACCTGTTGGGTGCCGTCGCCGGCCGCGTGGGGGAGCACTCCTTCGCGTCTGCGGACGCCGGCGGCGAGACCGTGATCGGCTACATCATCCCCGGGTTGGTCGCCATCTGGATGGATCGGCAGGGCCCCCTCGAGACCCTGAGCGCCCTCACCATCTGCTCAGTGCTGGTGCGTCTCCTGTTGGTGCTCTTCGTCGGCGCGGAGCTCCCCCCGTGACCCCCCCGAACGGCGCGCCCACGGCGCTCGGTCGGCTTCGCGCCTTCTCCGGCGACAGGACGGCGATGGGGGGCTCGTGCCTCTGAGGGCGGAGCGCGTGTACTGGCGGCCGGCGGGCGCTTCTCGGCGGGCGCTGGTCGGCATCGCTCTGCTCTCGGTGGTGGCCCTGTTCGCGAGCGAGAGCACCCGTTGGAGCGTCTCCCAGGCGGACTACGACGCCAAGTTCAGCGCTGCCCAGCGGGCCCAAGAGGCCTTCGAGGTGATCCGCCGCGCGCGCCTGCGGCGGGGCCCTCCCATCGACCCCGTCAGCGACCCCACCGAGAGCGGCCTCATCGGCCTGCAGGGCAGCCCGGTGACCACCTCCGCTGGCTCGCTCTCGGCGAAGCGCACCAGCGCGAACCCGAACTTCGCCGCCGTGCTCGTCGAGTACCTGCAACGCATCGGCGTCCGTGAGGACGACACGGTCGCCGTCGGCTTCTCCGGCTCCTTCCCGGCCCTCAACATCGCCGTGCTGAGCGCGCTCCACGCCCTCCACTTGAACGGCATCGCCATCACCAGCACCGGCGCGAGCAACTGGGGCGCCAACATCCCCGGCTTCCTGTGGCCGGACATGGAGCGGCTCCTCGCCCACGAGGGAGTGTTCAACACCGTGTCGTTGGCGGCGAGCCTGGGAGGCGTGGACGACAGCGCCGTCGGCCTCTCCGCCGAGGGGCGGCGCCTGCTCGAGGAGGCCGCGGAGCGCAACGAGCTGCTGCGCCTCCCGGAGGGGACCTTCGCGGAGGCGGTGTCGCGGCGCATGGCGCTGTACGACGAGGCCGCGGACGACCGCCCGATCGTCGCTTACGTCAACGTGGGCGGCGGGGCCGTGTCCATGGGCGGCAAACGAGGCAAGGGCGTCTACGGCGCCGGGCTGAACTGGCCCGCCAGCAAAGCCACGGTCGACTCGGTGATCGGGCGCTTCCTCGACCGGGGCATCCCGGTCGTGCACCTGACGCAGATCGAGACCATCGCGGAGGAGCATGGACTGCCCATCGCTCCCTCCACTCCGCCGCGCCCAGGCGAGGGCGCCGTGTTCCAGCGCGGCAAGCCGAGCCCTGTCGTCGTCGCGTGCCTGTTGTTCGGCCTGTGCGGCGCGATCGTGTTGGTGGGCCACCGCGCGCGCCGACAGGCCCGCGCCACGAACGACGAAGCCGTCCCATCCGGCGCGCAGGGATGACGGCGCGCAGGGATCCTGGGCGCCTCCACGGCCCCCGCCCCCGCGCTGCGCTCCTGTGGGGTCCGCGCTTGCCGCGCCCTCTCGATGCCCTCAGGCTTGTCAGTCATGGAGCTCAGGGAGCAGGGCGACGGACGCCCGAAGACGTTGGTCGTGGACAACTGGATCGCCGGACGCGCCCGCCCGGGAGCGGAGCACTACGAGCGCCGCAACCCCGCCCAGCGGGACGACCTCGTGACCGTGGCCCCCCTGACTACCCCCGAGGAGGTGCACGAGGCCTGCGTCGCCGCGCGCGAGGCCCAGCAGGGGTGGAGCCGTGTGCCCGCGCCCGCCCGGGCCCAGGTCATCGCGAAGCTCCGCGAGCTGCTCGTGGCACAAAAGGAAATCTTATCACGGTTCGTCGCTCGCGAGGTCGGCAAACCGCTCCGCGAGGCCCGCGGCAGCGTGCAGGAAGCCGTCGACACGGCGGAGTTCTTCCTCAGCGAGGGGCGGCGCTTGTACGGGCAGACGGTGCCCAGCGAGCTCCCTGACAAAGAGCTCTTCACCTACCGACGACCCATCGGCGTGGTGGGGGTGATCACCGCGGGCAACTTCCCCATCGCGGTGCCGAGCTGGAAGCTCATCCCCGCGCTCCTCTGCGGGAACTCCGTCGTCTGGAAGCCCTCGGACGACGCCCCGGGCATCGCCGCGCTCTTCGCGGATCTCTGGCAGCGGGCGGGTTTACCCCCAGGAGTGCTCAGCGTCGTTCATGGCAGCGGCGCGGGCGGCGCCGGTGAGGCGCTGGTGGCGGAGGTAGACGCGGGCACCGTGGACAAGATCTCCTTCACCGGGTCGACGGCCGTGGGACGCCGCATCGGCGAAGTGTGCGGGCGCAACTTGCAGGTGCCCTCCCTCGAGCTCGGCGGGAAGAACCCCCTCGTCATCCTGGCGGACGCGGATCTCGAGCTTGCGATCGAGGGAGCGCTGTGGGCGTCCTTCGGCACTGCGGGCCAGCGCTGCACGAGCTGCGGCAACATCATCGTTGATCGACGTGTGATGCCCCAGGTGCGGGAGCAGCTGGTGCGGCGCGCGCAGCTCCTCACCATCGGCGATCCCCTCGACGAGCACGTCGACTACGGGCCGTTCATCAACCAGCGCTTCGCCGAGCGTTGGCTCGCCCAGCGCGTGGAGGGCCTCGACGATGGAGCCGAGCTGCTCCTGGACGGACAGCGGATCGCGCCCGGGAACGAGCCGAAGAACTTCCGAGGAGACGCCAACAAGGGGCTCTACGCCACCCCGCGCATCTTCGATCGCGTCACCATGGACATGCGCGTCGCCCAGGAGGAGTGCTTCGGCCCCACGGTGAACCTGATCGAGGTGGACGGCTTCGAGCAGGCCCTCGAGGCGGCCAACGGCACCCCGTACGGCCTGTCGAGCGCCATCTACACCCGAGACGCCGCGGCCATGCTCCGCTTCAAGGAGCGCATTCGTGCGGGCATGACGAGCATCAACAACTCCACCACCGGGGCCGAGGCGCACCTCCCGTTCGGGGGCAATGGTTGGAGCGGGAACGGCACCCGCGAGAGCGGCATCTGGGTCATCGACGCCTACACCCGCTGGCAAGCGGTGAACGTGGATCTGTCGGGCAAGCTCCAGAAGGCGCAGATCGACCTGGAGGAGACGCGGGCCGAGGAGCCCCTGGACTTCCAGGATCTGGTGCGCTGACGCTCGGCGACCCGTCGCGTCTCTCCGAGACGGCGCTGGATCAGGGAGATTCGCCGGACGCAGGATCCCCGAGAGGATCCCCGCTCGTGGTGTCCCCGCTCGTGGGGGAGCCCTTGTCGGGCGCGGCTCCACTGCCGCTGCCAGGCTGAGGGCCGCCGGGCTGAGGGCCGCCGGGCTGAGGGGTGGGTGGGGGCTCGTTGGGGGAGGTGCCGTCTGGCGAGGGTGAGGGCGAGGGGGGGGGTGGGCTGGGTTTGGGGTCCGGGGCGGAAGGGGTGCCTTCGCTCTTGTCCTCGCCCGGCGCGTCACCGGAGCCGTCTTCGGTGCCGTTGGCCTCCGGCGGCGCCTCGGGGGTCGCGGCGAGGGGATCCTTGTCTGCCTCGGCATCCGCGGGCGTGGGCTCCAGGATGGAGCGCCCATCGATCACGCGGGTCGTCCCCTCGGGCGCCGCCTCCGCCGCGCCCGAGGTCGCCTTGGACGACTGCTGAGCTCGCGGCTGCGCTGGCTGTCGGTCCGTGGTCGTCGCGCTCTTGGACCCCGTATCCCCCGAGCGGGTGCCAGCGCTCCGCTTCGTGGGCGACGAGCTCGGCCCCTCGATGTCCCCCACCCGGAACCCAGGTCGGTCACCGAGGGCGAGCACGGCAGTGAGCACCCCGACGGCGAGCGCGCCAGATCCGACGACGAAGAACAGCCCCGCATGGGAGCGACGACGCGGGCGCGTCAGAGCCGCGCGAGCGGCCGGCGGCGCAGACACGGCGCCGTGCAGGGACACGCTCAAGGGAGGCTGGCCCCCTTCCCCTGCGGGCAGCGCGTCGTCCGTCGCCCGCCCACCATGGCTCGCCTGGCTCCGGGCCAAAGTCCCTGCGGAGAAGGGCGCGAGCTCCTCGGCCACGGTCTCGGCGGCGGCGTCCACGGATCTGGAGGCTGCCCCCTCGAGCGCCGTCGGACGGGCGTCTTCTGGGCTTCGCCCCTCCTCCGGCAGCGGCAAGGGGGAGCTGTCCGGGGCCGAGGTGACGAGGATATCGGGTACGGACGGCGAGTCTTTGCCGCCGAGGGCCTCCCGGAGGGCGTCGGCGAGCTCCTTGGCGGACTGGAACCGATCGTCGGGTTCCCGCTGCACCGCCTTGGCGAACCAGGCGTCGAAGCCGATGGGGACGGGCGCCTGCTCGCTCGGGACGGGCAGGTCCCGGATGCAAATCTGCAGCACCAGATCGCCGAGCCCCTCGCTCGTGAACGGTCGCTTCCCCGTCAAACACTCGAAGGTGATGACCCCGAGCGCCCACAGGTCCGAGCGGTGATCGACCGCCTTGTTGCCCTGGGCCTGCTCCGGGCTCATGTAATAGGGCGTCCCCAGTAGCGATCCCGTGCGGGTGTGGCTGTCGCCGGAGAGGCTGGTCGCCTCGATCTTGGCGACGCCGAAATCGAGCACCTTGGCGATCTCGTCCTCTTCGTTGCGGACGAGGAACACGTTGTCGGGCTTCAGGTCCCGGTGCACGATGCCGAGCTCGTGCGCCTTGGCCACGGCGCGGCCCACGTGGGCGAGGATCCACGTGGTCTCCTGGGCGCTGAGGCGCTTCTTCCGCTTGATCCGCTGCGCCAAGGTCTCCCCCTCGAGCAGCTCCATCACCATGAACGGGACGTCCCTCTCGGTGCCGTAGTCGAGGATCTGCACCACGTGCGGGCTGCGCAGCGCGGCGGCGGCCTGGGCCTCCCGCATGAAGCGGGTCCTCGTGCCCTCGTCCGCGACCTCTCGCTCGATCACCTTGATGGCGACGGGGGCCTGCAGGACCAAATGCTCGGCCTGATAGACGGCCCCCATTCCCCCCTCGCCCAAGCGCTCGCCCAGCCGGTACTTGCCGGCCAGGATTCGACCTGGTTCGAGTGCGGCATCTGCCATGGACGGGCCCACCATAGCGCCGGGCGCAGCGCTCGGCCTCCCTTAACGCTCAAAAGTGGCCGGCTAGTCCCTCGACATCCGAAAACCCCGAGGGTTCCTCGGCGAGCTGCGGCAGTCGCACCGTCGGGAGCCGTAACTCCTCGAGACGACTGGCACTTTCCTCCTGGACCGTCTCGCTCGAGGCTCGTCGCACCGCGTAATACAGGGCGACCTCGGCCCCCTCCGGGAAGGTCGGGACGGCCGTGTCGAGGAGGAGCGCCCGCTCCGAGGGCGAGAAGAGGGGGGACTTCAGCATGTTCAGCACGAGGGCCCCGATCGGGAGCCCCAGCTCGTCCGCCAGGGTGTGAGCGAGCTCCAGGGTCTCCGTCACCGGGAGCTCCTCCGCCAGACTGACGAGCACGATGGCAGCCTGCGCCGGATCCGTGAGGGTGGCCCAGGCGGCCTCGGCGTCCGCGCGCAGCCGACCCCCAGGGGCCACCTCCATGATGACCCGGGGCACCCGGAGCACCTCCATGCCGTGGCCGGTCGCCGGGGCGTCGAGCACGACCACGTCGAAGGGGCCCCCCGCGACCTCCCCACCGCCCCGCTGCTCCCCCAGCGCTCCCCCGCTGAGGAACCAGGCCTTACCCAAAAGAGCCCACTCCCGGAGGCCTGGGACCCCCCGGAAGAACCCTCGGACATAGCGGTTATCGAACAGCGTGTCGTAGAGGAGCCGGCTCTTCAGGACCATCAGCCCGTACTCCCGCATCGACTGGTCTGGATCGATGTGCTCCGCGAACAGGTTCGGGCGCACCTCGACGGGAATGTTCCCGATGGCGGACACCCCGAGCAGGCGGGCAGCCTTCTCGGTGCCCGTGGGGACGACGACGAGGGTGCGCCGCCCTTGGGCCGCCAGGTGGGCCCCCAGGGCGGCGCTCACGGTCGTCTTGCCGACGCCGCCTTTGCCCGTCACGAAGATGAAGCGCTGGTTTTCGAGCAAAGCTCCCTCATCGGGGTCAGTGAGAACGTGTGAGAACGTCCGCGCACGGAGACGCGTTGAGTATTGCACGTTCTCCTGCGACAAAGCCCCCATGAATCCCCTCACGCCGCCCCCTGGGCAGGGCACTCGTGAACCAGCAAGATCCCTGACGCGCCCCCCTCGCGCGAGGCGCGCTCACCTCATCGTCGCCGGCGGCGGTCTCCTCGCGGCGCTGGCGCTGCTCGGCGCCTGCAAGAGCGAGGACGCCTCGCCCCAGCCGAACACCGAGGCGGCGCCCGACAACGGAACCGCCAAGAGCGACGGCGCCGCGAAGGGTGCGGCGCAAACCACCGAGCAGCAGTCTTCAGCGCCCCTCGGGCATGCGCTGCCCGTAGGGCCAGCCCTGACGATCCTCGCGGGTCAAGGCATCGGCCCCATCCGCTTCGGCGCGACGTTCGCCACCGTGGAGCGACACATGCTGAACCCCTGCGACGAGCGCACGGAGACGAAGTGTGTGTACGTGAACCAGGCGGTGGAGTTCACGATGAAGGACGGCGTCCTCGCGCACATCCAGCTGCACCGCCGCGATCGCGCCGCGGGGAAGACCGCCGCCGGCAAACCCCGCTACTTCGGCAGCTACTACGGTGGGCTCCCTCCAGAGATCGTGATGGGGCTCCACAAGCGCGTGGCCGTCGCGGAGCTCCGCGAGGCGGATCGCGTCGAGGTGCTGCCGCAGCCCGACGCCAACGGGACCGTCGAGCGCCACCACTACCCGGGCCTCATCGTCGAGTACGATCGCATCGCCAACGGCAACACGGTGCTCGGCGGCTTCCAGATCGTTCCCGCGGAGAACCCCGAGAGCCCCGCGCTGACGGGCGAGGAGCTCGAAGCGGCCCGACGGGCAGCGGGGGTCGTCGGCACCAAGCGCGCCGTCGCACCCTGAAGGCGCCCTGGAGGCACCCTGGAGGCACGGCGCCCTTGAAGGCACGGCGCCCTTGAAGGCACGGCGCCCTGAGCCGTACCCAGCACGAGAACACACGGCGCGGGACGCTCTCCGCGAAACCGCGGTATACTCGCGGATCGAGCTCCCGATGCGCGGCACCAAGGACGACCTGGCGGCAGAGATCCCGGATCTCGTGGTGGAGCCTCCTACGAGCAAGCCCACCTCGGGGACGACGGCGACGCCCGCGCTGACCCTCCTGGAGCTCGACTTGGATGCTCGGGAGGGCGGAGCTCCGCTCCTCGACGCCGTCGATGCGGTGGTCGATGCGGGCTTCGATGCGGGCTTCGATGCGGGCTTCGACCCGGGCTTCGAGGGAGCCTTCGAGCTGGGTCTCGAGCTCGAGCCCCTCGCCTGCGCGCCCCCGCGCAGCGCCGCGCGGATCACGACGAATGCCTCCCCGGCGGCGCCATCACCGCCTCCGTGGCCCACGGGCGTCACCCCAAGCGACGAGGAGCTGCCCGTCGTCCCCGAGGAGATCCGGAGCCTGGCTGCGTTTGGATCGACACCCACCTTCCTCCTCGCCACGCCTGTGTACGCGATCCGCGTGTGGAGGCGGCGCAGCGCCTTGGGGAAGCGCGCCGCAGAGGTCCAGCGGGCCCTCCGGGAGCTCGAAAGGGAGCGGGACGATCGGATCGCGCAGGTCGCCGAGACGGTGCGAACGCGCCTCGAAGGCGACGCCCGCCACCACACCCCGATGCTCGAGCTCCGAGCCCACGAGGCCGCCATCGCCGATGGGGAGGCAGCCCTGAGCTCCTCCGCGGCGGAGCTGCAAGAGCGGGCGAACGAGCTCCAGAGGCAGCTCGACGAGCTCGACGGGGCCCTCCAGGACCAGGGCGCGTCCGTCGCCCGGGCTCGCGACGAGGAGCGGGAGGTCGAAGGACGCCTGGAGCGCGTCGAGGGTCGCCACAGGCGGATCGAAATCGAACGCCGCGCGCTCCTCGAAGTGGCTCGCCGCAAGCTCGGCCCCGCGGGTGGCGCGCTGCCCCCCGAGATGGCCGCGCCCCTCGCGGAGCT
>JAEWOQ010000401.1 GCA_023460875.1 Pseudomonadota bacterium
GCCAGCGCCAGGTCGTCGGCGCCGCGCCGGGCGAGCTCGACGGCGCGCCCCGCCGGCACCCGCAAGGGGTCCAGCGCGAACCGCAAGAAGGGTTGAGCGGGGCGCGGACGGGGCAGCCGGCGTGCGCTGGGTTGCCACTGGGTCGTCGAGCGCCGTCGACTCGGTAGCGTGCTGGGTCGTTCGCTGGGCGGGCGACGTCCGGCTCAGCTGCCGCTGCCAGCCGGGATGCGATCCGTCCCCATCGCTGGGCGCAGCGCCTCGGGCACGGTGATGCTGCCGTCCGCGTTCTGGTATTGCTCGAAGATCGCGATCAACGTGCGCCCGACGGCCACGCCGGAGCCGTTCAGGGTGTGCACGAGGCGCGGCTTCTCCTTGGGCGCGAGTCGATGCCGGATCTGCGCTCGCCGCGCCTGGAAGTCCTCACAGTTCGAGCAGCTGGAGATCTCCCGGTAACGCTGCTGGGACGGGAGCCACACCTCGAGGTCGTAGGTCTTGGCGGAGGCGAACCCGAGGTCTCCGGTACAAAGCTCGACCACGCGGTAGTGGAGCCCCAGCCGCTGCAAGACGGCCTCGGCGTGCCCGGCGAGCTCCTCGAGCTCGTCGTAGGAGTGCTCCGCTTCCGCGAACCTCACCAGCTCGACCTTGTCGAACTGATGCTGGCGGAACAGACCGCGCACGTCTTTGCCGTAGGAGCCCGCTTCACTGCGAAAGCAGGGCGTGAAGGCGGTGTAGGCGAGGGGGAGACGCCCCGGATCCAGGATCTCGCCCGCGTGCAGGTTCGTCAGCGGCACCTCGGCGGTGGGGATCAGATACAAGGGCTCGGGATCGTCCTGGTTGCGTTGGGTCTTGAAGAGATCCGCTTCGAACTTGGGCAGCTGCCCCGTGCCACGCAGGGCGTCCCCACGCACCAGGTAGGGGGGCGCCACCTCGCGATAGCCGTGCTCGCGGGTGTGCAGGTCGAGCATGAAGCCGATGAGCGCGCGCTCGAGCCGGGCGGCCTCCCCCCAGAGCACGCTGAAGCGGGCCCCGGAGAGCTTCGCGGCGCGCTCGAAGTCGAGCAGGCCCAGGGGCTCGCCGAGCTCGTAGTGGGGCTTCGGCTCGAAATCGAAGCGAGGCGCCTCTCCCCAGGAGCGCACCACCCGGTTGTCTTCTTCGCTGGCCCCGATCGGCACGTCCGCGTGAGGCAGGTTCGGGAGCTCCAGTAGGCGGGACTCGAGCTCCGTCAGCACCTCCGCGAGGGCGGTCTCCTTCTCCTTGACCTGGCCCGAGAGGGCCTTGAGCTCGTCGCGGCGCTTGGCGAAGGCCGCCTTGTCGGGCCCCTTCGCGAGCTCGGCCATCGCCTGGTTGGCGGCGTTGCGCTGGGCGGCCAGGGCCTCCGTCTCGACGATCAGGCGCCGGCGCCGCTCCGCGAGGGGGCCGAGGGCTTCCACGGCGCTGCCCCAGCTGGGGGAGCGACGGCTGAGTCGCTCGCGGACCTCGTCCAGGTGCTCGGCTACGTAACGCGCGTCCAACATGACGGCGGCCTTATAGCTGCGCGCCCTCGGTTGCAAGGCGCGCGAGGGGAGATCGCGGAGCGGACGGGCAGGCTCCCTGTTCGTGCTGATGGAGCCGGGGCCTTTCGCTAGAGCCCGGCGCCGGTAGTCTCATCGTCATGCTCCCTGGGGTTCGCCTGTTCGGTTGGGTGTGGTTGGGGCAGCGGCGCCAGCGCTGCTCGCGCCTCCTCGTCGTGCTCGCGCTGCTCCTCTGCGCGGCCGTGTGTGGGCTCGCGCAGGCGTCCCCCTCCGTCGACGGCGACCCATCTTCGGCTCCCGCGTCGGCGCAAGCTCTCGAGAGCGCCCCGGCGCACCCCGACGACGCCCGGGCCATCACGCAGCTGAACGAGACCCTGGACACCGTCCTCGGCGGCGTGAACACCTTCATCGATCAGCTGCTCTTCTTCAACGTCAGCGGGGATCTCTTCCAGGTCCAGGTTCACGAAGAGGGGCGTCCTGTCGTGGACGCCGCCGGTGCGCCCGTCCTGCGGACGGTCCCCGTGCCGTTCGTGGTCTTCGTGCTGGCGTTCGGCGGGGTGTTCTTCACCTTTTGGTATGGCCTCGTGAACGTGCGCGGCTTCTGGCACGCCACCGAGATCGTGCGGGGCAAGTACGACAACCCCGAGGACGTCGGTGAGATCTCCCATTTTCGCGCGTTGACCAGCGCCCTGAGCGCCACCGTGGGCCTCGGCAACATCGCCGGCGTCGCCATCGCGATCCAGCTCGGCGGGCCCGGCGCGGTCCTCTGGATGATCATCGCGGCCTTCTTCGGCATGACGGTCAAGTTCTCGAGCTGCACGCTCGCGCAGCTCTATCGCCGCGAGAACCCCGACGGCTCCATCTCCGGCGGGCCCATGTACTACCTCGACCTCGGCTTTCGCGAGTGGGGCGGGCTGCGCGCGAAGTTTGGGAAGACCCTCGCCGTCTTCTATGCCTTCATGATCATGGGCGGCGCCGTCGGCGGCGGGAACATGTTCCAGGCGAACCAGTCCTTCGAGGCGTTCGCGGGCGCATTCGGGGTGGGGGAGGACCAGAGCTGGGTCTTCGGGCTCGTGCTGGCGGCCTCGGTGGCCGCGGTGATCCTCGGGGGCATCAAGCGCATCGGCGCAGCGACGTCGCGGATCGTGCCGGGGATGGTGGGGCTCTACGTGGTGGCCTGCCTCATCGTGCTGCTGGTCAACGCGAGCCAACTCCCCACCGCGCTCGTGTTGATCGTGGAGATGGCGTTCACCAACAACGCGGCTTACGGAGGCGTCGTCGGCGTGGTCGTGTGGGGTGTCCAGCGAGCGTCGTTCTCCAACGAGGCGGGCGTCGGCAGCTCGTCCATCGCCCACGCCGCGGCCAAGACCAAGGAGCCCGTCCGCGAGGGGCTCGTGGCCATGATGGAGCCCTTCATCGACACGATCATCGTGTGCGTGATGACGGCCTTGGTGGTCGTCGTCTCGGGCGCCTGGAACGATCCGAGCATCCCCCAGTCCGCGGGCGTCTCCCTCACCGCCGCCGCCTTCGCGACCGTGCTCCCGTGGTTCCCCAAGCTCTTGAGCGTGTGTGTGCTCCTCTTCGCCTACTCCACGATGATCTCGTGGTGCTATTATGGTGAGAGGGGCTGGATTTATTTGCTGGACCACTGGGGCGGACGAGGTCTCACGACGGTCCCCGTGTTCCGCGTGATCTTCGTCTGCTTCGTGTTCTTCGGCTCCGTGGCGCAGCTCGACGCGGTGCTCAAGTTCTCCGACCTGCTCATCCTGTGCATGGCGTTCCCGAACATCGTCGGCAGCATCCTGCTGGCGCCGCGCTTGCGTCGGGTGGTCTGGGACTACTTCCGGCGGCATCGGGCCGCGACCGTGGGTCACTGACAGGGGCGCAGGATCTTCAGCCCGTCCACCACCACCTCACAGAGCTTCGGGCTGCTCGGGGGGGCGGGCTGGGCCTTCGCCGCGGGCTTGCGGGTCCTCGCAGGGCCGAGGGCGATGAAGATCCGCTGGTCTCGCTGGGCCAGGACCTTGGCGCGCCCTACGCGATTGCCGAGCCTCGCGGTCAGCACCAGGTTCTCGTCGACGTCTGCCCGCACCTCGCAGGGCGTGCTGTCGCACACCTGGAAGTCGTCCTTCAGGAGCACGGCTCCGGGAGGTGTGGTGCTCACCTGGAGCCGGACGGAGGACGCCTCGCCGGCCTCCCCGTCGATCGCTCGGCCGGACGGCCCGCCGGGCTCCGCATCGGTGTCCTCGTCCGTCGCGGTCTCGTCCTTGGCTCGATCGCTCGAGGCCGGGGAGGACGCCGCCAGCGCCGCCGCGGCGGGCGCAGGCGCAGGCTCGGCGCCCGCCGCGGCCACGTCCAGGCCCGGGGGACGGTGTTGGGACCACCACCACACGCCCGCCGCGGCTCCCAAGCCGGTAACGACGAGCGCAGCAGCCAGCAGGGGGGAGCGGGCGCGGGCGCGGGTGCTCTGCAGCACCACGTCCGAGGCGGCGCTGAGCGGCGTCCCGCGGACCTGGGTCCCCCCTCGGGGCGCCCCCTCACCTCCTTGCCACGCGCTGAACGCGGAGCTCTTCGGAGGGGGCAGGCCGGCCGCCTCGGGGGTGAGCAGGAGCACCTCGGCGAGCTCGCGCATGGAGGGGAAGCGGGCGGCGGGATCTTTCGCCATCGCGCGTCGCACCACCTCCTCGAGCTCCGGGGAGACCTGGACGGCGGCGTTGACGTCGGCGAGCCGCGGGATGGGAAACAGCACGTGGCGGTTGAGTACCTCGAGGAAGGTCTCGCCCGTGAAGGGGACGGCGCCCGTCAACGTCTCGAACAGGATGACCCCGACCGCGTACACGTCGCTGCGCTCGTCGGCGGGCCGGCCTTGGGCCTGCTCCGGGGCCATGTACTCCGGCGTCCCGAAGATCATGCCCGTCTTGGTCAAGCGCCGTCGGCTGCCGGCTTGCTCCTGCTGCGCGAGCTCCTCATTGGTGCGGAGGCTCGCGATGCCGAAATCGACGATCTTCACGCTCGGCTCGGCGCCCTCGTGCTCCTGCAGGAAGACGTTGTCCGGCTTCAGGTCACGGTGGACGACGCCGCGGGCGTGGGCGGCCTCGAGGGCCCAGCAGATCTGCAGGACCACCTCGACGGCGGCGGCCGGCGGCAGGGGGCCGTCCTTCTCCAGGGCTTGCCCGAGGTCGCGGCCCTCGAGCAGCTCCATGGCGATGAAGGAGCTGCCGTCCGGGAGCTCTCCGTAGTCGAAGATCTCCAGCACGTTCGGGTGCTTGATCCGGGAGGCGCTGATGGCCTCCTGGCGGAAGCGCTCGACGATGTCCTGCTTGCTCGAGTACTCCCGGTGCAGGACCTTGAGGGCGACCCTCTTCTGGATGGCGATGTGCTCCGCCAGATAGACCTTGCCCATGCCGCCGGTCCCGAGGGTGTCGAGGACGCGGTACCGGCCTGAGATCAGCTGGCCCACGAGGTGAGGAGAAGCGTCGCTCATCGCTCGCCGAAACCGAACGATAGCCCGTGGCGTCCAGTGAGACTACCCGGGCGGAGAAACGGGGCGCAGGAGCCGTGGGGGGCGGGACGGGGGGGAGGGCCGGGGGGTTTTTAAAGGGGGCCCCGTTGCGGG
>JAEWOQ010000402.1 GCA_023460875.1 Pseudomonadota bacterium
CGCGGCGCCCGGGGTGAACACGTCCTCCGAGGCGAAATTGATCTGGAACCCGGAGACGCCATAGGTGGTGCCAGCGGGAGCCCGGATCTCCGCGGGGAAGTCCGGGAACGTCGCCAGATCATTGCCCGCCAAGGCGGTGGACGACGTGAACTGGCTACCGGTCACCTGCATGCCGTCGCCGGAGTCACCAGCGAAGCGCACGACAGCGCCCCGCAGCTTGCGGCGCGGCGCGGAATCGACGAGCTCCTCCGTGGGGGAGCTCTTCAGGGGGGACGACGGGACTGCCGCCTCGGTTGTCATTTTCTCGACCTACTCCAATCCGGTGCTGGGCCGGAGGGCTCCAGCCCAAGTGGTGGGGAGCTATACCAGACTTATCCGATGGGGAATATGAGATCTGCTCCTCGAGGGCCGGGTGCGCAAGTGGACCGGCCCTCGAGGGCGCGGCGCGCAGCCCAGAGGTCGAACGTCGACGGGGGGAGAGGCCTCCCATCCGTTCAGGTGCCGGCTTGGGCGTGCCGCTCGAGGAGCTGACCGATCCTCGGCATGGCCGCCTCGACGTGCTTCATCGCGCTCGGGCGCAGCTTGTCGTAGGTCTTGCGCAACATGGCACGTCCGCTGCGCTGAGCCCTGCCGTCGGTGACGGCGAGGAGCCCGTCCGCGACGCGCGACCCGTGTTGGACGATGTAAGCCGCGGGGGGCACGCCTTTCCCGATGGCCTCCTGGTAGACAGGATCCATGGCGCGCAGGAAATCGTCGAGCAGATGATCCACGACCTGGGCCACGAAACCGGGGCTCACCCCCTTGACGAGGCGATACGCTCCCTGGACCGCCATGCCCCCGAGGCCCGACTTTCCGGCGACCTCCGCGTCGAGCACGCGCACGGCGTCCTCGATGACCTGGGTTCGTTTGCCGTCTCCGCCAATCTGCTCGATGAGACTCGGTACCGTCATTTGTTCTCCATGTTCGGCTCGGGTGGCGCTGCGGCGCCTCGAAGCGGTTCGCCTCGGCATCATGCCGGACCGTCGGGAGCGAGCCCCTGAGAACCGGACGTCACTGCGAGCCACGTCCGGTCCCTCGGTTCCCTTGCGGCGCCGCACGGTCCACCCGGACCCGCCCTCCGGCGAGCCGTCGACGCTGTAGCATCGGTAACGCGGCGTGTCGCGCCCCTTGGAGGCAGCGCTCGGACGGCGCTCAGACGGCGCTCAGACGGCGCTCGGACGGCGCAGCTCAGCGGGCGATATCCGGCGGGCGGCACCAGAAGACGACGTCCGGCGGGCAGAATTCGAACCACGACCCCTGGGCGCCGCGACAAGAGGGCCGTTCTGCGCCACCCTTGGAGCGCCCCGAGGTTTTCGCGCTGGGAGCGTGGAAATCACGGGTTCTGTTGAGAAATCCTTCGCTTTCTGCAGGATGGGCCCCCGTGCCGACCAAGTCGAAACAACCGTTGTCTCCGCGTGAGGCCAGCTCGCGTCCCGTGCGCATCCTGGTCGTCGACGATCAGCGCAACATGCGCACCACCCTCGCGATGATGTTGCGGGGAGCCGGCTACGAGGTGGATGAGGCCGAGGACGGCGTGCGCGGCGTCGAGGCGGGCGCTGCGGAGGCCTACGACCTCGTGATCACGGATCTGCGCATGGGTGAGCCCGACGGCATGGCCGTGCTCAAGGCGGTCCGGGAGGCGCAGCCCAAAAGTGAGGTCAT
Organism: Pseudomonadota bacterium; assembly: GCA_023460875.1. Taxonomy (GTDB): domain Bacteria; phylum Myxococcota_A; class Polyangia; order Polyangiales; family Polyangiaceae; genus NIC37A-2. The sequence continues at coordinate 1,702 of JAEWOQ010000402.1, forward strand.
CGTGATGACCGCCTACGGCACGATCGAGTCCGCGGTCGAGGCCATGAGGCTCGGCGCCTTCGATTACTTGCAGAAGCCTTTCAATGAGCAGGAGCTGCTCATGAAGGTGTTCAAGGCGCTGGAGAGCCGCAAGCTGCGCGGGCAGGTGGAGGCGTTCGCTCAGGAGTTCAAGGAGCGCTACGGGTTCGAGAACATCATCGGGCGCTCCGAGGCGATCCGGAACGTGCTGTCTCGGGTCATCCGGATCGCGCCCACCGATACCACCGTGCTCATCACCGGAGAGAGCGGGACGGGCAAGGAGCTCATCGCGCGAGCGGTGCACGCGAACAGCCGGCGCGCCCACCGCCCTTTCGTGCCGATCAACTGCGCGGCGATCACGGAGACCCTCCTCGAGAGCGAGCTGTTCGGTCACGCGCGGGGCTCGTTCACCGGCGCGGTGTCGGCGCGTAAGGGGCTCTTCGAGGAGGCCGACGGCGGCACCTTCTTCTTCGACGAGATCGCCGAGACCACCCTGAGCTTCCAGGCGAAGCTCTTGCGCACCATCCAGGAGGGGGAGGTGCGGCGGGTGGGCGACAACAAAGCCCTCAAGGTCGACATCCGCGTGATCGCGGCGACCAACGTGGAGCTGACGGAGGCCGTCGAGGAGCGGCGCTTTCGCGAGGACCTCTATTATCGGCTCAACGTGGCGCGGTTCTCGCTGCCGCCACTGCGCCAGCGCCGGGAGGACGTCCCGCTGCTCATGGAGTTTTTCATCAACAAGTACAATCAGAAGATGGGGGTCCGCACGAAGCTCGCGGAGGGCGTGATGGACCGGCTGCTGGAGTACTCCTACCCGGGGAACATCCGCGAGCTCGAGAACATGGTGGAGCAGGCCGTGGCCCTGGCGACCGGTGGGGTCATCACGGTGGACGACATCCTGCCGGAGGCGGCGCGGCAGCCGACCCAGAGCACGGGCACGAAGACCTTGGCGGACATCGTCGACGAAGCGGAGCGGCAGGCGGTCGAGCGAGCGCTCCGCGCCGCGGACGGGAGCCGGGAGCGGGCCGCGGAGGCGCTGAACATCAGCCCGACCACCCTGTGGCGGAAGATGACTCGGCTGGGCATCACCTACGACGGTCGCTGACGCCCTGTGAAAGCCGAGCTGTTCGACTATGCGCTCCCCGACGAGCTCGTGGCCCAGCGCCCGCCGTCGGAGCGAGACGGGGCCCGCATGCTGGTCCTCGGTCGTCGGGGCCTCGAGCACCGCCGGGTGCGGGAGCTCGCGGAGCTGATCCCCGAGGGGGCCCTGGTCGTCCTCAACGAGACGCGCGTGCGCCGCGCGCGCCTCTTTTGCCGCCGGCCTGCGCTCGGAGCGGGCGGGGGAGGGGGTAAGGTCGAGCTGCTCTTGCTCGGGCCGACCCCCGCGGGGACGTGGCGCGCTCTCGGGCGAGCCAACCGCCCTTTACGCCCCGGAGATAGGATCGAGCCCGAGCGCCCGAGCCTCGAGCTGGGCTGGCTCGAGGTGACCGAGCGGGAAGAGGACGGCACCCTGGTGGTGCGCGGCCGGCGCGAGGATGGCAGCGAAGCGGCGGTGGACGCCATCGAGCGCTGCCTGGAGGAGCGCGGCTGCATGCCTCTGCCTCCCTACGTTCGGCGCGCGGCGGACGCCGCCGACGCGGCTCGCTACCAGACCGTGTTCGCCCAGCAGCTGGGCTCGGTGGCGGCACCGACAGCGGGGCTCCATTTGACGGAGCGCGCCTTCGAGCGCCTGGCGGCTCGGGGAGTCGACGTGGGGCGGTTGGTGCTCCACGTGGGCGTCGGCACCTTCCGACCCGTGAGCGCGGAGGACTTCGACGAGCACGACATGCACTCGGAGGAGCTCGAGGTCTCCGCGGAGCTCGCCGAGCGGATCGCACAGGCGCGCGCGCGCAACGGACGCGTCGTCGCTATCGGCACGACCGCGGTGCGGGCGCTCGAGGCCGCCGCCGATCCTCACCACGTCGGATACATCCGCCCCTTCTCGGGGGCGACTCGGCTGATGATTCAACCAGGATACCAGTTTCGCGTGGTCGACGCCCTGCTCACGAACTTCCACATGCCCCGCAGCACGCTGCTGGCCCTTGTCTCGGCGTTCGCCGGCAGAGCGCGGGTGCTCGAGGCGTACCAGACGGCCATCGCCGAGCGGTACCGCTTCCTGTCCTACGGAGACGCGATGTGGTTGCCGGAGCGGCTATCGTGATGCGTCACGAGACCGTGGCCCGCAGCGGCGCGGCGCGAGCGGGGGTGCTCCACACCAGCCGCGGCGCCGTCCCGACGCCGACCTTCATGCCCGTGGGGACGCAGGGGGGCGTGAAGGCGCTCGACGCGGCGGAGGTCGCGGGCACCGGGGCGCGCATGGTCATCATGAACACCTACCACCTGTGGCTGCGTCCCGGCCCCGAGGTGGTGGCAGAGCTCGGCGGGCTCCACGAGATGAGCCGCTGGCCCCACTTGATCGCCACGGACTCGGGCGGCTTTCAGGCGTTCTCCCTGGCGGAGCGGACGAAGGTCAGCGAGGAGGGCGTGGAGTTCGCCTCGCACCTCGACGGCTCGCGGCGCTTGTTGTCCCCGGAGGAGTCCATGCGGGTGCAGGGGTTGCTCGGCTCGGATATCGCCATGCAGCTCGACATCTGCCCTCCGGGAGGGGCCGCCCGCGCCGTGGTCCTCGATGCCATGGCGCGCACGACCCGCTGGGGTGAGCGTTGCCTGCGGGCGCGGACGCCCGGGCAGGCGGTGTTCGGGATCGTTCAGGGGGGCACCGACGCGGAGCTCCGCCTCGAGCACCTGCGCCAGATCGAGGCGTTGCCCTTCGACGGCGTCGCGCTGGGGGGCTTCAGCGTCGGGGAGCCGCCTGAGCAGATGCACCGCGCGCTCGCCCAGGTAGCGCCTCGTATGGATCCAGAGCGCATCCACTACCTCATGGGCGTGGGCACCCCCAGCGACCTCGTCCGGGCCATCGGCGCGGGCGTCGACCTGTTCGACTGCGTGATGCCCACCCGAAACGCCCGCAATGGTCAAGTGTTCGTCCCAGGGGGGAAGCTCGTGATCAAGAACGCTCGCCATCGCGCGGAGCGGGCCGTGCTCGACCCCGACTGTCCCTGCCCTGCGTGCGTGGGCGGCTACTCGCGGGGGTACCTTCGCCACCTCTACCTGGCGGGGGAGATCCTCGTGCATCGCCTGCTCTCTCTGCACAACCTCCACTACTACGCGAGGCTCGTGGCCGCGGCGCGCCAGGCGATCCTCGACGGAGACTACGAGCGCTGGGCAACGGCGACGCTGCAGGAGCTCGAAGGAACGGCCTGAGCATGGCCTCGGGGCCAGCAGTTGCTGTATCGTCTGACTACCGGACCGGTGCATGGCAGACAAAAAACAACTCGGGCGCATCCTCCTGAAGCAGAAGGCCATCACCCCCGACCAGCTGGAGCAGGCGCTCAGCGAGTCTGGGGGGCGCCTGGCGTCGCGGCTGACGGAGCACGGGACCATCAGCGGTCTGGCCGCGCTGAAGGCGCTCAGCGAGCAGCACGGCATCCCGGGCATCGACTTGGAGCAGGTCTGCGTGAACCTCGCGGATCTGGTGCTGCTCCCCAAGGAGATCGCCGAGAAGCACCTGATCCTGCCCGTGCTGTCCCGTGGCGATCGGCTGTTCGTCGCCATGGCGAACCCGAAGGAACGCAAGGTCATCGACGAGCTCGAGTTCGTCACCGGGAAGAAGGTGTACCCCTACGTCGCCCTGGAGACGCCGCTAGCGCGCGTGATCGAGACGGCGTACGCGCGGCAGGCGCGCGGAGACAGGTATTACGTGGGGCCGCGCTGTCCGGCGGAGACGCTCGAGCGCCTCGGCATCGACCTCGAGGGGCGGCCTCGCGGGGGCGGCGAGTGGGAGTCCACCGAGGAAGCGCTGCTGCCGAGTGAGGTTCCTTCGCAGCCCTCGCGGGCCCCGAGCGTGAGCCCGGAGTCGTTCTCTGGCGACAGCGGCCTGGTGGAGGTCGGCGATGAGGATTTCGGCGCCCTGTCGGAGGAGCTCAGCGTCGTGACGGACGTCCCGGAGAAGCGCCGCAGCGCGCTGCCCCCGGGCTCACGGACGATCTTGGTCGTCGACGACGAAGCGGAGATCCGGCGCATGCTGGAGCGACTGCTGACCAACCGTGGCTATCGGGTGCTGCAGGCGGACGCGGGACACCTCGCGCTGCGCATGGTCAAGGAGCACGCGCCGGATTTGATCGTGCTCGACGCGATGTTGCCCGAGGTGCACGGCTTCGACATCGCGCGCCGCATCAAGGGGAGCAAGCGCTATGGATCGACCCCCATCGTGATGGTGAGCGCCGTCTACCGAGGCTGGCACTACGCGGAGGATCTCAAGGAGAGCTGCGGGGTCGAGGCGTTCATCGAGAAGCCTTTCAAAATCCACCAGGTCGTCGAGGCCGTGGAGGCGGCCCTCGAGGGGTCGGCGTCTCGCCCTGCGCCGGACGTGGAGCAGATGCACAAGGAGGCGCAGGAGGCCCTCATGGCTGGCGTGGCCGCCTACCGCGCCGGTGACGTGGACACCGCCATCGAGCACCTGAAGCGTGGCGTGGGTATCGATCCGCTCGCCTATCGGCTGCACTTTCACCTGGGCCTGCTGCACGGTCGCAAGGACCAGGTGTTCGACGCGATCACGGCCCTCGAGCAGGCCGTAGAGATCAACGGTCGGCATTTTCCGGCCGTCAAGAACCTGGCGATCCTCTATCAGAAGGCCGGTTTCCGAAACAAAGCCGCGGAGATGTGGCAACGTGCGCTGGCCGTGGCGCCCGACGAAGACACTCGCCAGACAATCAAGAAGCAGCTATTGAGTCTGCTTTAGCGCTCCCCGGGCGCTGCTGGCCGGGGAGGTCGCAGGTCGGCATCCATGTCATCCAGGGTCGGATTGTCCCCGTCGCTCTTCGCATGAAGTTCGTCTGTCAGAACTGCAAGGCCAAGTACCAGATCGACGACGAGAAGGTCGCGGGCCGTCAGCTGAAGATGAAGTGCCGCAAGTGCGGTCACGTCATCCCTATCTCGGGCATGGGGCTCGGGGAGGGTGTGCCTCGAGCGGAGCAAGGACGTGCGAGTCCCCCAGGCGGCGAGCGCGGGGAGGGCGCGGGGGCGCCCGGAGCGTTCCCGACACCGTCTCCACCGCGGACGAGCGTGGCCACGCCGCGGCGGTCGAGCCTGTCCGCTCCCCATCCGTCTCCGCCGCGGGCGAGCGCCGTACCGCGTGCCAGCGCCGCGCCGCGTGCCAGCGCCGCAC
>JAEWOQ010000403.1 GCA_023460875.1 Pseudomonadota bacterium
TCCATGGCATAGTCGCCGCCTCCATGTGCCGGCTCTTCGGGTTCCGTAGCGTCATTCCGAGCCAGGTTCACCGCTCCTTACTCGCGGCGGACAACGCCCTCGGCGTGCAGAGCAATCAGCACCCCGACGGCTGGGGCGTGGCGTTCTACGTCGACGGCGCGCCCCATGTGACCCGGAGCCCGCTCACCGCCCTCGGCGATATGCTGTTCCATCGCCTGAGCGGGGTGGTGTCTTCGCAGACGGTCTTGGCCCACGTCCGCAAGGCGACCCAGGGACAGATCAACGTGCTGAACTGTCATCCGTTCCAGTACGGGCGCTGGACCTGCGCGCACAACGGAGACATCCCCAATTTCGGCGCGAAGCGGGACCTGCTGCTCGCAGAGATCGCGCCGCGGCTGCGGAGCTTCGTCCTCGGCGACACGGACAGCGAGGTGATCTTCTACATGCTCCTGACGTACCTCGGAGAGCACGGGGAGCTCTCTCGAGAGCACCGTGTCGAGGACGTGTTCGGCGCGGTGCGGCGCACCGTGGCCCGTGTTCGCGAGCTATGTGACGACGAGAGCCACAGCGCCATCCTCACCCTCGTCGTGACGGACGGGAGCTGCTTGGTCGCGACGCGAGGAGGTCGAGAGCTCTACCTGTCGACCTACAAGGGGCGCTGCTCCGATCGGGACACTTGCGCCAGCCTGTCACCGGAATGCGAGGCGCCCACTCAGAGCGGCTTCGTGAATCATTTCATCATCGCCAGCGAGCCGCTCCAGGGAGAGAACGTGTGGAGCGAACTCGAGCCGGGTGAGATCGTGGGGGTGGATCCGCGCATGCGTGTGGTGCGGGGGCACGTCGACAGGCCCCTGCTCCCCCTGGCGCCGGCCATCAGGGAGCGTACAGGATGAAGCGGTAGTCGTACGCCGCGGCGAGCTCTGCGGCGATGGGATCGCCCTCTGGCGCAGGCGCCACGGCATCGGGGAGCTCCCGCGCCTGCGGTTCGCTGGGCTCCTCCGGCGGAGGCGCCTGCACGGACACGACCTCCGGTAGCACGCTGAGCACCCGGAAGGCGCCGCGTCGCTCGATCCGCTCGGGGATCGCTGGGCGGGCGCAGTGAGCGCGGCCCGCGAGGATCACCAGCTTGCGGAGCGGCGCACGGGCCGCGAGCCACTCCGCTGCCCGTTCGGCCATCGTCTCGTCCCAGGTCACTTGCGCCGTGTACATCCGATCGAGGTCCCCCTCCGGATGGCCTCTCATGAGGCCTTCGAAGAGCGCGCGATGGGCGGCGCTGGTGAGGGCGAGTCGCGGGAGCTCTCGCCTGAGGGCGACGCTCAGGTTGGGGATACCATCTTACGCGATCGCCTTCGTGAGCTCTGAGCTGGCGTTGAGCGCGATGAGGTCGGCGCGCGCGCCGCGAGCGGCCTCGAGCTGGGGCGCGTAGAATTGGATTGGTAGGCCCCAGCGCTTCTCGTATTGGGAGGCGCGGACGAGATCGTCGAGGCCGACGCGCCCCTCGCCGAAGGCGTCGAGGGCGTGCTGCCAAGGACGCTGGAACATCTCGAAGCCTACACCGAGCTCGAAGGCAGCGACCCGCTGACGCTCCGCGAGCCCGAGGATCGTTGCGAGCTGCGCGAAGTGGTCGTGGGCGTCGCCGTGGCGTTCACCGATGCAAATGGCGTCGGCGCGCGCCAGCTCGGAGAGCAGCGCCTCCTGAGCCAAGAGAGCGCCATCGGCGCCGCGGACCCCGCGGAACGGCAGAGCGGCTTGGTGCACGACGTCGTCTGGAGGCGGGCTCCCGTCGCTGGCCCCGCTGGCCGGGGACGGCTCGGGAGGCGTCGAGGAATCGGTCTCCTCTTCATGAGCAGGATCGTCGATGGGGGCCCTGGTCTTCCCGACGTGGACGAGGGGCGGGCCTGCGGCGCACCCTGCCAGTAGGCCCGGCGCGAGCAGGGCGGCGAGCGCTCCCATGAGCTTTCGAGGAAGAGAGGGCATCGGTCAGTACCCTCGGTCCCGCAAGCTCTCGGGGAGGATTCGGCTCGGCTTGCCCGAGCAGACGATCCACAGCTGGTGAGCGGCGCGGGTCGCGCCGATGTGCAGTAGGTGACGCGCCTCGTTCTCCTGGGGATAGGAGGACTCGCTCACCTCCACGAGCACCACGTAGTCGAACTCCAAGCCCTTCACCTGGCGGACGTCCGTCACGTCCACGCCGGGGCGGAAGGGGAACTCTTGATCCGTGATGCGCCGCAGGAAGGGCACCTCCCCTCTGCGCAAGCCGTCGTAGTAGAGGTCTGCCTGCTCCGGGAAGCGGGCGATGACCGCGACGGAGGCCCGGGGTTCGCTGTGCATCAGCTCGCGGAGCGCCTCGCTCAAGTGCGCGACGGCGTCTCCGGTCTGAACCATCTGAAAGAGCTCGACGGGGGCTCCGCTGCGGGTAGCGACGGGGGGAACGCTCGGCGCCAGCGGCCCGAGCACCGCCTGGGAGAGCTCGAGGATCTCGCGGGTGGAGCGGTAGCTGAGCTGGAGAGGCTCGACCTCGACGTGCTCGAGCCCCAGCTCGCCGAGCACCGTCTTCCAGTCGGTGAAGCCGTTGTCCATGTGGAGCCGCTGGGCGGTGTCCCCCGCGAGGGTGACGCTGCGGCCGCGGCTCAGGGTGTCGACGACGACCGCGAGCTCGACCGGGCTCAGATCCTGGGCTTCGTCGACGAGTACGTGCTCGTAGACGAGGGCCTCCTTGGCGTTCTGTCCGCGGCGCAGCACGCCGCGGGTGCGCTGCAGGAGGCGCAACAGCAGGGTGTCGTCCTCCCGATCGAGCGTGGCGCGCTCCTCCAGATCTTGGCCGTCGACTCCTTCGTCGAAGCCGAACTCGCGGGGACCCTCGCCCTCGTCTCCGCGGCTACGCGGGAGCCCCAGATCCTCGGCGTCGAGCACGGCGCGCTGCTCACCGTCCTCCCGCCGCTTGCCGTCGCGCTTGCTCCGTGGCCCGCCGCGCTCCTCGGCGGCGGCTTGCGCTTCGCCACGCTCTTCGACTTCGGTCACGGCGCGGCTGACGTGTCGGACGCACCAGGCGTGCACCCGATCGAGCTCCGCGGTGGTGAAATGGCCTGGCGCGAATCGCTCGAAGCCCTCGCCGAGCAGCTGGCGATCCGTGAGCAGATCGGCCCAGAGGGTCACGACGTCCTGGGCCCGAGCGCGGGCGCGCTCGATCTCGCGGCTCACCACGTTGCGGCTGGCGCTCGCCAGGGAGCTGCCGGTCGTGTCGAGCCAGCTCTGCAGGCTGGCGACCCGATGCGCGAAGGGGCGATTCGCCGTCGCTTGCCAGGCTCGCAAGGCCGTCTCGGCGCTCTGATCTTTGCCGGCCAGATCGACGAGGGCGCGCTCCGTGAGCGCGGCGGTGGCGTCCACGCGCTCGTCGATGAGGCGCAACATCGCGGGGTGCTTCTTCACCCGCGTGACCGCGGTGGGCGTGTCCTCGTTGTAGCGTCGGGGCAGGAGAGGCAGGTGGGTCGCGCGCAGGCGCGCGGCCCACTCCGTGTAGGTGCGGATCGCGACGCCCTCCAGGCCGAGGGAGGGGAGCACCTGGGAAATGTAGCGGGCGAGGGCCTGATTGAAGACCACCACCAGCATCTTGTCGGGGCGGAAGCGGCGCTTGTCCTGGAACGCCAGGTAGGCGAGGCGGTGCAGGCCGATGGTCGTCTTGCCGCTGCCCGCGCCGCCCTGAATCACCACCAGGCCGGAGTCCGGGCGGGTGATGAGCTCGAACTGCCGTCGGTCGATGAGCGGCGTGATCTCCTTGAGGTGCTTGTCGTCAGAGTCCGTCAGCACGTCCCCCACGCCGAGCTTGCCGAGCTGCCCGCCGAGCGCCCGCGCGGTCTGATCGGCGCGCACCGCGCTCCCCTGGCCTCCCTGCAGGCGCGTCGTCGCGTCGTCGAGGCGGAGCCAGCCGCTCTTTTTGCTGCAGGCGAACGTCCCTTGGGGCGCGTGGATGCGGCGCAGCTGGCGCTCGGCGATGGTGACGCTGCGTCGCACCTCGACGGTGCCGTTCACCTCGCGGTCGCCGAAGACCTCGTCGTACTCGTCGCCCTCCCCGTAGCGATAGTAGAGACGGCTGACGGGCGCGTCCCGCCAGTCCACGATGCGGATCCCGCTCTTCGTGTCCAGGTGCGTGCCGCGGCCGATGAGCACCTCGCGCCGGCGTCCTTCCTCCTCCAGCACCATGCGGCCGAAGTAGGGTGACTGCGGGTCCACGTGCGTCTCGCTGGCTTCGTTCCTGCGCGCAGCGAGGGCCTGCAACCGCTCCATCTGCTCCAAGAGAGGAGGCACGTCCTCCGCCCGGGCCGACGAGATCTGGTCTCGCAAGGACAGCAGCTCGGCGTCGTAGTCCACCGTGGCCTTCTCGGCTTCCTCCTTGGGCCGCCTCGTCAGGTGGTCGAGCACTCGGCTCAAACAGCCCTCCTCGTCGGCGACGATGCGCTCGAGCTCGGGGTCCGCGTCGGCGGCGGGCTTGGGCTGATTGTCTTGGGAGGCGGGCAGATCGCTCAAATCAAGGCTCCAGGGAAAGGGGGGGCGCCTGGCGTTGCGCGTGGCTACGGCACCGCTCCGGGGTCCCCGAAGGAGCGACGGCGTACCATCTTTTGCACCGATGAAAAGGCCTCTGGCCCCAGCGGGGCGAGGTCAAGGAAGGATTTCCCGGAGATAGGTGCCCAGCGCGTCCAGGACGGGCTGGCCGACGCCATGGCCGCCCGCGAACCGGACGAAGCGCGCGTCGGCCCCGGCGCTCCGCAGGGCCTCGTGCAGGCGCTCGGCGAGGGTGAACGGGAGCACGGGGTCGTCGGGGGAGTGGCTCTGGAAGACGGGGAGTCCCTTGCGGCGTGGGAGCAGCGGAAACCACTCATCCTGACACAGCACCGTGCCGCTGAGCAGCAGCAGCCCGGCGAGGGGGCGCTCGTCACGGAGCGCGAGGTCACAGCTCAGCATCGCGCCCTGGGAGAAGCCGCCCAGGACGAGGCGCTCTCCACCGAGCTTGCTGGCACCGAGCAGCGCGTCGAGGAAGGCACCGAGTCGTTGGCGCGCTGCGTCCATGCCGGGCGGGTGCTCGTCCGCTAGGGACTCGAGGCGCCCCGTGAGCGTCGCCACCTGGAGTCGAGCGATGTCGATGGGCCACCAGGCGCGACCGTCGTAGGGGCCGGCCGCGCCGCCCTCGATGTTCGCGGGGGCCTGGGGAAAGACGAAGAGCGTCCCCGGAGGAGCAGCGATCGAGCGGGCGAGGGGCACCAGATCCGTCCCGGGCGCTCCGTAACCGTGGAGCAGCACGACGCAGGAGGAGACGCCCCGCAGCTCTCCGCCGTGACGGAATTCGTCGAGTGTCGTTGAAGGGTTCGTGGGGACGAGCCAAGCGTCGAGATCGGCGAAGCGGACGGGGTGCATGGGTGTCGTTTTCCATGAGCACGGCATGGGTGCAAATCGAGGACGACGCCGTGATAGGGTGCGCGCGTCGCCGCGCGCCGCGGTCGACGCTTTCCTTTCACCGTTCGGGGATCGACATGCAGCATTCTTGGAAACTCTTGGGCGCGCTCGCCGCCGTCACGGTCGTTGGAGTCGGAGCCTGTTCGAGCGATGGCTCCTCGGGAGGCACCGGCGCTACGGGTGGGACCGCCGCGGGAACCGGCGGCGCTGGGGCGGGCGATCCGGGCGGCACGGGCGGAGATACCCCAGGCGCTGGCGGCGACGTCCAGGGCACGGGGGGCGACCTCCAGGGCAGCGGCGGCGGAGATACCGGCCCCCTGCCCACCCCCCACACGGACAACTTCGACTGCAGCGCCCCCGAAGGCACGGTCCCGTCGCTCACCCTCGAGCCCTTCGCGTCCCCGCTTCATCGACCGGTGTTCATCACGCAGATCCCCGGCAGCACGGATCGCTTCCTGGCCCTCGAGCTCGACGGAGAGATCGAGCTCATCGAGAACGGCGCGCTGGTCGACGGCTCGTTCCTGGATCTGACGGGGCGGACGTCGCGAGACACTTCCGGCGAGGGGATCTACGATGAGCGAGGCCTCCTCGGGCTCGCCTTCCACCCGGACTACGAGACCAACGGGCTCTTCTACGTACACCACACGGCGAGTGGGGCCGTTGCCAGCGAAATCGGCAATCATCCGAACGGCGAGGGCGCTAGCGAAGGCGACACCGTCATCGTCGAGTACAAGGTGGTTGGGGACAATCCGAGCGCCGCGACCAGCGCCGATCCGGGCTCGGCGCGCATCGTGTGGAGCCACCCACAGCCCGCGAACAATCACAACGGGGGCACGATCGCCTTCGGCAGCGACGGCATGTTGTACGTCGCGCTCGGCGATGGCGGAGGCGCGGACGATCAGTACGGGAACGGGCAGGATATCACGACCCCGCTTGCGGCCATTCTACGCATCGACGTGGATGGTCGCGCCGAGGGGGAGTACAGCGTTCCTCCAGGCAACCTCAGGGACACCGTCCCCACTGCGCACCCGCTCATTTGGAGCTATGGCTTGCGCAACCCGTATCGCATTGCCTTCGACGGGTGCACGGGCGACCTCTACATCGGAGATGTGGGCCAGAGCAAACACGAGGAGGTCAATGTCGAGGCGCGTGCGCAGGGTGGGAAGAACTACGGCTGGTCGTACATGGAGGGCAACGCGTGCCGTGGTGAGACGAATCCAGCCAGCGCGCCCGAGGAGTGCATCCCAGATGGTGTGGTGCCCGAGGTACCTCTCACGTTGCCTGTGACGGCCTACCCCTGGACGGGCGGAGCGTCCGTCGTAGGTGGCCAAGTGTATCGTGGATCGGCGATTCCGGGGCTGCGCGGTGCCTACCTCTATGGCGACTACGTGCATGGGCAGCTCCGGATGCTGCGCTGGAATGGTTCGAGCGCTGAGGACGTGACCGAGATCGGCTCCGTGCAGGTGAACGGCATCACTTCCATCGGTCAGGACTCGAAGGGCGAGCTCCTCGTCACGTTGATGTCGGGCGAGCTCTACCGCATCGTCGCGGCGGACTGAGCGCTTCGGCGTTGGTCATCAGGGACCGCAGGGGAGCGCCTGAACGGGCTCCCCTGGACGCCTGAGCGAATCCTGCGCGCCTGCCGATCGGCCTACGCCGTGCCGTGGCCTCAGAGTCCTGTGGTTGCTCTGGGGGATTGCTTGGGGGGGCTCGGGGTGGTCGCTCCGGGGGGCTCCTCCGGGTTGCTCCGTCCTTTGGTCGCTCCCGAGTCGGGTTCGTCGGAGACAGGGATCACGGTCGACCGTCGGTCGCGGCGAGGCGCTCCGAGGTGGCCCGAATCGCCGCGTCGAGGCGGCGGAGCCCTTCAGCGACGTCCTCTTCGGTCACGTTGAGGGCGGGGCGGAAGCGGACGGAGCGCTCGCCGCAGGGCAGGACGATCATGCCGCCCTCGAAGCATTGGTCGATCACCGCCTCGCGCACCTCGCGGCTCGGTAGATCCACCGCGCACAGCAAGCCCTGGCCCCGCGCGTTCGTCATCCAGCCATCGTACTTGGCGGTGAGCTCCTGGAGCCCGTCGAGGAGCTGCTGGCCGCGCGCGGCGGCGTTGTCGAGCAGGCCCTCACGCTGGATGACGTCGAGGATGTGCGTCGAGCGCACCATGTCCACGAGGCTCGCTCCCCAGGTGCTGTTGATGCGGCCCGACTCGACGAAGACGTTCTCGGGCACCTCGTCGACGCGGTTCGACACCAGGATGCCGCCCACCTGCATCTTCTTGGCGAAGCAGACCACGTCGGGAGTGACGCCCGCTCTCTGAAACGCCCACCATTTGCCCGTGGCGCCGACGCCCGTCTGCACCTCGTCGAAGATGAGCAGCGCCTCACGCTCGTCTGCGATGCGCCGCAGCTCCTTCAGGAAGGCGGGACGGAAGTGTCGATCGCCGCCCTCGCACTGGATGGGCTCGATGAGGATGCCCGCGATGTCGTGGGGGTGCCGATCGAAGGCCTCCTCGATCGCCGCGATGCTGCGCCGCTCCGCCTCGGCCACGCGCGCCTCCTCCGCGTCGTCCAAGGGGAAGTGCAGGTACGGCGCGGGCACACGAGGCCAGGGGAACTTCGGGAAGTACTTCGTCTTGACCGGATCGGTGTTCGTGACGCTCAGGGTGTAGCCGGAGCGCCCGTGGAACGCGCCCTCGAAGTGGAGGATCTGCGTCCCCAACTCGCCCCCCGTGGGGCTCGAGCGCCCGGCCGCGAGGTTCTTGCGCACCTTCCAGTCGAAGGCGACCTTCATCCCGTTCTCGACGGCGAGGGCGCCACCGTCGATGAAGAAGTAGTGGGGGAGCTCGGGCGGTGCCGCGGTGCGCGACAGGGTGTCGACGAACTGAGCCAGGTGCCAGCTGTACATGTCCGAGTTGGCGACCTTGGTGGTGGCGACGCGGGCGAGCTGCGCCTGGACGTCCCCCTCGAGCATGCGCGGGTGATTGAAGCCGATGGGGTTCGAGGCGAAAAAGCTGAAAAAATCCAGGTACTCACGTCCGGTGGCCCGGTCGCGGATCCAGCTGCCCCGGCTCTTCTCGAGATCCAGGACGAGAGGAAAGCCGTCCACGAGGAGATGACGAGCCAGGGTCTCGTGCACGCGGTCGGCTGGGATGGTCGGCTGCGGCATCATCTAACCTTTGAGTATGACTCAAGGATGGGCGCACGCCAGTGGAGAGGACCAGTGGAGGGGCGGGCGCGTCGTCCGCGCGCTCGTGGTGTGATGTGTGTGGTGGTGCCCTGATGGTGTGCGGGGAGTGGCGCGTTCGGGGCGCCGCGAGGGCGTAACTCATGGTGAGCTACTCGTCGCTCACGGCCGCGTCGACGAGCCACCAGCGCTACGGGGGAGAGAGCCGCGTTCGTGACGTGGCCGTGATGGGCCGTGATGAGGCGGTGAGGGGGGCGCGAAGCGATGCAGGGTCGTCGCGAGCGGGGGCGCCTGCGGGGGGCGGGGTGGAACCAGGGAGTGGATGCAGGTAGCCGTGACCCCTTCCCAACTTCGCCTCAGGACTTTCTCCGAGGGGCGCGCGTTTCGGTGGTCGCGGGGGGGCCGCGCCATGGAAAAGCGTCGGAGTGTCGCCGCTGAGGGCGTGCGCGGTTCGGGAAGTGCGGCCTCGTTCTGCCTGGGTGGGGG
>JAEWOQ010000404.1 GCA_023460875.1 Pseudomonadota bacterium
GTTCAAGGACGTGTTGCTCGGCTTGGTGGCGGGGGTGCAGATCTCGGTGAGCCGCATGATCCAGATCGGCGACTGGATCGAGATGGAGAAGTACGGCGCGGACGGCTTCGTCATCGACGTGAGCTTGACCACCGTCCGGGTGGAGAACTGGGACAAGACCGTCACGACGGTGCCCACCTACGCGCTCATCGCCGACCCCGTGAAGAACTGGCGCGCGATGTTCGAGTCGGGGGGACGGCGCATCAAGCGCAGCATTTTCCTCGATATGGAGAGTATCCGCTTCGTGGACGAGGCGCTCCTCGACAAGATGTTGAGCTTTGCGCGGCTCCGGCCTTATCTCGAGCAAAAGCTCCCCGAGCTGGAGGCGTGGAACCAGCAGGAGCAGGGCGATCTGAGCGTGCTCGTCAACGGGCGGCGCCTGACGAACGTGGGCTGTTTCCGGGCCTACGTCACCGCCTATCTTCGGGCTCACGATCAGATCCACCAGAACATGACCTTCCTCGTTCGGCAGCTCCAACCGACGGACAAGGGGCTCCCGCTCGAGATCTATGTCTTCACGAAGGACACGCGCTGGGCCTTCTACGAGGGCATCCAGGCCGATATCTTCGACCACCTGCTCGCGGTCCTGTCCGAGTTCGATCTGTCCGTGTACCAGTCTCCGAGCGGCAAGGACGTGCGTCGGCTCGCGCTGAGCCCCGAGGGCGCGGCCGCCGCGGTGAGCGGAGGCCAACGGGTCCTCCGGGCCTGAGCGCGCGGGCTCTGCTCACGTCGCCACCACCCCACCCATGCGCCCGACGCATGCTTCAGCCCCGATCCATGCGGCGATTGCATGGATCGGGGCGGCCTCTTCGGCGTCCTCGGCCGTCATCGCTTCCTCGAGTTCTATAGGGCAGCCCACGGCCTCGATCTTGCCTCGATCTCGTCAGGTTCCAGGACGCCTTCGAGGACTTCTTCGGCCGAGACATCGAGGAGGCCTGGGAGCTCGCCGCGCGCGTCGAGCCCTATAGCGTGGGTGCCAGTCCCTGCGCTCTCGGGGAAGCCCGCGCTGGCGAAGACGTGAGCCACGACGGCGCGAGCCGACCCACGTCCGTCGCCGCCGTGCTCTCGGGGGAAACCTGGCTGGGGCCGCTGACGCGTTTGGCGCAGACACTGGTGTCCAACCCCTTCTCCCTCGAGCTGGCCGCCGCGAGGGGTCACGGCTACCCACCCCACGCCACCAGCGCCACCCCGCCCCCCGCAGGCGCCTCTCAACGACCGCACCACGTCACAGCGACGCGGTCGCCCTCGTCCTCCCCGCACGCGAAGAACGAGGCCGCCCGCTCGTGTTCACCGGTCAGCGCAGTTCTGGTAAAAGTGTAAGCCTCGGCAGCAGCCTTCGTGCGTGTCCCGAAACCACGGGACCATGCGCAGGAGCTGGCTCGCCGCGGAGCCATTCTTACCGTGACACTCACCGCAGACATCGAAAAAAGCCTCTGGGACGCCGCTGACCAGCTCTGGACGAACTCCGGGCTGCAACCGTCCGAGTACTCCACGCCGGTCCTGGCGCTCATCTTCCTCAAGTACGCCGACCACAAGTTCGCCGAGGCCGAGAAGAAGCTCGCCCGCGGCGGCACACGGCGACGCAAGAGCGGCCCCTCCAAGTCCGACTACCACGCCGAGGGCGTCCTGTACGTGCCCGAGGAGGCGCGCTTTCAGAAGCTCCTGGCCGTGCCCGAGGGCCAGGACCTCGGCAAGCACGTCAACAGCGCGATGAAGGCCATCGAGGCGGAGAACCCGGAGCTGAAGGACGTCCTCCCCAAGACCTACGGCAAGTTCGAGACCGCGACGCTCGCGAGCTTGCTCAAGACCTTCAGCACCATCCCGATGGACGTGGACGGCGACGTCTTCGGGCGCATCTACGAGTACTTTCTGGGCAATTTTGCGCCGCGCACCCTGCAGAAGGGCGGCGAGTTCTTCACCCCGCCCTCCGTGGTGAAGCTGATCGCGGAGGTGGTCGAGCCCTTCCACGGACGCATCCTCGACCCCGCCTGCGGCTCCGGCGGCATGTTCGTGCAGAGCGCGCGCTTCGTCGCCGAGCACCAGAAGAACCCCTCCGACGAAATCAGCGTGTGCGGCATCGAAAAGATCAGCCAGACCCTGCGCCTCGCCAAGATGAACCTGGCCGTGCACGGCTTGGCGGGCGACATCCGCGAGGCCAACACCTACTACGAAGATCCGCACGACTGCGCCGGGCGCTTCGACTTCGTCATGGCCAATCCGCCCTTCAACCAGAACGCGGTGGATAAGGAGCGCATCAAGGACGACAAAAAGCGTTTTCCCTTCGGGATGCCCAACCCGGACAACGCGAATTTCCTGTGGATCCAGCTCTTTTACGCCGCCCTCAACGACAAGGGGCGAGCCGGCTTCGTCATGGCGAACTCAGCCAGCGACGCCCGCGGCTCCGAGATGGAGATCCGCAAGAAGCTCATCCAGACGGGCGCGGTCGACGTCATCATCACCCTGAGCTCGAACTTCTTCTACACCGTCACCCTGCCCGCGACCCTGTGGTTCTTCGACCGAGCGAAGGAGAAGTCGAAGCGCAAGGACAAGATCCTCTTCATCGACGCGCGCAACATCTTCCGCCAGGTGGACCGCGCTCACCGCGATTTTACGCCGGATCAGATCGAGTACATCGCCAACATCGTGCGGCTCTACCGCGGGGAGAAGCCCGAGAACCTGCAAGGCGGGGAGAAGCTCCTCAAGGAGCACTTCCCGAAGAAGAAGTACGCGGACGTGCCCGGGCTCTGCAAGTTGGCGTCACTCGCTGACGTCGAGGGGCATGACTGGAGTTTGAATCCGGGGCGGTATGTTGGGGTCGGTGCGCAAGTCGAAGCAGACGTCGAGTTCTCGGAGCATCTTACTCAGCTGGCGGAAAAGCTTGACACCCTCAACTCAGAAGCCAGAGCACTTGAGAAGCAGATCTCGCGTTCCATTGGAGCGCTCTTGGGAGTTGCTGATGCACAATGACGCGTGGCAGGAAAGCCACCTTGGCGATTGGATCAAGCTCCTTTCGGGAGGAACTCCGCCAAAGTCAGACGCGAGCCTATGGGGTGGCAGTATTCCCTGGATTTCCTGCAAAGACATGAAGGTGAGTTTGCTCGACAGCTCACAAGACTGGCTCACAGAAGCAGGAGCATCGAAACTTCGCAAAGTTCCGAGCGGGACCATCCTCATCGTCGTGCGCGGCATGATCCTGGCGAACGAGTTTCCCGTTGCACGCTGCTTGAGGGACGTAACTTTTAACCAAGACCTGAAGGCAGTTATCCCACGGGAAGGTCTAGACGAAGGCTTCCTTTTCCAATGGCTTCGCGGCAACTCCTACGAAATCCTGGGACGGGTTGACGAAGCAGGACACGGCACAAAGCGCCTCCAGACCGATCGTCTATTGTCGGTGCCGCTAAGGTTACCCCCACTCCCCACCCAACGCCGCATCGCTTCGATTCTCTCGGCCTACGATGACCTGATTGAGAACAACACGAAGCGCATCGAGATTCTGGAGGAGATGGCGCGGTCCCTGTACCGCGAGTGGTTCGTTCACTTCCGCTTCCCCGGCCACGAAAAGGTCAAGCTCGTCGACTCCGAGCTCGGAAAGATTCCGGAGGGGTGGGAGGTCACAGTCGTGTCAGGTTGGGGTCCCGTGATAACGGGCAAGACACCACCCAAGAAGGAGCCTGAACTCTTCGGTAGCGAGATGCCTTTCTTGAAGCTACCGGACATGCACGGTCAAGTTTTCGCGATTAGAACGGAGGAAGGCCTGTCGAGCGCAGGGGCAGCGACCCAGCGGAACAAGACCGTTCCCGCGAACGCGATTTGTGTAAGTTGCATAGGCACGGCTGGGATCGTGAACATCACTTCGGAGCCAACACAAACGAACCAGCAGATCAACACTCTAATTCCCTCTTGGCACTTCGCGCGTGAGTACCTTTTTTTCTTCTTCAAGGACCAGAAGGAACAGCTTGAGCAACTTGGTTCGAACGGCGCCACCATGACCAACGTCAACAAGGGAAAGTTCGGCGGAATGAAGCTCGTCAGCCCCGCGCAGAAACTGCTCAAGGAATATCATGCCCGGAGTGCTCCAATGCTCGACTTGGTCTGCGCTCTCCAGAAGAAAAACGAAGTCCTCCGCCAAACCCGCGATCTCCTCCTCCCCAAACTCATCTCCGGCGAAATCGACGTCGATGCCCTCGACCTGCCGGAGGAGCTGCCCCGTTCCGGGCCCCGCCGTCGAAAGGGGCGCGACAAGATCGACGGCGACGCCCTCGCCCTTCAGGAGACCGCCTGATGTTTCCCGCCATTTCAGAGGCCAAATTGGAGGCCGGTGCCCTCCGGCTGTTGGAAGACCTGGGATGGCAATCGACCAACTGCCTGCATGAGGCCTTTGGTGACGAGGGCGACTTCGGACGCGACATCGACGAAGCGTTTCTCCCGACGCGCCTCCGCGCCGCGCTAGAAAGGCTGAACCCCGATGTTCCGCCTGAAGCCATCAGCGAAGCCTTCGAGCAGATCACCCGCGCCCGCGACGCCCTCAGCCTCGTGAAGGCGAATCAGGAGATCTACGACCTCATCAAGGGCGGCGTGAAGGTGAACGTCTCGCGCGACGACGAGACGGAGGTCGTCGTGGTGAGGGTCATCGATTGGCGTGACCCTGCCGCCAACGACTTTCTGATGGTGCAGCAGTTTCGCATCTCGGGGGAGATCTACAACCGCCGCGCGGATGTCGTTGGCTTCGTCAACGGGCTGCCCCTCGTCTTCATCGAGCTCAAGACCGTTCACCGCGACGCCAAGGCCGCCTTCGACAACAATTTCCGCGACTACAAGTCGACGGTGCCACGCCTGTTCCATGCCAACGCGGTCGTCATCCTCTCCAATGGGCTCGACAACCGCGTGGGCAGCGTGACGGGCGAATGGGAGCACTTCAAGGAGTGGAAGCGCGTCGCCAGTGAAGAGGAGCCGGCCACGGCGGGGCTCGAGACCGTGCTCCGTGGCGTGTGCGAACCCGCGCGCCTGCTCGACCTGGTCGAAAACTTCACGCTGTTCTCCGAGCAAGGGGCCCGCACCGCCAAAATCGTCGGGCAGAACCACCAGTTTCTCGGCGTGAACAACGCGCTCCAGGCGGTGGAGCACATCAAAGAAAACCAGGGGCGGCTGGGTGTGTTTTGGCACACCCAAGGGAGCGGCAAGAGCTTCTCGATGGTCTTCTTTTCGCAGAAGATCTTGCGCACGGTGCCGGGAGACTGGACCTTCCTCGTGCTGACCGATCGCGAGGATCTCGACGACCAGATCTACAAGACCTTCGTCGGCTGCGGGGCGGTCAAGGTGGCGAGCAGCGGCAAGCAGAGCCGCGCCGACCGGCAAATGGGCGTGCAAGCGAGGAGCGGCGAGCACCTCAAAAAGCTCCTCACCGAAAACCACCGCTACGTCTTCACCCTCATCCAGAAATTTCAGGTCGAGCGCGAAGCCAAGGCGCGGGGCGAGGCTTACCCGCTCTTGTCGGAGCGCAGCAACATCATCGTGATGGCCGATGAGGCGCACCGCTCGCAGTACGACACCTTTGCGCGCAACCTGCGCCGCGCTCTGCCGAGCGCCGCCTTCATCGGCTTCACCGGCACGCCGCTGATGACGGGCGAAGAGCAGACAAAGGAGACCTTCGGCGACTACGTCTCCATCTACAACTTTCGCCAGGCCATCGAAGACAACGCCACCGTCCCCCTCTACTACGAGAACCGCATCCCCGAGCTGCAGCTCGAGAACGAAGAGTTCTCGGACGAGCTGGCCGACATCATCGAAAACGCCGATCTCGACGAAGAGCAGTCGGCCGCCGTGGAGCGCGAGTTCGGGCGGCAGTACCACCTCATCACCCGCGATGAACGCCTCGACAAGGTGGCCGAAGACCTCGTCGACCACTACATGGGCCTCGGCGAAGGCGCGCAGCGGGGCAAGGCGATGGTCATCTCCATCGACAAGGTCACCGCCGTGCGCCTGTACGACAAAGTGCAGCTCGCGTGGGCGGCGCGTCGCGAGAGGCTCGAGGCCGATCTCGCGCGCATGCAGGTAGGGTCACCAGCTGCCCGAGCCGAGCTGCAGGCCCGCATCGACTTCATGAAGGAGACGGACATGGCCGTGGTCGTCTCCGAGGCGCAGAACGA
>JAEWOQ010000405.1 GCA_023460875.1 Pseudomonadota bacterium
GAAGGGCACCGCTCCCAACGCGAGCACGAGCGGAGCCAACGGTTCGCGCCCCGCCGCGGAACCGCCGCGGAACCGCGACGGCTCGAGGAACGACGACGGAAGTGACCTCCCCTCTGAGACACCGCGCGAGAGATGGCTATAACCCGCGGATGCGGGCGGCGGCGCGGGTTCTCGGCTGGCTCACGGGGGGGCTCCTGCTGCCCCTCCCGGCGCTCGCCTCCCCATGGGAGGGGGACGTCCCGGACGATGTCGGCCCGGTCGAGGGGGAGCTCACTACTCCATCACAGGAGAGCATCGACATCGAAGCGGGCCGGATCCAGGCGCCGGACCGCGTCACCGGCATCGCTGAGCTCGGGCTCGGCTGGCTGACGCTGCCCCGCGCGCTCGTGTGCGGTGACGGGAACGCCTGCCGACGCGGTGATACGACGCCGGTGGTCGAGGTCTGGAACCTGCTGCGCCTCGACTTCGGGCTGGCCTTCGGCGCGGGCGTCTCCTTGGGGCTCGTGCCGACCACGGACGCCCCGCGGGAGAATCCCCCTGGGATCGAGCGGGACCACAAGCGAGGCTACATGACCATCGAGTCGATGGTCCGCTACTACCCCTGGCTCACCGGGGAGGTGGAAGGGTGGATCGGGGTGGGCGGCGGGCTGGTCATCGTCAACGACCGATTCATCCCCGAGCAGGGCGACCAACCCTACGCGTTCGTGGGGACGCCCGGGGTCACCCTCCGCACGGAGGGGTTCTCCCTGTTCGCCGCCGTGGGCGCCTCGGTCGTGCTCTCGGAGGCCTGGACCGTGGGCTTCGTCGGGCGGGCGGGCATCTGGCGCTTGCCGGACGAACCCGCGCGGAGCCCCTTCAACGACGAAGCCTCCCTGTCCGGAACGAACACGATCATCCACGCGGGCCTCAGCCTCGCCTTCCAGCAGATCCTCTGAAGCACGTCCCGGCACGTCCCTCAAAGAGGGCCTTGCTGGCCCTGGAGCGGTGCCGTCGCGGGTGGAAAGCGGGCGCCGTCAGCCACGTCAGCCACGTCAGCCACGTCAGCCACGTCAGCGCCGTCAGCGCCGTCAGCGCCGTCAGCGCCGTCAGCGCCGTCAGCGCAGAGCGTCGGCGAGGGCGGTGAGCATCGGCTCCAGGGCGACCGCGAGGAGGAACAGGAACGCCAACGTCTTGAGCGGGCCGAGGAGCTGCTCGGTCGCCAGGGGGAGCGCGGTCCTCCGCAGGAGCACCATGATGCCTTCCAGGAGCAGCACCGTGAGCAGGATCGGGGTGGCGACGCCGACCGCCAGGGTGATCGACGCGAGGCAGGCGTCCAGGATCGGCTGGAGGAGCTCTCCCGCCGCGGGGACCCGTGCCAGCCGCGTGAGGGCCGCCCCGGCGCGCGCGGGCCCTCCACCGGCGAGGAAAAACAGCGCGCTGAGCAAGCCAAACAAAAAGCTGAGGGGACCTGGCGGATCCCAGAGCCCCTCTTCACTGGATCCTCCGCCCCCCGGCCCGAACCGATCCGCGACGCCGCCCGCCATCAGGGCCGCCCAGAGCACCCCCGCCGCTCCGACCGCCACGCTGACGCCGATCCCCAGGGCCCAGGCGAGCGCCCCGCCCCACCCCTCTGGCAACCCCGCCGTGGAGGGCGCGACGCACAGGCTCAACCCCAGACCGAGGGCGAGCCGAGGAGTGAGGGGGCTCCCTGGCCAGCCGAAGGCCGGCACCAGGAGCGCCGTAGGGGCCCAGAGGAACCAGCCGAGGAGCAAGGCACGCAGCTCGCCGGTCACCACGGACTCCAGGAGCGGGTTTGACGCCATGGGCGGGCGCACGCTAACGCTCTCACCCGCCTCGGGTCACCCCTCGAGCGACGGGTGTGCATCTTCCAGGAGCCTAGGATGAGCCTCGACCTGTCCGCCGTCGGTCATCGCACCGCGCCCTTCACCTTCGAGTACGATTGGAAGACCACCGTGCTCTACGCGTTGGGCGTCGGAGCCACTCGAGACGAACTCGATTACCTCTACGAAGCGCGCGGGCCGCTCGTGCTCCCCTCCTTCGCGGTCGTCCCCGCCTACCCGGCCCTCGCCCCCCTCGTGGAGCGAGCCAACGCGGACATGACGAAGGTCGTCCACGGCGCGCAGACGATCCGACTGCACGCGCCGATCCCCCCGATGGGTCGCCTGGAGACGACGGGGACCATCGAGGGGATCTACGATCTCAAGCGACTGTCGCAGGTCGTCTTCTCCACACGGACGGAGCAAGACGGGCAGCTGCTGTTCGAGACAGAGTGGACCCTGGTCGTGCGGGACACGGGTGGGTTCGGCGGACCGCGCCCCCCCAAGCAGTCGGTCCCCAAGATCCCGACGGACACCGCGCCCCTGTTCCAGGTGACGGCGCGGACGTCGCCCGAGCAGGCGCTCCTGTACCGGCTCTCCGGCGACCTCAACCCGCTCCACGCGGATCCAGAGTTCGCCCGCGCCGTGGGATTCGAGCAGGGCCCTCTTCTGCACGGGCTGTGCACCTTCGGTTACGTGACCCGCGCCGTCGTCGCGGAGGCTTGCGCGGGCGATCCCCGACGCCTGCGAGCCCTCGGAGTGCAGTTCAAGAAGCCCGTCTGGCCCGGTGAGACCCTGCGCACGGTCGGCTACGCAGTGGACGACAAGATCGCCCTCGAGACCTTCGCCGAGGACCGCCCGGAGGCGGTGGTCGGAGGCGCCTGGGCGGACATCGCGCCCGCGGGAGCTCCCGCATGAGCGAGCGCGCCCGCAGCGCGGCGATCGTCATCGGCACGTCCCTCGCGATCGGGGGCTGCGTGCTCTCGACCCACACCCCGCCGGGGACCCCGCCGGACGTCCCCGAGCCGACGCGGCCCACGGCGCCCGTGAGGCCGGAAGACACGGGCCCCCGCACCATCGCCGCGCGCCACGTCCTGGTGTCCTTCGCCGAGGGAGCGCGGGCGGCGTCCTACGTGACACGGAGCCGAGAAGAGGCCTTCGCGCGCGCCAGCGAGATCCGCGAGCGGATCCTGGCGGGTGAGGACTTCACCGAGCTCGCTCGGGAGTACTCCGACGATCGAGGCTCCGCTCAGGTCGGAGGGGAGCTCGGTGAGTTCACGCGCGCCCAGATGGTGAAACCCTTCGCCGACGCCGCCTTCGCCCTCGAGCCCGGCGGAGTCTCCGAGGTGATCGAGTCGGAGTTCGGATTCCACGTGATCCAGCGCACCGAGTGACCGTCAGGGCTCCGCAGGCTCCGCCCTCGGCGCTGTCCGACCGCGCGCTGTCCGACCTCGCGCTGCCCGACCGCGCACCACCGAGCCCGGCTCCCACCCGGCGCACCTCCCGCTGAGGGATCTCGGCCGGAGCAGGCCCTGGATTGCCGAAATCCACGGAACTCGGTAGAGCTGCAGGGATGCGCAGGGCGGGTCTGGGTCGCCGACACCTTCTTCGAGACGCCTGGTGGCTCGCTGCGCTCGTATCGGGCCCGTGGCTCGCCCCCGACACCGCCCAGGCCGAGCCTTCTTCGGGGCCTGAGGTGCCCGCCGAAGCGCCGCACTCGGACGCGCCGCGCTCGGACGCGCCGCCGCCTGGCTCTCCGGCCCCCGATGCTCCGCTGCCAGACGCGCCTCCGCCAGAGCCTCCGTCCGAGGCAGCTCCACCGTCAGCCCCACC
>JAEWOQ010000406.1 GCA_023460875.1 Pseudomonadota bacterium
GCTGGAGCGGGGCTCGAGGGAGTTGCCAGCGCGATCGGGGGCTCCGACGCGGCCGCGGAGGGCAGCGCCGCGGAGGACAGCGCCGCGGAGGGCAGCGCCGCGGAGGGCAGCGCCGCGCCCTGCTCCGGGGACAGCTCCAGAGACACGCCTGTCGGCGGTGGTGTGGAGCGCGCGGGGACGGGCGGAGGCTGGCCCCCGTAATAGACACGAATCGCCGAGCGGATCTCCGAAGGCGGGGCGATCATCGGGCGCACCGGCAACCCCGCGTACAGCTCCACCTCGGCGCGCGCCTCCAGGTCCGTCGGGTCGTCCATGGCGACGTAGAGCGTCTCCTTCTGGTAGCGGGAGCGGCGCACGTAGATGGGAATGAGGCAGTGGCGTTCGGCCAGCTCGCGCTGCACGAGGTTGAGCAGCTGGCGCGAAAAATCGATGTGGTGCAGCGACACCCAAGGCACGCTCAGCTGCTGGCTCAAGACCTGGGTGACCTGGGTCTCCGTGACGTAGCCACTCGCGACCAGGAGGGCCCCCAAGCGTCGTCCGTCGCTGGCCTGCAGGGCGAGCACCTCCTGCAGCTGCTCGGGTGTGATGATCTTCGCTCCTACCAGCAGCTCTCCAAGGCGCACCCGGTTCCGGTCCATCACCAGGACAGGCTACGTCCTTCTGCCGCAGCGACCAAGGGGCGCCTCTCCGGACGGTTTACGGGTCGTCGCGGCTCGTTTTCCGACAGGCGCGCACACCCCGCGCGCACACCCCGCGCGCTAATGCGCTTGCTCACGCCCGCCCTCAGCGACAAAAACCGTGCACCTCGGGGATCGGCGACAATGCCGCAAAAGCCTTGTAGGGTGGGAGTTCGGCCCACCTACGAGAGGCACCGAAGCCCCCGCAGACCCGGTCATGACCCGCCCCACCCCCCAGCGCACGACAGCCAACGCCCTGCCCCAGCCCGGCACTCCGCGGCCCTGCCCGCAGTGCAAAGAGGCCTGCGCCCCCGGACACCAGTACTGCCCCCAGTGCGGCTTCCCCATCACGGAGACGATCACCCCCGAGGAGGACCGCTTCGTGGGGACCACGCTCCCCGGCGGGCACCACATCCTGGATCTGATCGGGGTCGGCGGGATGGGGCGCATCTATCGCGCCGAGCAGAGCGTCCTCAGGCGCACCGTGGCCGTCAAGATCGTGCACCCGCACCTGATGGCCAACGAGGACTCCGCCGCGCGCTTCCTCACGGAGGCCCGCGCCGCGAGCCAGCTGAATCACCCGAACAGCGTGGCCGTCTTCGACTTCGGCCGGACAGAGGCCGGGCAACCCTACCTGGTGATGGAGTTCCTGCGGGGCAAGGACCTCGCCCAGGTCGCCTACGAAGAGGGCCCTCTCCCCTTCTCCCGCATCGTCGACGTGCTCAGCCAGGTCCTTGCCGCGCTCGGCGAGGCCCACGATCTCGGGATCGTGCATCGCGACCTCAAGCCCGAGAACATCATCCTACAGCCGCTCCGTCGGGGCGGAGACTTCGTCAAGGTCGTCGACTTCGGCCTCGCTAAGCTGCGGGCCGACCCCAAGAGCACGAGCGTGACGAGCCCGGGCATCGTGTGCGGGACACCCGACTACATGGCCCCCGAGCAGGGCCGCGGCGACACCATCGACGGGCGGAGCGACCTGTACGCCGTCGGGGTCATCTTGTTCCAGCTCCTGACGGGGCGCCTGCCCTTCGAGGCGGAGGCGCCGACCCAGGTCGTCATGATGCACATGTCGATCCCGGCGCCCGATCCGCGGCAGGTGTGCTCCAAGCGTCAGATCCCAGCGGCCCTGGCGGAGGTCGTCAAGAAGGCCCTCGCGAAGAGCCCCGCCCAGCGCTACCAGGACGCTCACGAGCTGTCCGAAGCGCTCCGCCTAGCGGTCGAGGATCTCGGAGACGACGCCCCGCCGAGCAGCAGCTCCGCCTTCCCACCCAGCCTGGTGATGGGTGAACACATCGTTTGCGAGGCCTGCGGCTACCGCGTCCCTGCTGCTCGCTACTGCTGCGAATGCGCCGCGCCCCTGCCCCGGGAGCAGTCGATCCAGATCGGCGTGCCGTTCATCGGTCGAGAGGACGACCTCGCGTGGCTGGAGGCGCGCCGCCCCGTCTCCGCCGTGGTCCAGGCGGCGCGCATCGTGGGAGAGCCCGGCGGCGGCAAGACCCGCCTGCTCGAGGAGCTCGCCGATCGCTGCAGCGTGCTGGGCGACAAGGTCTTTTCCCTGGGCCCCGATCCCTACTTCGCGGGGGTGAGCGGCCACACCGTCGCTGAAGCGATCCGCCAGCTGGCTCGGCTGGACCAGCAGGCCATCGACGAAGAGGCCTTCCCCGGTGCGGCCCCGGAGGCCGTGCTCGGGCTCCGCGACCTCTTCGGAAACGACCGCAACAACTACCTCTCCCCCCTGGAGCGACGCCACGCGCTCGCGGACGCGCTGCGCTGGGCGCTGGTGCGCGCGGCCTCCAACGGGCGAGGTGTGCCCATCCTCATCATCGACGATCTGGAGCGGGTGGACGGTCCTTCGCGCCACGCCTTCGCCGACGTGCTCGGCGAGCCGCCGCCCGTCCCAGCGCTGTTCGTTTGTTCTCACGCTCCCGGGTTCGAGTCCGGGTGGGGCGCGGAGCGCTCGGTCGCTCGGGTCCTCGAGGAGCTCCCCGCCCGAGAGGTGCGTCCTCTGGTCAGCGCGCAGGTGGACCTACCGCAGCGGGATCGCTTCCTGCCTCTCTATCTCGACCAGGCGATGCGTCACCAGATCGAGGGGGGTGGGCAGCTGCCCGGCAGGCTCGTCGACTTGATCGCCCTGCGCATCGACACCCTCGATCAAGACGCTCGCCGGATTCTGCAGGCTCTGGCGGTGCTGGGGGATCGCGCTAGGGCCGAGGACATCGCCGACATCTTGCAGCTCGAGCCGTCCCTGGACGAACCCGTGGCGGCGCTGGTCGCGCGCGGCATGGTGACCCAAGTCGGCTCGGAGCTCTCCACCCGGCACCCCTTGATCCGAGAGATCGCCCTGACCGGCATCCCGGTAGAGGTGCGGCGAGAGCTCCACCGGCGCGCCCTCCAGCTCGAGGACCGCAAAGGCGCTCCGCTCGAGGTGCGTACGCAGCACGCCTACTTCTCCCAGCAGGCGTTCCGAGCGCTGTTGCTCCTGGAGCAGGTCGCCGACCGGGCGACGGCCCGCGGCGACACGGCCACAGAGGTGCTCGCGTTACGACGCTGCCTCGAGATCGCTCGACAGGAGATCTCCCGAGGAGAGCTCGACGATCCGCTGCGCGCGGTGCTCATCTTCAGCCGGAAGCTCGGGGCCTCCCTCACCCGCGCCGGTGACTTCGCCGACGCAGAGGGCGTCCTCCGCGAGGCGCTCGACCTGGCGGGGCCCGCTAGCGAAGATCGCGCCAAGATCCTGGGCGCGCTCGCCCACGTGGCCCACGGGCGTCGCCGCGACGCCGACGCCCTGCGGTGTCTGGAGGACGCCATCTTGGTGGCCGAGAGCGCCGGCGCCCTCGAGCTCGCCTCGACCCTTGCGGACACCCGGCGCGCTTGGTCGTCTCCCTGAGAGGGCCCGCGGGAACGCGGCGCCCCATCACCGATCCATGAAGCCAGCGCCCTCCCTCGTCACCCGCTGGGATCTCGACAAGACGTACCTGCGCACCGAGTTCCACACGCTCGGTGATCTCCTGCGCGCGGCGTTGGAGCGCCCTGACCAGAAGCGAGCCGTCCCCGGCGCTGCGCGCTTGTTGAGGGAGCTCGCCCACGTCGATGCCCGCATCCACATCCTCAGCGGCAGCCCGCGGCAGATGCGCCGCGCCATCTCCGAGCGCCTGTCTCTCGACGGCGTCTACTACGACGAGCTCACCCTCAAGCCGAACCTGCAGAACCTGCTGCGCCTGCGGTTCCGAGCCCTGAAAGATCAGCTGAGCTACAAGCTCCCTGCGCTCCTCGAGGCGCGCATGCGCGAGCGCTACGTCCTGGGCGTCCTCCCGTGCCCGGAGATCCTCCTCGGGGACGACTCGGAGGCGGACGCCTTCGTGTACTCACTCTATGCAGACCTCTGCTCCGGGCGGGTCGACATGGAGCAGCTCGAGGCGGTGCTCCAGGCGGGGCACGTGGACTCCGCGATCACCGAGCAGTGCCTGGCCGCGGTGCGGAGCCTGCGCGCGCCCCGCGACGGCGCGCCCCGCAGCGACGGCGCGGAAACCTTCCGCATCCTCATCCACCTCGATCAACAGACCCCGCCCTCACGCTTCGCCAGCCACACGTCCCGGCTGGTGCCGTTCTATAACTACGCACAGGCGGCGCTGATCCTGGTGGACGACGGTCACCTCCCCGCCGTGGCGGCTTACCGGGTCGCGCAAGAGCTCTGCGACCAGTTCCGCTTCGACCTGGACGCGCTCGCGCGGAGCTATCTCGACCTGCGACGCCGCGGGCACTTGAGCGGGCGTGCCCTCGACGCGCTCCGGGCCGCGCGCGACTTGGCCCCCGCCGAGGTCGCCCGCTGGCCTGATCACATCGCCGCGGAGCTTCGCAACGCGGAGGCGGCCGAGGACGAAGGCGCCCCCGCAGCAGCCGCGCAGCCTCGAGGCGTTCCGGCTCCGCTGGATTACGTCAGCCTGGCAGCCCACCACCGCGGCGGCCGAAATCGCCGCATCTGAAGGGCTTTTGGGCTGCCCCCAAGAGGGTCCGGCTTGCCTTCGAATGGACCCCGAGTAAAAGGTTACTTCGACCCTTCGACCATCGGCGCCAGCTACGGTGCCACCTCCGGGCGGGCCTGGACGAGCGCACGCCATCAGAAAGTAGGTCGCCCCTTGGACAGCGATCTTGCGGAATCGATCAGCGCGTTGAAAGAGGCTTTCGAGGCTCGGGCGGTGCCCCTATCCCTCGGCGACGGCGACGAGGCGGAGATCGCCTCCCTGCGCTCCAAGCTCGAGCTCCCGCGACGTTATCGGGATTTTCTGGGGAAGTGTGACCCCGTCGATCTGGAGACACGGACCCCAGCGGAGCGGGTCCGCTTGATCCCGACGAGCGAGCTCCTAGAAGAACAGAAGGGCTACGCCCTCGATGACGCCGGAGAGCCGATCGAGCAGCCCCGTCCCTCGGGGTGGCGCTCGAGCTGGGTCATCATCGGTCACAGCTCGCTGCTCGGCGATCCCTACTTCCTGGATGTGGCCGAGCCGGACGCGGAGGGCGACTGCCCCGTGTACACGGCGATGAGCGGCACCGAGACGTGGCAGCCGCGGCTCTGCGCGTCGAGCTTCGCGATGTTCTTGCGCATCCTCGCGGTCAGCATGCAGGTGGCGGGCGGCTTCGCCGACGACGACATCGACATGGACGATGAGGAGGTCTTCCGCGAAGCCCTCGGCCCCAAGATCCGCCAGTACGACCCCGCAGCGGTGAAGGCCGGACACTGGACATGAAGGACGACACGCTCACCATCGAGCTCGAAGGGACGAGCGGCTTCGAGCGGCTCCTCGAGCAGCTGAGTCGGCGCGGCGAGACGGACCTGGACCGGGTCGAGCCCGCCGTGCGGGAGATCCTGCGGGAGGTGCGCGACGAGGGCGACGCCGCGGTGCGGCGCTACGTCGCGCGCTTCGAGAACCGTGATGTGTCCGAGCTCGTCGTGCGCGACTATGACGGGGCCGCTGCCCTCGCGTCCCTCGCTCCCGAGCTGCGACGAGCGCTGGAGACGGCCGCGACGCGCATCCGCGACTACCACCAGCGGCAGGCGGAGCAACAGCGCAGCTTCGAATACGAGAAGGACGGCGTCACGCTGGCGAGCCGCGTCACGCCCCTCGCCCGGGTGGGCATCTACGCCCCGGGCGGCAAGGCCTGCTATCCGTCGAGCGTCTTGATGGCCGCGGTGCCCGCGGCGGTCGCCGGCGTCGAGGCCATCTATCTCGCCAGCCCTGATACGAGCGCCGAGGTGCGCGCCGCCTGTCACCTGGCGGGCGTCACCGCGCTGGTGGACGCAGGCGGAGCTCAAGCGATCGCCGCCCTCGCCTACGGCACCGAGACCGTTCCCCGCGTCGACAAGATCGTCGGCCCAGGAAACATCTACGTCGCGGCGGCCAAGCGGCTCGTCTTCGGAGAGGTCGACATCGACAGCATCGCGGGGCCGAGCGAGATCCTCGTGGTGGCCGACGACTCGGCCGATCCAGAGGTCGTCGCGGCGGACCTGCTCTCCCAGGCAGAGCATGACGAGGACGCCTACCCGCTGCTGCTGACCACGGACGAGCCCCTCGCCCGCGCGACCGGCGCCGCCGTGACACGCCAGCTCGCCGCGCTCCCGGAGCTGGACAGCAGGGGACGACCTCGCCGCGCGGTGGCAGAGGAGTCCGTCCGCCGGAACGGCTTCGCCCTCGTCGTGTCCAACCGCGACGCGCTGGCTCACATCGCCAACACCCTCGCCGTCGAGCACGTCGCGGTGCAGACCCACAGCGCCTCCGAGCTGGCCGCTCGGATCGTGCGCGCAGGGGCGCTGTTCGTGGGTCACTTCACGCCCGAGGCTGCCGGAGACTACCTCGCGGGGCCGTCGCACGTGCTCCCCACCGGAGGAGCGGCTCGCT
The DNA here is from genome assembly GCA_023460875.1 of Pseudomonadota bacterium. Lineage (GTDB taxonomy): Bacteria > Myxococcota_A > Polyangia > Polyangiales > Polyangiaceae > NIC37A-2. The sequence goes on from JAEWOQ010000406.1 coordinate 6,572, forward strand.
ACGGCGCTCCCCTCGGGGTCTACGACTTCGTCTCACGCAGCTCGGTGATCAGCTACGCTGAGGGTGCCCTCGCCGCCCAGGCCGACGACATCACCGCCTTCGCGCGCAGCGAAGGGCTCGAGGCTCACGCGCGCGCGGTGGAGATCCGCACGAAGCCGGGCCGCGCGCGCGCTTGAGCTCCGGAACAGCGAGCGTCTGCGTCCTCTGCCCGCTCCGCGGACCGTGAGCGCTCCCGGAGCGTCAGCCCACGTCGTAACGGCGCGTCGCTGCGTCGAGAGACGACGCCGCGGACCGCTCCCTGAGCGTCAGCCCACCGGCTCGATGTAGCCCTTGCGGATGAGGGCCAACATGGCCTGAGCGGTCTCCAGATCCGACCTCGGCGATCGGTCGAGGGTCGCCTGGAGGCTCGGCGAGTTGATGGCGAGCTGCAGCACGTCCAGCTGGCCCTGCTCCAGCTCGTGGAGGGGCGCCTCCAGAGGCGTCTTCAAGGTCAGGCGTTTGTCGGGCGCCGGCAACATCCGGCGGAGGTTGTTGAGCTCATCGAGCTGTCGGAACCCCTCCATCAAGAACTCCTGAGCCGACAGATCCAGGGGCTGCTCGGCGCGCTCTTCACGGGGCGGCTCGAGGGCAAAGGTGCCCTGGCTCCAGGCCAGCATGCGAAAGGCCGCCTTCTGGGGGGGCATCTCCGAGATGCCGTCGATGCTGGCGTCTTCGATCAGGCCGTCCCGGAGCACGAACCGACCGACATCGGCGGAGTGAATCACCAGCACTCCCGATTTCCTGGAAGTGCCGAAGAGCTGCATCAGATCCGGCAGCGGGATCTCCTCGAGGTTCCCGCTCATCCGCGCCGCCCCCGAGGTCCCCGAGTGGCGGACCGTGGACTTGCCGAAGGCGACTCGCTGCAGGTTCGAGGCGCTCTGGTGCTGGTCCAGGCTCACCAGCTTGAGGATGCTGGTCCCGATCAGCAGCCGGTCCCCTTCCCGCAAGGAGGCGCGCTCCACTCGCTCCCCGTTCACGAAGGTCCCATTGGTGGAGCCGAGATCCTCGATCTCGACGACCCCCTGCCGCATCTCGATGCGAGCGTGCTTGCGAGAGACCATCTCCTCCACGAGGACCATGTCCAGATCGCTGGAGCGCCCCACGACGACGGACGCCCCTTCGCTCAGGGGAAACTCACCGCCTTGGTACTTCCCCGAGATGAAGCGGAGAGCGAGCCGTCCCCTCTCGGGAGGACCGGCATCAGGGGAGTTCGACGAGGAGTTCATCGGCGGCACAACGACCCGACCCAGCTCGACGGTGAGCTGGAGGCCATCCTGGAGTGTAGGCGTTTGCCCCGCCCGACGGCGGCAGGAGCCGGCGAACGCGCGCAAAAGCATAGGCGGCGCACACCGCGAGGGTCAAGAAAGCACAAAGATCGCAAACAGTTGACGAGAACCAAGGCTCCCCCGGCCGGGCCAGCGCTCATGGGCGCCTCCGCTCGATGGGGCGGACCGCGCTGTCCGCTGGCGCGGCGGGGTCCGGGAGCTCTGTCGGCGCGAGAGCTTCGGGCTGGCCCGAGAGGGCCCCCAGCGGGGGAAGGGCCGCACGGACGCCCGGCGATCCCGGCGCTCGGACGGGCGGTCGGACGACGCTCTGCGCTGCCGGCAGGACCACCGAGAACGCGGAGCCTTGCCCGGGTCGAGAGGAGACCTCGATGCGGCCGCCCATCTCCTCGACGATGCGCTGGCTGATCGCCAACCCCAACCCCGTCCCCCGATCCTTCGTCGTCACGAAGGGGACGAACAGGTTCTTCATCACGCTCGGATCCAGCCCCGGCCCCTGATCGCTCACGGTGATCTCGACCCAGCGAGGCGGCTCGTTGTCCTCCGGCGGGTCGACCCAGCGGGGGGCCGAGGTCGGCTCCTCACCGCCCCCGCGGGTGGACACGGTGACCGAGCCTCCCCCCTGCATGGCCTGGACGGCGTTGCGGATCAGGTTGATGAGCACCTGCCGCAGCTGCTCCGCGTCCCCGCGCACGGGGGGCAGCCAGGGGGCCAGCTGCTGCTCGAAGCTGCACTCAGAGCTCTCGGAGGAGAGCACCCGGAGGGTCCGCTCGACGACGGAGTTCACGTCGAGCTCGCCGGACTCCCCCTTGGCGGGTCGCGCATAGTCGAGGACGGAGCCCACCACCCGGTCCAGACGATCCACCTCCTCGAGGATGATGCCCACGAACTCCCGGTCGTTCGCGTCCAAGCTGGTCGCGCCGGGATCGCTGAGGAGCTGAGCCGCCCCTTTGATCGCGCCGAGCGGGTTCTTGACCTCATGGGCCAACCCAGCGGCCATTTGCCCGAGCAACGCGAGCCGATCCCGCGCTTGCATGCGCTGGTACTGCCTCGAGTTCTCGACGACGACGGCGATCTGCAGCGCGAGCCCTTCGAGCAGGTGCACCTCGTCCGGGGAGTATGCGTCCGCCACTCGGTCGTCCATCACTACGAGGAAGCCGAGCAGATCCTCCTGCTCCCCGCGGAGGCTCGTGCACACCCCGAGTTTGTAGGACTCGAGGAGCTCCGCGGCGGCCAGCACCCGCTCGTGGGCGTCCACCTCGCGGCTCCAGCCTCGGCTGCGGGCGAGCGCGACCTCCCGGACGACCTCCTCCAGCACCACCGAGGGGTGCTGGTTCAAACGATCGAGGAGGGGGCGCGCCATCGCCGCGTCGATGCGTCGGGGCGCTCGCGGGCCGAACTGCGCGACCAGCTCGTAGTGCAGCCCGAGGTCGTCGCGCAGGTACAGGGCCCCGCCCGTCGCTCGGTGCGAGGTGGCCAGGGCCCCCATCACGACCTGCTCGAGCTGGTCGATGCGCAGGACGTGAGCCAGCTCAGCGCGCACCTGAGTGACGGCGCGGTCGAGGTCGACCCGCTCCCGGAAGAACGCCCGGTGGATCGCGGTGTTCGCCTTCTCGCGCAGGGGCTCGAAGAGCACCAGGATGACGATCGTGGCGAGGAACGCCGCGAGATACATCGTGTCGAACCCGCCGAAGAGCACCACGAACGCGTAGAAGATGCCCGCCAGGCAGCTCGCCAGCGCCGCGGACACGGCCACCTGGCTCACGACGTCGTACAGATCCACGAAGCGCTGGCGGATCAGCGACTCCGACAGCACGAACAAAAACAGGATCGCGCACACGGCCCCGATGGGCGGCACGTCGAACCCCAAGAACCACAGGAAGTCCGCCAGGCTCGCGGCGACCGCCAGCGCACCGACGAACACCAGGAACCGAACGCGGCGCTGGGTGAGGCGCGAGCGCATGCTCGCCGCCTGCACGCCGAGGGACCACAGCCCCGCGGCGAGCAACCCGAAGGCGTAGACGAAGACGAGGCTCCGGACCCACCAATAGGCGAGGGGGACGAGCAGGGCGACCGCCGCCACCGGCAGCAGCAGCACCCCCGCCACGCGCAGCAACGTGGAGCGACGCTCTCGCTCCGGCACCAGCGCTTCGAACAGCCGCAGCCCGAACTGAGGCAGGAGCACGGCCAGGATCGCCGTGAAGCGGACCCACACGTCGGCTCTCACGAAGTGATACAGCCACTGGGCGAGGTACCAGAGCCCGATGTCCGCCGCGAACCCCGCGAACCAAATCTGCGGCCGCCTCAGCCTCCCGCGGAGCAGGATCGAGACCGCGATGGCGATGGCCAGAGCGCCGCAGAAGAGGGACGTACGGGTTCGGAGATCCACCGCAGCACCACCTAGCCGAGGGAGCGGCCCCGCGGAGAGCCGCCGTGTTCACGCGCTCCGCGCCGGGCGTTTGGCGCGTCGTCGCCTTCGGCGCGGTACAGCCCGTGCTCGTCGATGTAGGCCAGGACCGACGGGGGCACGGCGGCGAGCTGGGGACTGGGATCGTCCTGGGCGCTTCCTTCGCGGCCCCGCAGCACCGCGCGGAGCTCCGTCGACGACACGTCCGGCAAGAACGGCGCGGGGCCCCCGGGGTGCTCGACGCCGACGCGGCCGAGCACGATCAGCGGCGCGATCCGGCAGACCTCGTCGAACTGATGCCACTTGTGGCTCTCCTGCACCGCGTCCGTCCCCACCACGAACCGGAGCTCGGCGCCGGGGTAGCGCTGCTGCAGAGCTCGAAGGGTCTGCACCGTGTAGTTGGGCGCGGAGAGAGCCGCCTCGATGGTCGAGACCTCGACCCCGTCGAGCCCAGCGAAGGCCCGCTCGCACATGCGCACCCGATGCTCGAAGGGCTCCATGAGTTTGTGGAACGCGTGCCGGAACACCGGCACCACGAGCACTCGGTCGACCTCACCGCTCCGCAGCACGTGCGCCGCCGCCAGCACGTGGGCGCGGTGCGGAGGATCGAAGCTCCCACCGTAGACCGCCAGCCGCATCACCCCTCCCCCGACACGCGCAGGTTCACCTCCCGCGCGAGCCCGAGCTGCTCGGCCCCCAGCTCCTCCAGGGCCCCGGAGTACCAGCTGACCCGCACCGCGCCGCCCGCGTCCTCCAGGAGCATCACGCCCCCCTCCGGGAGGCAGCCCGGCGACAAGAACCAGCGCCGCCCGATGCGCCTCACGAGGGGCGCCGGGCTGGCCCCGAACATCAACCAGGTCGCCGGGAGGATGTCCTCCTCGTCGAGGAACGCCTTATCGTGGATCATCACAGCGACCCGCCCGGCGAAGAGCTCCACCGAGCGCGTCCGCTCTCCGGGCAGGGACTCGAACATGCGGAGCCGAGCGCGTTCTTGCTCTCGGGCCACGTAGGCGTCGATCTCCTCGGGGCTCGCCCGCAGACACCGCGCGGTGGCTCTCCGACACAGGGCAGCGTCCTCGGGGTGCTCCCCCACGAGCTGCTCGGCCCAGGCCTCCACCACCCGGTCGAGGGCGCCATCGACGCCCAGGTACACGACACGCTCCGCCTCCAGCTCCCGACGTAGGAACCGGGCGGCTCTCTCCAGGGTCTGGGGATCACCCTGAGCCGGTCCCAAGAGTCCAAGGCGCATCAGCGACGAGCCCCGACGCTAGCATAGGGCACGCCGCGCATCTCGTTCCCGCCCGGGCAAGGCGTGTTTCGCCCTCGACCCGTCGCCAGCCTCAGCCCTCGAGCAGGCTCCCGAAGAGGGCCAGGCCCCCCACGACGAAGGTGAGGTTGAAGACCGCCATCAGGCGGAAATAGTCCCCCAGCTGGTCGAGAGGGACCCCTTGGAGCACCTCTCGGGTCGCCGCGACCGCCGTGAGCAAGGTGGGAGCCAGCAGTGGAAACAGGATGATAGCCAGGATGAGGTCCCGCGCCCTCGTCCGCACGGTCATCGCCCCGAACAGGGTGCCGCTCGCGCTGATCCCCGGCGTGGCCACCAGCGCGATGGCGAGGAGCCCGAACCCCCGGTCGAACAAATCGACCGAGAAGAACAGCGCTGCCAGCGGGAACACCACGATCTCCACCGCGAACAAGAACGCGAGGAGCCCGCTGGCCTTCCCGGCATAGAGCGCGCTCGGCCGCAGCGGCGTGACCAGCAGCCCATGCAGCGCTCCCTCCTCCCGCTCCCGAGCCCAGCTCCGCCCCAGGGCGAGCACCGCCGCGAAGGCGATGGAGAGCCACAGCACCCCGGAGACGACCACCCGGCCGGCCGTTGGCCCCCCAAAGAAGGACATGGACGCCAGGACCACCACGAGCACGGCGAAGAAGCCGGTCGTCACCGTGACCTCGCCCGTGCGCGCTTCGATGGCGAGATCCTTGCGCAGCACGAGCCAGACCTGCCCCCACCAGGACGGCGCGCGGGGAACCGGGACGTCGACGAGCGCCTCGATCGGCGCCTGCGGGACCGTCGACGCCTCCGAGCGAGGGGAATCATGCGCCATGAACTGGGGCCCGTACCTACCACAACCTCCGAGGCGAGCCCCATCTCCTCGCTGACCAGAACCTGTCTCCCGGACTTGGCACCCCAGCAAAGCTCGATAGGATGCGCCCATGGCCGAGAACATCCGTGTGGAACACACCTTCGCCTGCAGCGAGGACACCTTCTGGGACAAGGTATTCTTCGACGACGAGTACAACCGCCGCATGTTCCACGAGGCCCTGCGCTTTCCTTACTGGAAAGAGCTCTCGAAGGAGGACCGCGGAGACCACATCCTGCGGGTCGTGGAGGTCGAGCCCTCCCTGGGCGACCTGCCCGCGGCCATCCAGAAGGTCGTAGGAGAGGGCCTCCGCTACAAGGAGGACGGGCGCTTCGATAAGAAGAGCCGCCACTACGGCATCCGCATCGTCACCAACCGCCTCTCGGACAAGATACAGGTCGACGGAGAGCTCTTCACCCAGTCCCTCGGGGACAACCAGTTCAAGCGCATCTTCACCGCCGCGGTGAGCGTGAAGGTGTTCGGGGTGGGCTCCATGATCGAGAAGCGCCTCGTCGCCGACCTGAAGCGCAGCTACGACATCGGCGCCCAGTTCACCGCGGAGTTCATTCGGGAAAAGGGCCTGTAAGCAGCGCCCCCACGTCCCCCTCTCCTCGGGCCATGCCGCCGCTCCCTGAATGCACGAAGGGCGGCCCCGGAGGACCGCCCTTCGTCGTGACACTCGCGGGTCGATCGCAGCGTCAGGCCTGAGCGGGCTTCTTCTTCGAAGCCTTCTTCTTCTTCGGTGCGACCTTCGCCGGGCGGCTGGCGCGCTTCGTTGCGGCGGCGTGTAG
>JAEWOQ010000407.1 GCA_023460875.1 Pseudomonadota bacterium
ACACACGGCCGCGTCGAGGCCGATCTCCTCGTCCCCCAAGAGCTCCGCCTCCGTGGACAGGCCGACGAAGTAGGGCTCCGCCGGCAGATCCCGCCCCACGAGCACCAGCTCCGGGCGCCCGCGCTCCGCGACGATCCGGACTCGACGCCGCCCGGTGCAGCGGATGGGCACGACGTCCTGGAGGTCTGCGACGAAGTGGGGCCCGCCGTCGAAGGGATCGATGCGGTCCGCGTAACGGAGACCGGCCCGCCGCAGCATGCGCTCGACCCCGAGCGTCTGGGGGCCCACCTCGCCGATCACCGCCTGGGCCTCGGGATCGAAGAGCGACGCGTAGACGATGCCCGTGGGGAAGAGGTCCCGGATGAAGGTCTTGTCCTCGCTGGAGAGCCGATCCGCCTCCGTGTAGGTCATCCCCGTGAAGCGGCGCCCGAAGGCCTCCCACAGGAGGCTGCGCCCGTCGGGCTCGAGGGGCGGCAGGAGCTCCGCCAGGAGCTCGTCCTGGAAGAGCTCCGGGTGGGCCGCGATGAACAAAAAGCGCACGTAGGAGATGGCGAGCCCGAGGCGCTCGGGCGCTCGACGATAGCCCGGGTCGAGGACGAGCCCGGCGAGCTCCGTCGGGCCGTCGTAGGAGAACCCGAGGCGGAGCACGGTGTGCTCGAAGTGTTTGTCCAGGGCGGCTGAGTACTTCTCGTCGTCGAGCACGTCGAGGAAGATGTAGGGAGCGTCTTTGCGCCCCAGCTGGGCCACCAGGGTCGAGGTGCCCACGGCTTGTCCGAGCTGCCGATCCAGCACCACGAAGACGTACTTGCGCAGGGTCGGATCAGCGACGCGCCCTGCGAAGCTGGCGGCGCTGTGTTCGAGCAGGCGCTCCAGGTACCGGGGTTCCGCCGGGAGGTTGACCGTGTCGAGGTGCCGCGCCAAAGCCAGGAGCTGCTCCAGGTCCTCGGGGCCTGCTCCTCGGATGACGAAGCGGGGCAAGGGAGTGGAGGCATCCGAAGGCATGCCGTTCAGGCCTAGCACGGGTCGGGTCTCCTCCCGAGCGGGTGCGCGAAAAGCCGCACTTGCGAGCCCTGGTTTCGTGGTAAAGGGAGCGCCCTGTGGCAGCACACGACTGGTCCTTTCCTCGTTCGGAACAGCTTCCCACCTACGCCTTCGTCGCCTCGGACGCGGTCAAGGCCCGGGTCCGGGCTAGCGGTGCGGACATCATCGACCTTGGTCTGGGGAACCCGGACCAACCGACCCCGTCCGTCATCGTGGACAAGCTGCATGAGGCCGCCCGCATCGGCGCCAACCACCGCTACCATCCGGGGCGCGGTCTGCTGGAGCTGCGCAAGGCGATCTGTGAGTGGTACGCGCATCGTCACCACGTGAGCTTCGATCCCGAGCGCGACGCCATGGTCACCATGGGCGCGAAGGACGGGATGACGGGCCTGTGCCTCGCGATCCTCGGCGCGGGCGATCACGTGCTCGCGCCCGACCCCTGCTACCCGATCCATCGGGGCGCCCCGTTCATCGCTGGCGCAGAGGTGCGCTCCTACCCCGTCGAAGCGCCCGACGCGGCGCGGTCGGTCGCGGAGGCGCTGCAGCAGGGCCGCCAGGAGGGACGCCCCGTCAAGCTGGTGATCGCGAACTATCCTCACAACCCGACGGGGCGAGTGGTCTCCCGCGACGAGCTGCGAGAGCTCGTGGAGGTGGTGCGCGACTCCGGGGCCATGCTGCTCCACGATCTGGCCTACGCGGACCTGGATTTCGCCCACCGCTACGCGCCCAGCATCTTCGACTGCGGCTTGCCGAAGGAAGAGGTGCAGCGCTTCGGCGTCGAGGTGTTCTCGATGTCGAAGAGCTACCACATGCCGGGCTGGCGCGTCGCCTACACCGTGGGCAGCCCTCACATGGTCGCGGCCCTCGCTCACCTGAAGACGTACACCGATTACGGGACGTTCGTCCCGCTGCAGCACGCGGCCGCCTGGGCGCTGCGGAACGGCGAGGCCATCGTAGACGGCGTGCGGGAGCTCTACCTGAGCCGGGCGCGGGCCCTCGTCGCGGGGCTGCGCAGCGTGGGCTGGGAGGTGACGGAGCCGAGCGGCACCATGTTCGTCTGGGCGCGGTTGCCGCAGGTGTACCGCAAGCTCGACTCCTTCGCGGCCACCGCGCGCCTGATCGAGGACGCCCACGTGGCCGTGTCCCCGGGCAGCGGCTTCGGTCCCGGTGGTGAGGGGTATGTGAGGTTCGCCCTGATCGAGGATCCGCCGCGGATCGAAGAGGCTTGTCGCCGCATCGGTCAGGCGCTGGCGAGCGCCGCCGCCGGGTCGGTGAGCAGCGTCCCGCCGCGCTCGGAGAACCTGGCCGCGTCCAGCTGACGCCTGCGCGAGCGCCGCGCTGGTGTGCTCAGGGCCATGTGCGCAGGACAGGGCGCTCCCGGCTCGAGGCGCTCCACGACTCGAGGCGCGGCCGGGGAGCGGCTCGGTGGGCGCTCGTCCTCAGAGGGACGCGTTCATCGGGTCGTACTCGCTGAGTCCGCCCTTGGTCTTGGTCTTGGTCTTGGCTTTGGGGGCCGAGGCGGGGGCCTTGGGGCGCGTGGCGGCCGGGCGAGCAGCGGACGGACGGGCAGCGGACGGACGGGTGGGAGCCGCCGCGGGTGCCTTCTGCGGTGGCGGGGTGTCCGCCTGCTCCTTCTCCGCTTCCGCTGCGGGGGCCGGCTCGTCCTCGAGGTCCGTCAGATCGACGGACGGAGCCGGCTGCGCTTGCGCCACGGCGCTCGTGGTCGTCTCCGCCGGCGTGGGGCGAGGCGCCTCGGGCTCCGCGACGGATCGCGGCGTGCCGAAGCCGGGCGGGCCGAACACGGACTCGACGCCGTCGTAGAGGCTGCTCTGACCCATGGCCCCTGCGGCGTCGCGCAGCACGTCGTTGCGGTAGAGGCTGAGGAGCGCTCCGAGGACGATGGCCGCCACCAGGGGCCAGCGGCTGGTCCGCGCCGCGCCCTGCGGAGGCTGGGTGTCCATTGCAAATGGCTGCAGGCTGCCGAAGCCGCTGCCAGGGGGCGCCGAAGCGCTGACGGGGACGGCCGGGGGCGCCCAGGAGCCCAGCGCCGGTGCGGGCGCACTGACGGGCGCGGGCGCAGCCGTCGGGAAGCCGCTCTGCGGGGGACCGCTCTGCGGGAAGCCGCCCTGCGGGAAGCCGCCCTGCGGGAAGCCGCTCTGCGGGACACTACCCTGCGATGGTAAAGCACCCTGCGCCGTCACGCTGCTGGCGGGATACGTCGAGGCGCGCGCGGGCGGGGCCGATGGCTGAGGCACAGAGGGCTGCGGCGCAGGCGCGACCGCGGAGGGCGACAGCACCACGGAGGGCTCGAACGCCGCTGGTGGGGGGGCGCTCGGGATCGGAGCGGGGCGCACCGGCGCCGGCGCCAACGCGTGCGCCTGGGGCTGGGGAGCGGGCACCACCTTCGAGA
>JAEWOQ010000408.1 GCA_023460875.1 Pseudomonadota bacterium
TGCCGAGCGCGGGATCGCGTCGAGGTGGGCAGCGTGATCGAGGTGGAGCCCGGGCCGCCGCCGTTGAGCCGGGCGGAGCCCGACGCCAGCGTGGAGTTGAGCGTGCTTCATGAGGACGCCCACCTGCTCGTCATCGAGAAACAAGCGGGGCTCGTCGTTCACCCCGGGCGCGGCCACGCATCGGGCACCCTTGTCAACGGGCTCCTCGCGCGCCCTGGGTTCTCTCACGCGCCGGCCGACCCGCGGGATCCCGCAGGAGCGCTGCGTCCGGGGATCGTTCACCGCATCGACAAGGACACCTCGGGGGTGTTGGTGGTCGCCAAGAGCGAGGTGGCTCGCGAGGGGCTGAAGGCCCAGCTGAGCGAGCACACGGTCGAGCGGGTGTACCGCGCCCTCACGGTCGGGGTGCCCGTCGCGGCGACGATCGAGACCCAACACGGGCGCGATCCGAGCTCGCGGCTCAGGTTCACGTCCCGGGTCATCCGGGGGCGGAGGGCCGTCACCCACGTCGCGCCGCTGGAAGTGCTCGCCGCGGGCCGAGCGGCGCTCGTCGAGTGCCGGCTCGAGACGGGGCGCACCCATCAGATCCGTGTGCACCTCAGCGAGCGCGCGGGGACGCCGATCCTCGCGGATGCCCTCTACGGCGGCAGGCGCGGGGCTCCAGAGGTGGTAGCGATCGCTGAGAAGCTCGGCAGGCACGCCCTCCACGCCGCCGTGTTGGGGTTCACCCACCCGGTGACGGGGCAGCCACTGCGGTTCGAGACGCCCCTCCCCGGCGATATGCAGGAGGCCCTGGAGGGTCTGCGACGGCTCGGTTGAGCAGCGACGGACCTGGGCGTCCTGCTCCGGCGTCTCTGGCGCTCAGAGCTCTGGCTGCGCTAGGCCAGGTCGAGGGCCTCCGAGCAGAGCCGGGTAGCGTCCTCGCAGGATCCCGAGCGCGACGAAGCCGACGACGACCGCCCACCACAGGGTGGCGAGACGGATGAGGAGCATCGAGGCGGTGGCTGGTCCGGGCGCGACCCCACCGAGCTGGATGAACTGCGACTGGAGGAGCCCCTCGGCGACCCCGAGGCCCCCAGGGACCGGGATCAGGGCCCCCGCGAGGGTCGCGGTCGCATAGAAGAAGACCGCGAGGGGGAGGCTCACCTCGGCGCCGAACCCCTCCAAGATCCACCAGAGGGCGATCCCCTCGGCGCCCCAGCCGACGAGGGACAGGAGCGTGGGCCAGATCAACGTCGCGGGGCTGGCCAACAGGCGCAAGCTCTCCCCCGCTTCCCGGAGCCGGGGCGCAAGCCGTTGCCAGACGCCGGGGCGCCGCTCCATCCAGGCGATCGCGACCTCGAGGGGCGCGCGCCAGAGGATCATGATCAGACCGCAGGCGACCGCCGCGGCGCCAGCGGCAGCCCAGGGGAGACCCCCGTCGAAGCCGAGGCTCCCCAGCAGGACGAGCAGGACGATCGCGACCACGTCGGTGAGGCGCTCAGCCACCACGATGGGAGCCGTCCGCGCAGCGCTGACGCCGTGGGTCTGTTGGAGGACGGCGCTCTTGAAGACCTCACCGAGCTTGCCTGGCGTCACGGTGAGCACGAACCCCGAGAGGAAGACCAGCAGGCTGTCTACCGGGCTCACACCGCGGATCTCCAAGCGGGCCAGGTAGTACTGCCACTTCAAGAAGCGGAGGCCGTAGTTGAAGCTGGCGAGGCCGAGCGCGCCGACGAAGGTCCACCAGGAGTAGCTCGTGAGAGCCGCGCCGAGCTGCTGATAGCCCGTGTAGAGCACGAAGGCCCCGTAGACGGCGACGCCCAGCAGCAGGGCGAGCAGCAGCCTGCGGAAGAACGGCTGCACCTAACTTCCTCCTCGGCGTCGCAGGGCGAGGTGCGCGAGCGTCCCGAGCACGAGGACGCCGGCCCCCGCCAGCACGACCCAAGCGGGCACGGAGACGAGACCCCGGGCGAGACCCGGCGGAGGGCGCTGCGCCGCGTCGGTGGGCACCCAGGGGGCCCAAGCGGCCCCGACCCGGGAGAAGAGCCACGCGGGGATCCCTACGAACAACATCCCTGGGGCGCATACTCCCTCTCCTCGGAAGGGCAAGGGGGCGAGGCGCGATCGGGACCGTCCTCGGATAGGGGGAGGGTGGTCGGGGGGCGGGTCGCGCACCGGGCCGGGATGCCGAGCCCGGAGACGGCGGGAACCACGGGCTTTTTCGAGGTGGTCGCTGGCCGTCTGGTGGGCCTTTGATTAGGGTCGTGGAGGGGTCGGAACCTACAGTGACGGGCGGTGACGTCGAGCTCCTCCGGCGGTGCCACGACGCGTGTACCCGATTGGAGCAGCAGCTCGGACGCATCGTGGTCGGGCAGACCGAGGTGGTGCATCTGATGCTCACGGCCCTGCTCGCGCGTGGCCATGCCCTGCTCGTCGGTGTACCCGGCCTAGCGAAGACCCTGCTGGTGTCCAGCGTCGCCCAAGCGCTGGACCTCTCGTTCGGACGCGTCCAGTTCACCCCCGATCTGCTGCCCGCGGACATCACGGGCACGGACGTGTTGCACGAGATGGAGCACGAGCGGGGGGTGCGGCGCGAGGTTCAGTTCATGCAGGGGCCGATCTTCCGCAACCTCGTGCTGGCAGACGAGATCAACCGCACGCCGCCGAAGACCCAAGCAGCGCTGCTCCAGGCGATGCAGGAGCAGCACGTCACCGTCGGGGGCACGACGCACCCGCTCCCGAACCCCTTTCAGGTGTTTGCGACCCGAAACCCCATCGAGCAGGAGGGGACCTATCCCCTGCCGGAGGCGCAGCTCGACCGGTTCTTGCTGGAGGTCCATGTGGGCTACCCCAGCGCCGAGGAGGAGCTGGAGATCGCCCGTCGGACCACCTCAGGGGAGCCGCCTCGGCTCGATGCCGTGGTCGGCGCCGACGAGGTCCGTGAGCTGGGGGACCTCGTGCCGCGCATCCCCGTGACCGAGGAGGCCGTGGCCCTGGCGGTCCGCCTGGCCCGATCGTCGCGCCCGGACGAGCCCAACGCTCCTGAGCTGGTCCGTAAGTACGTGCGGTTCGGCGCTGGACCCCGCGGGAGCCGCGCCTTGGTGCTGGCGGCCAAAGCTCGAGCGGCGGTCCGCGGCGAGGCCGCCGCGGACATCGACGACGTGCTCGCTCTGGCGCTCCCCGCTCTGAGGCACCGCCTGGTGCTCAGCTACCGGGCGGATGCCGACGGGGTGAGCGACGCGGACATCGTGGGGGAGCTGGTCGCGCGAGCTCGCCCCCGCTGAGCCGATCGGCACTCCGCGCTGGTGGCCCCTTGCTCGCGGCCCCTCGCTTTGGCAGGGTGCGCGCGGCTTGGAATGGCCGCGCCGGTTCGAGCGTTTGAGGCCTGGCAGGAGTCACGATTCATGCGCTGTTCGTCGACGGTCTGGAAAATCGCCTTGCTGGTGTGCATGGCTGTGTTGGGGCTCTCTGGGTGTAGGCCCCGGGTGATCCCCAACACCGACGTGCGTGACACGGAGTTCAACCGTCGCGTGGTCGAGTTCTGTGAGGAGTATCGGAGGGCAGTGGAGCGGCGGAACGTCGCCTTGCTCCTGAAGTTCGCCGACCCGAACTACTACGAGGACGGCGGGAACATCGACGCCACGGACGACATCGACTACGCGGGGCTGCGAGAGTACCTGCAGACGCGCTTCGCCGAGGCGCGCGCGATCCGCTACGAGATCCGTTATCGGGACGTGTCCCAGGGCCCCGACGACGTCGTGTTCGTCGATTACACCTACAGCGCGAGCTACAAGTTACCCAGCGACGACGGAGAGATCTGGCGGCGACAGGTGGCGGACAATCGGCTGGAGCTGATGCCCCAAGGGGACACGTTCACGATTCTCCGCGGCATGTGAGCGCTCGGCGCGCACAGCGCGGGGCGGAAGTCCGCGCTGTCTCAGAGCAGCTGCTCAGAGCAGCTGGAAGTCCTCGAGGATGCGGGCGATCACGAGCTGCTCACCGTCCTCGACGATCACGAAGGTGAGCTCCTGCCCGAACAGGCGGACGTTGTCCGCGTGAGTGGCAGACGGGCGGACGGTCAACGCGATCTCGCCCTCCTCGCGGGGGTGGTAGCCGCCGTCACTCGCGGAGCCAAGAAAGGAAGGACGGTCGCTCGCCCGGCGGATCTGGACGTCTCCAGGGCGGAACAGGGGCGTGAGCGGGAGCGCGCCGTAGTTCAGCCGCGTCAACCGTCGCCGCCAGTACTCGCGGGCGTTGCGGAAATCTCGCCCCGACATGAGCTGCTGAACGGCCCCGGGGCTCAGCAGCGCGTCGAGGGTCGTGGCGTCTCCGCGCTGAACCGCGCGCAAGAAGGTCTCCACCAGCTCGAGGGCATGGCTTGAGTCGAGGGGAGGGGACAGCATCTGCGTTCGCTCGTCGTGGGACCTGAGGGTCGGGGTGGCGAAGCGCGGCTCGAGGGACACCCCGGGGGCGCGGCGGGTCTCTCCCGGGGGCTCGAGGCGGGTCGGGTAGTCGGGGGGAGAGCTCGCGCAGCCCAGCGGTCCGGCGCTGGCTATCACCGCCCCGAGCCTGAGCACCCTGAGCCCGCGCCATGAGGCGGAGGCGCCCTGGAGGGGACTGCGAGCACGTCGTGGGGTCACGATCTGGTCATGGCAAGGGGCAACCCCAGGACGCAAGACCTCATCATCTGCGCCGGCCGCCACTCAAGCCGCCACTCACAGGGGCTCGGTCTCCGGAGCCCCCGTCGGCTCGGCGCTCACGCAGATCCCGTCGGGGAGCCGCTCCCACCCCAAGGGAGTGGGCTCGAGGCCGGAGACGAGCAGCGTGAAGCGACTGCTCTCGACGGTGGGCACGTTCGCCCCCTCGGGGCCCAGCGCCGACTCGATGTCCGCGCGCCCGCGAAAGACGCGCATCGCCAGCGGGCCGGAGCGGTGAGCGACCGCCAGGTGCTCGCCGTTGCTCACGAACCAATCTCCGTCGCCCTTCACCTGACCCTGCTCGGCGGACATGCGATCGATGAGGGCGATCGCGGAGCGCAGCGCGTCACGGATCTGCGCCGGGCGCACACCGTTCTCCCGGAGGGCGTTCGCGTCGTGGAGGAAGGAGAGGAACGTGTAGAACACGAGTTCGGAGTCCGTCTCGCCGCGTACGTTCTGACGCAGGAACGTCGGCAAGGCCTCGAGCAAACGTGGTCGCAGGTGCTCGTAGTCGGGCAGCGTGCCGCTGCTGCCGAACAGCCAACCGCCGTAGCGGAAGGGCTGGGTGTTCTCCGTACGCAGCTCCCCCGTCGTCGGGGTGCGGACGTGCCCGAGCAGCACGGTGGTACGAGTCGCGAGGACGGTCTCGCTCAGGTCCACCACCTCCCGATCGTCGGTGGGCCGCCGGCGCAAGAGAGTCTCGCCCGACTGGAAGAACCCCACGCCCCAGCCGAGCGCATGATCGGACCTCTTCACCCGCACCACATCCGGGTGGGCGGTGAGCAGCTGCGCCCCGAGATCGGGTCGGTTGCCGATGAATGCGAAGATCCTAGCCATCGTTTCGTCCTGAGCCTCCGGAGGATGTCGCACCGGTACCAGCGGTGGCGTCGTAACGATACAATTGAAGCAGGTCCGGTGCAGCCGACAATGGCGGAACCTCGGCTGGAGCATCTCGAGCATCGCTCGCGGGGTTCCACGGGGGTCCGAGGTCCGAGGAGGGTGAACGTGGAGCGCGACGATTTTCGAGAGGCCTTGTTGTCCGTCATGGAGGGGAAGCGACATTGGGCGTGGCCCGGCTTTGAGCGAGGCGAGGTGCCCAAGGAGCTCCTGCACATCCACCTGGAGCAGGAGTACGCCGTGTACGTGCGGGACTTTCCCGTGCTCGTCGGGCGCGCCTACGTGCAGTGCCCCGTTGCAGCGGTGCGTCGCGAGCTCATCGAGAACATGTACGAAGAGGAGACGGGCGCATTGGTCGCGGGAGAACCCCACCCCGACTTATTCCTGCGGTATCCGGCGGCCCTCGGGATGGACTTGCGGCGCTTCGAGGCCGTGGATCTCCTTCCGGCGGCGCGCCGCTACCGCGCCGCGCTCGACGACGCGACCAGCTCGCGCGGGTGGGCGCCGGCCGCGGCGGTGACCACGCTCTTCTTGGAGGGCACCCCCTATGAGCGCGGAGAGCTCGATCCTTCTTCTCCCAAACGGCCTCAGCCACCCCTCGAAGACCACCCCCTCGTGCGGCACTACGGCTGCTCCGTCGAGGCCCTTGCCCTCGTCAAAGCGCACCGCCAAGTGGAGGGGGACCACAGGCAAGCGGCCTGGCGCGTCGTGCTGGACCACACCCCGGCCGAAGAGCGGGAGCTGGTGGTCCGCGCGATGGAGGAGGTCGCCCAGCGCTGGCAGGCGTACCGCGACGAGGTCGCCCAAGCCTGTGGCTTGCAGCGGGCGGCCCCGTAGTGGCGCGCGGACGTTGAGAGGCGGGGCGCCGCGAGGCGGCGTGCTGCGGGGCGGTCGGCGTGCGGAGAGGCCTTCTCTCGGCGGGGGCGGGTGTAGGTGCGTTCCGCGCACAGGCGCGCTATCAAGCGCCTACATGGACGTTTCTCGCCTGAACGGACGAAAAGGGGGAGCTCTCCGGCGGGCTCCCTGGAGAGGTTGGAGGTCGTGAGCCCCTCCCGCTGGCCTGTGTGGGTGGCGTGTTGGTCGCTCGTCGTCGCCTGGGGCTGTGGCGCGATGTACCCCGAGGTGCGCGCGCCCGTGCGCCCGTTCCCTCCCGCATGGACGCCCGAGCCACCCCCTCCAGAGGAGGTGGTGTATCTGGAGTTCGTCGAGGCTTACATCCCCAAGCGCACCCGCGATGGTCGCGAGTGGGGAGCGCGCGGCCCGGAGTCCTTCGGGAAGATCGTGGTGGACGGCCGTGAGATCTTGGTGACACCGGTCAGCTCGGGGAGCTTTCAACCGACGTGGCCCGAGCAGCGTCGCGCGAACTATCGGATCCGCCGCGGCGCGGACGTGCGCATCGAGCTCTGGGACGCGAGGGCCATCAAGAACCGCCCCATTTGTCTCAAGCAGCTGGGCAGCGTCCACGACGAAGTGTCCCCGGCGCCGGTGGAGTTCGTCTGCGAGGAGACGGGCGCGCGCATGCTGGTGAACATCGCGTCGGGGCGTCCGCTGCTCGGCTTGGGGATGTACTACGAGCTCCAGGGAGCAGGGGGCGTACGCGTGACGCGAGTGGTCGAGGAGTCGCCCGCGAGTCGCGCGGGGATCGGCACCGGGACGCGGATCTTGACGCTGCAGGGGCGCTCGGTGCAGGAGCTCGACGCCCTGGACATCAAGAGCCTCGTCAACGCGAACTCGCGCACGGGCCTCGAGATGGACCTGCTCTTCCCCGACGGCAAGCGACAGAGCGTGACCCTGAAGGAAGAGGCGATGTACCCTCTGGTGCACGAGCCCTTGAGTTTGGAGCAGTGATGACTGTCGAGCGTGGAAATGATGCTGAGCCTGCGAGCGCTGGACGGCTCGCGGCACAGGGCACCCCCGTGGCTTTGCGCCGCGTGGAATGGGGGACCTTGCGGATCTCTGGGCCAGACCGTGCCACGTGGCTGAACGGGATCGTCACCTGCGACGTGGCCGCGGTGACTCAGGACGAGGGCGCTTGGGGGCTGCTCCTCTCGAAGCAGGGTAAGATCGAGGCGGAGCTGCAGATCGTCGGCTCCGGCGATGCCCTGTTCGTCGCGGTGTCTGCGGAGAGAGCCGCAGAGGTGGCCGCGAGCCTCGACCGTTACCTCGTGATGGAGGACGCGGAGGTCGAGGTGCTCCCGGGCTGCGCTTGGTGGGAGCTCCACGGAGCGGGTGCGGCGACGACGGCCCGAGAGGCGAGGGCGGCCGTCGGGCAAGCCGTGCTCGGAGCGGGGGCGATGAGCTGGACCGTGCGAGGGGGCGCCGCGCTGGTTGGGACCGCCGAAGCGGCCGCCACCATCGAGGCAGCCTTGGAGCGGGCGGATGCCCAGATCCTCGAGCCTGCGGAGTGGGAGGCGGAGCGCGTCCGCCTCGGGTTGCCCCGCTATGGGGTGGACTACGGGGGTCAAGACAACCCGCACGCGGCGGGCCTCGAGCGGCGCACCGTGAGCTGGAGCAAGGGCTGCTACCTCGGTCAGGAGGTGGTCTGCATGCAAGACATGCGCGGCAAGGTGAAGCGGACCCTCGTGCGCCTGGAGCTGGATGACCCCGAGGCGGCCGATGTCCAGGCCGACACGGAGGTGATCGGCGGTCCCTCGGGGGAAGCATGCGGGCGCGTGACGAGCCGAGCGGGCGGCTTCGCCCTGGCGTCCCTGAAGACTCCGGCGAACGAGCCCGGGACCCGCGTCAGCGTCGGGGGCGCCATGGCCACCGTGCGCGCCCTCGAGGTCTCGGAGGGCCAATGACCGTCGGCTCGTTCCCTCGTCGGCTCGGGTGATGCTACCGTGACCTCGATGACGCAGGAGAGCAGTCGCGTAGGTGGAATGGGTGCGGGGAGCGGTTTTCGGCGCACGAACTCGGGGTACCGGGTCGCCGAGGATGCGCTGGGCCTCGTCGCGGGCACGCCGCTGGTGCGCCTCGGCCGGCTCAGCCCCGCTGGAGGCGCGACGGTCTGGGGAAAGTGTGAGTTCATGAACCCCGCCGGGAGCGTCAAGGATCGCCCCGCCCTCGCCATGATCCTCGACGCGGAGCAGTCCGGGCAGATCGCGCCGGGGAGCACGATTGTCGAGGCGACCAGCGGGAACACGGGCATCAGCCTGGCGATGATCGCCTCGGTGCGAGGGTACCGCTGTGTGCTCGTCATGCCCGAGGACATGAGCTTGGAGCGCCGCTACATCCTGCGAGCCTATGGGGCGGAGATCGTCCTGACGCCGGCGCACCTGGGCATGTCCGGCGCGGTGGAGAAGGCCGAGGCGCTGCTGCATCAGACGGCGGGCGCCTTCATGCCGAGCCAGTTTGACAACCCGGCGAACCCGGCGAGCCACGAGCAGGGCACGGCCCTCGAGATCCTCGAGCAGCTGGAGGGCGCGGTGGACGCGTTCGTCGCGGGGGTGGGCACCGGCGGGACGGTCACGGGCGTCGGGCGCGTGCTCAAGCAGCGGCTCGACGCCGTGCGCGTCGTGGCCGTGGAGCCCGCCAACAGCGCTGTCCTCGCCGGGAAGAGCCCGGGATCTCACGGCATCCAGGGGCTCGGCGCGGGCTTCGTCCCCGAGAACGTCGACCGCGCGGTGATCGACGCCATCGTCGAGGTGAGCGACGTCGCGGCCGAGAAGATGGCTCGGCGCCTCGCGCGGGAGGCGGGGCTGCTGGTGGGTCCTTCCTCGGGGGCGAACGTACACGCCGCGTGCGAGGTGGCCGCCCAACTCGATGGCGGCAACGTCGTGACCATCCTGTGCGACTCCGGGGAGCGCTACCTGTTCTGAGCTCCGAGCGCCTCATGGGAGACCCCTTCGACATCCCCGACGCCCTGCCACTCGACGCGCAGGGTGGACAGACCTTCCCCGCGCTGGTCGCGCTGATGCGACGCCTGCTCGCGCCCGATGGGTGTCCCTGGGATCGGGAGCAGGACTTCGCTTCCCTCCGCCAGTATGTGTTGGAGGAGGCCTGCGAGGTGATCGACGCCATCGAGGAGGGCGATCGGGCGGCCCTGCGGGAGGAGCTCGGTGATCTGGCGTTGCAGGTCGTGTTTCTGTCGGAGCTGGCCCGCCGCGAGGGCACCTTCGGCCTCGATGACGTGATCCGGGAGGTCGTGGAGAAGCTCGTGCGACGTCACCCGCACGTCTTCGGAGACGACACGGCGGATGACTCTACGGAGGTGCTGCGGAGTTGGGAGGCGATCAAGGCGCGCGAGAAGCGAAAGCGCCCCTTGCTCGACAACATCCCGCGCTCCCTCCCGGCGCTGCTGGGAGCTCAGAAGATGAGCGACCGTGTCGCTCGGGTCGGCTTCGATTGGCCCGATGTGGCGGGCTCCCGCGGCAAGGTGCGCGAGGAGCTGGGGGAGCTCGACGAGGCCGTCGCTGCCGGTGATCGGGCGGCCATCGAGCACGAGCTCGGCGATCTCTTCTTCGCCCTGGTGAACTTCGCTCGGCACCATGGCCTCGACGCCGAGCGGGCCTTGCGTAAGAGCAACGACCGCTTTCGTCGACGCTTCGACCACGTGGAGCGCAACGTGCGTGCGGCCCACGGCGATTGGCCCCGCGAGGACGGCAAGCCCACGAAGGGCGTCCCCCTCGAGGAGCTGGAAGGTTACTGGCAGGACGCCAAGAGGAGCGGGTTGTGAGCGAAGCTTCGGAACACTCCCTGCCGGACGTCACCGTGACGCGCGGCCGGGAGCCCGCCCAGATTCACCCGGTGGCCCGCTTGCCGGAAGAGTGGCGCGCCTGCCTCGCGGAGATCGGCGAACGCCCGTTTCGAGCCAAGCAGCTGTTTCGCTGGATTCACGGCCGCGGCGTCGTCGATCCCGACGGCATGACGGATCTCTCCAGGCCCCTGCGGGACAGCCTGCGCCAGGCGGGCCTCGCGGAGCCCGGGCGGGTGGAGGAGGTGCACGAGTCGCGGGACGGGACTCGTAAGCTGGTGCTCGATCTCGCCCACGGCGCCCGGGTCGAGTGCGTGATCATCCCGATGACCCCTCAGGCAGATCTCGACGCGGACGCCGGGGCCCTCGTCGACGAGATCGTCGACGAGGGTGAGGAGCCTGACGCTGGAGTGTCCGCCAGCGGTAAGGATCGCGTCACCCTGTGCATCTCGACCCAGTTCGGGTGCGCCATGGGGTGTGTGTTCTGCGCGAGCGGGCAAGCGGGCCTGTTCCGCGGGCTCGGGGCGGCGGAGGTGGTTTATCAGGTGTTGGTGGCGCGTCGTTACCTCAACCCGCGCGAGGAGCTGAAGAACCTCGTGTTCATGGGCATGGGGGAGCCGCTGCATCACTACGACGAGACCGCCCGCGCGATCCGGCTGCTGACCCACCCAGACGGGGGCGGGATGAGCCCCCGGCGCATCACGGTGAGCACCGTCGGGCTCGTGCCCGGGATCCGCCGGTTGGGCGAGGAGTTCGACGGCAAGATCGGGCTCGCCATCTCCCTGCACGCTCCCGACGACGAGACCCGTAGCCGCATCTTACCGATGAACCGGCGCTATCCTATCGCCGAGCTCATGGCAGCGCTGAGGGACTATCCGCTCCCACCCCGCCGCCGCATCACCATCGAGTACACCCTGATCGGCGGCGTGAACGACTCCCTCGAGCAGGCAGACGCGCTGGCGCGGCTGCTGCGGCCGCTGCGCGTGAAGGTGAACCTGATCCCGATGAACCCCATCGACGCCTCGCAGCTCCGGGCGCCCCAGCCGGAGCAGGTGGCGGCTTTCCGGGAGCGGCTCGCGGATTCGGGCTACAGCTGCTTCGTGCGCACGCGCCGCGGCGACGACGTGTCCGCCGCCTGCGGGCAGCTCGCCCTGCGTGGCGCGGAGCAGACGGTCCCGGAGGGGGCGCTCCGCCGCAAGGATCGGCCCGCGTGAGCTTCGAGGGGCAGGCTCGGCGCTGGCTCGAGACGGATCCCGATCCGGCGACCCGAGCAGAGCTGCAGCGGCTGCTCGACGCTCACGACGGGGCGGCGCTGCGGGCCCGCTTCGAGTCGCCCCTCGAGTTCGGGACCGCCGGGCTGCGCGGCCCTGTCGGGGCGGGGCCCGCGCGCATGAAC
>JAEWOQ010000409.1 GCA_023460875.1 Pseudomonadota bacterium
GGCCAACGCGGCGTCGCCAGCGCCCCCGTCGGAGGCGGCCGAGGCCCCGCGGCACGCCGAGGATCCAGGAAACATCACCCCGCCGCCGCTCCCGGTGCAGGAGCTGGGGGAGGAGTACGTGTTGGCGCGGCTGCCAGAGGGACCGGCACCCTACGACCTCGAGGATCTCGGGGCGCAGAGCTTGCTCGCGGCGGACGTGCAGCGGGTGGTGGAAGCCGAGGCGCCGGTACACCTCCGGCTCATCGGCGCGCGGCTGTCGTCCCGTTGGGGAGTCAACCGGCTCACCCAGCGCGTGCTCCGGGCCATCGAGAACGTCGTCCGTGCTCGCCGCCTCGGGGTCGTGCGGGGGGACATCGTGTGGCGCAGCGATCAGGATCCAGCGACCTACGCCACCGTGCGCCGCCCGGGTCAGGACCCGGACTCGGAGCGGCGCGTCGAGGACCTTCCCCCAGAAGAGCTCCTCGCGGCGGCACGGCAGCTGCTGGAACGGAACCTCTCGATACGGGAAGAGGAGTTCCAGCGCGCTGTGGCGCGGGCCTTCGGGTACCGTCGCAGCGGCGCCCGCGTCGCGGAGCGAGCGCAGGAGGCGATCGAGACTCTGATCGCCGTGTCAATCGCGGAACGCCAGGACGGGTTCGTCGTGCTGGCGAAGCGCTCCTGAGCGGTCTGTGAGGCTCTAATTCCCGTCGGCCCAGATCTGATCGGCGGGCAGGGGGATCCCTCCGGGGCCGGTGTTGCCGACGATCTCGGCGGCGTCGATCGACGCGGCGGTGCCATGGATGACGGGGTTGTCCGTGTATTGCTCGAAGCGACACTCGAGGATGCGCAGGGGCGTCACGGGGCCGTGCCCCCCTTGGCCCAGCTTGAAGTGTGAGTAGCCGCCCCCCTCGAACCAGACCCGCTCCACGGTGACGTCCGCGACGGGCCCGATGCTCCCAGGGGAGATGATGATCCCGAAGCTCCCGGCGTGGACGCCATCCTGGGTGCGGGCAGCGGGGCCCGCGCCGACGCGGATCACGCTGCCCCGGATGAGGTGCCCGGAGCCGCCGATGATCTGGATCGCGTCGCTGTGCGAGCCGTCCGATTGTCGCGGGTCGTCGGCATACCAGAGGATGCGGTCCAGCAAGCCGCCGTACACTCGGATCGGGCCGGTGTTCGTGTTCACCTGGATGGCGTCGACGCAGTCCCGCACGGAGACGTCGTAGGCTTCGTAGTTGGAGCCGAGGATGCCGTAGGTGTCGACGCTCGGGTGAGTCGGGGCGATCTCGACGTTCCGGAAGGTGGAGGGGCGCCCATAGTTCCAGATGCCTGCCTGGGTCGGTGGGTCCCACTTCTCGCGCAGCGCGGACCCGACGCGGATGCGGACGTTCTCGAGCGTGACGCCGTCCGCCTGGATATCGACCCACCCGGCGACGTCGAGGTCGCGGTAGGTGTGCCCGGGGATGTCCGCGATGAGGTTCCCCTCGTGCGGCACCAGCGCGTCGGGATCGGAGAGGCCCGCGCGGGCCAGGGTGGCCGCCTTGTCGACCCCGTAGACGAACTCGGGCTCCTCCCCCGTGTCTCCGGCGCTGCCCCCGGAGCCCGTGTCGCCGCCAGGAGCTGCCCCCGCCGCGCCAGCGCTGGGGATCCCTGGATCGTTCTCCTCGACGCAGCCCGCACCGCAAACGACGGGCCCACCGCAGGGATCCTCGAAGGAACAGGCGCAGCCCTCGGCGTCACACCCGGTGTTCCCTCCCGCTCCCCGGTCTTCGTCGCGGGCGCTCCCGGTCCCGTCCCCTCCGTTGCCCGCCGCCGCGACGACGACCGCGACGACCACCGTGCTCCAACGGCCACCTCCTCCGTCCCTGCCAAACTTCATGGCCACTTAGGATCTCAAGGTGTGGGGGGCATCGCAACCCTCGAGAACTCCCCAGGGCCTGCGCACCCGGTGCGAACGCGTAGGGCGTTGTAGCGCGCGGCGCAGTATGACGTTACCATGCCTCGGTGATCGGGCGGTGGACGCGGAACGAGCCGGCGGCGGGCGAGAGATGCGAACGATCCGCCGTGCTCTGATCCTGGGGGTTTCCCATCTCTGCGTCTTCGTTGGAGGCGTCGCGGGCGCTCTGCTCGTGGGAGAGCCGGACATCGATCCGCTCGCCGGGGTCGCGCTGTCCTGGGGGGCGGTGGACCTACGGCAAGACGGGGCCCGGGAATCACTGGAAGAGCGCCTGCGAGCCCATGATACGTACGTGAGCCAGCTCCTGAGCTCAGAAAGCGAAGATGTTCTGCTTCTCGCACGGCTCGTCGCTTCTTCCACGCTGGCGGCGCTGTCCGATGGTCCCGACCGCGATGTCTACCTGAGCCAGTCGGAGCAAGCTTGTCTCCGGCTCGAATGGGAGGACTGCACGGAGGGTGTCTTCATCGAACTCGGGGAGAAGCAGCTCAGGAGCAAGGAGCCATGACTCCAACCGCCGCGAGCACGCGGAGCAAGGGTGCCGCTCTCGTCGGCAGTCACCTGCTGGGAGCTGCGCTCGGGGCGATCGCGGGAGCGTACATGTTGGACGCTCCTCTTTGGGCTGCAGAGGTCATGTTGCCGATGGAGGTCGGGCCGATGGTCCGCCTGCAGCACTCTCACGCCCCTGCCGCGTCGGCGACCAAGCGCGTCCTCGAGCAGTATATCGGGAGGCTCGAACGTAGCTCGCTGGACACATCGACGGTGGCGAATGGCAGCAATCTGATGCAAGTGTTGGTGAAGCTGGCGTGCGTCGAGGCAGCGCGCGGTAACGCCGAGTTGGCCAGAACGGCGCTTGACCGTGCGGAGGGCGTCTGCGCCACGATCGAGAAGCCTGATGGTCAGCCGTTCTTCAGTGACTGTCGGCTCGAGAAGCCCGTGTGTTGTGGACGGTCTGATTCCGCCGATTCCCGGAAACCTGATGGTTGCAAGCCATGAGCGGATGCCCCGTGGGGAGCGGCGCGCGCGCGGCCGCCTCGGAGGGCCTGAGATGACTTCGAGGTCATGTGTAGAGCGGGAGCGAAAGAGGTTCGTGGCTCGCGGCAGAGGTGGCTCTCCGGCTTTCGCAGTGGTCGTCCTGTTCTTGGCCCGTGGTGCGGTGTACAAAGTCGGGACTTTGGTTGAAGCAAAGCTCCATCAACGCGCGTAAACGGGGCAGGCCATGACCGAGGCTGGAACGACAGGGGGAGCGAACAGTCGGGAGGTGTGGCAGCACGCCGTGTTTCCGACGATCACGATGATCGCGGTGTCTCCCTTCGCCATCTGGCACGTCCTGGAGGTCGGAGCCTTCGAGGGGATGTGGGGCGCGTTCGTTCCGTTCTTCGGTTCACTGCTCGCAGCGCCAGGATTTCTCTGGGGGTGCCATCTGCTGGCTCTTAGCCGGAGTCGGCCGGGGTGGGCCTGGGCGTTGACGAGTTCCGTGTTCGGAGCGTTGTGTGCGGCAGCGGGGGCGATCTTCGGCGCGTTCACGATCATGTTCGGTGTGCTGGGCACCTTGTCGTGCACCTCGGCTGTCGGCGTCACTCGGCGGCTGTGGCGTTCGCGGCAAAGAAGCGGATTCATGCATGAAACGCATGGCTGAGAGCGGAGGTATGCGTGCAACGCATTGGTTCTGCCTGGATGCTCCTGACGGGTGCCGACTTGCCTTCGCGGTCGCGGGTAGTGTGGCGGTTCGTGCCAGCGGTCATTCTTCTGGAGTGCCTGTCGTTCGGGATGGGCCTTCTGCCCGACGCCGTGGCTCATTGGCTGCTTCTCAGAACGAGGGTCCTCGTCTTGCTAGGTCCTCCGCTCGGGTTCTCGTCGTTCGGGATGCTTTCGTTCGTCATCGGAATGGTGGGTTCGCTCGCTTTCTTGGTGGCTCTTCGCAAGTCGCTTGGTGCTCGGCGCAGGGGAGCCGTGGGGTGGGCAGCGGCGAGTCTGGGGTTATGGCTGGTACTTGGGCTGGCTGCAGCGGCGCCGCTGGTGTAGGTCGGGAGGCAAGATGCTAGAGCTGACTCGTGTCGGTGTGGTCATTAGAAAGAGAGCTTGTTTACGGTGACCTTAGAAAAGAAGTGGTACGGAGCGCGCTGCCTCTTTGAGCTGCTCGCCGGTGTCGCGGAGCACACGCCGGTGGCGACTGCGCTGAGAGCTGTATGGCTGCGGTCAATGGCGATGGGTTGATTGCGTCACCTGGTCCTGAGAGCGGTTACCTCCCTGTGTTCTGATATGGTCGGGCTTGGCGTGCGACATTGGGTGCTCTTTGTGGCTGTGCTGGTCGTGGGGGTCGTGTTGTGGGTTCCGTTGCTTCATCGGATTGAAATAGTTAACCAATCGGGGAGAAAGATCGTTGGTCTTGAGGTTCGGTCGCGACGTGGGCACGTGGTTGTTGGGGATCTGGCAAGCGGCGAAAGTGACAATGTCTGGTTCTTTGACGGGAGCGAGACGGGGTACGTATTCTTCGAGAGGGTCGGAGCGCGTCGGGTCGAGCTTGGTCGCTGCTGGTACTCCTCGTTTCCGCGTTTAACTCCTCAATCAGTCATTGTGCACATTGGCGAACGCGGCATCGATGAGTCCAGCTGTCAAAGGAAGCCGTGAGCTGAGGAGGCGAGGGAGCTGCTCACCGGTTTCCGCGGGTGCGCTGCGGCTCACGCGGAGCGCGCAGCATGGGATGGTGGTCATCCCAGGAGGCGG
>JAEWOQ010000410.1 GCA_023460875.1 Pseudomonadota bacterium
GGTGCCCGGCGGGTGCCCCATCCTCAACGCCTCCGTGGAGGCGGACGACGCGCACCCCGAGCTCCTCGAGCGCGCCCAGGAGGTCATGAAGGGCCTCGAGACGGCGGTGCGCCGCATCCTCGTCGACGGCAAGAAGACGCGAGAGCTGCGGGGCGACGTCGACGTCGAGGGCACGATCGCCCTGTTCATCTCGTCCCTCGAGGGAGCCGTCATGCTCTCCAAGCTCCACGGCAACGACCGCCCCATGTGCCAGGTGACCCGCCACCTCCACAAACTCATCGACGGCATGGCCCTGATCCCACCCGCCGAGCCCACGCGGACACCCCGCGCTCCCCAAGCCGCGCGCTCGACCAAGGCTTCACGGCGCCGCACTCCCCGCGGCCGCTGAGGCGCGCGTCCACTCGCACCCCGGCGACCGTCTCTCGACCCATCGCCCACTCGAACACGAACCTTCGCGGCCCTGGGGCGCGCCATGGCCCTCGGCAAGGCGGACGGCTTCGTGAAGGGCGTCGCCCTCGGCGATCGACTCGTCGGCGCGGGCGTCGTGGGTCCGGAAGCCAGCGAGCTCATCGCGGAGCTCACCCTCGCCCTCGAGATCGGCTCGTCCCTCGAGGACCTCGCCCTCACGGTGCACGCCCACCCGACCCTCAGCGAAGCGGTGCACGAAGCCGCCGAGCACGCCCTGGGCCAGGCGGTGCACATCATGAATCGGCGGCCCGCCGGCACGACCCCGCCTTTTCCCGCGGGCGACACCGTGGTTCCCCACTTGCGCTGAAAAGGAGCGACCGCCTACCGTTGACGACATCTCACCATTCGCATGGTGAGGCCGTGGGAGCCGCCTGTGGCGCGAGGACCCGCTGCCCGTCTACTCTCCCGCTGGAGGGGCTCATGGGCGACGACGTTCTCTGCAGTGCGGCGACTGCGCCCGGGAGGCGCGCGGAAGGCACGTCCGCGCGTTGGCTCGCGGCGCTGCTCCTCCTCGCCCCCTTCCTCGTCTTCGTGACCGCGCCTCCGGGGGCGCCGTGGGCGATTCCTCCGCTCGTCGCCCTCTCCCTGGTCGTGACGAAGACGGCGCCCGCCCTTCGCGTTCATGCGCTCTTCTTTGGGTTTCTCGCGATCCTGCTCGCGGCCGGGGTCCCGTGGCCGTTGCCCTTTGCGCTACCGGTGCTGCTCGTCGTGGCTCTGCGGGGGCGCTCCGCGGCTGTCCGCGATGCGACGACGTGGCTCCGCGGGGGCGAGCTGGATCGCGGGACGCTGCTGTTCGCCGCGTGCGTCGCCGTGGTGAGCTCCGCGGCACTCGTCCTCTGGTTCACCTACGACGACGCGGACGTCTCCGACATCGTGGCGATGGTCCCCCTGTCGAACGTCCCCACCCTGATGGCCATCGCCGTGGTGTTCTCCGTCGCGAACGCGATCTGGGAGGAGTTCCTCCTCAAGGGCATGGCTTCGGATGCCCTCACCCGCGTCCTGAGCAAACGCTCGCTCATCAACGTCGCACAAGCGGTTCTCTTCGGGCTCATGCACTACCACGGCTTTCCCCGCGGGCTCACGGGCGTGGTGCTGGCGGCGATCTACGGCTTCCTCCTCGGGGTCATCCGCGGGCGCACTGGCGGGATGACCCTCGTCGTCGCCACCCACGTCATCGCCGATCTCACCATCTGCGCGCTCGTGTTCTCACGGGTCGGGAATGTCGACGGCTGACCCCTCGCGGAAGCGCTTCGACGACGCCCGACGACGCACTTCGATGACGGGCCCCAGCGACGCTCCCGGACGACCCCGCTTCCTGGCCGCAGACGACGACAGCGGCACGAGCCTCAACGCCAAGATCGACGCCCGCCTGACCTTGGGCTCCACCTATCGGGTCCGAATCAGGCTGTACTCCGCCCAATCCAGCGGAGGACTGGCGATAATGATGTGGTGAGCCCGCGACGGCTCTGCGCGGGCGCGCTCCGTATGCGCCGCCTCCGTTCTACTCCGAACGAGCTCACGCCTGGGCTCTGTCGATCGCTGTCGATCGCTGTCGATCGCTGTCGATCGCCGTCGATCGCCCTGGACTCGACGAGGCGCTGCCTCACTCGGTCGAACGGCTAAGCGTACCTCGCAAGCAGGCGCGCGGGGAGGCGATGTCGCTTCGTAGCGCCCGCAGGTCAAACTCATTGCCCCCGAAGGAAGTGATACCAACGACCGGAGGAACGCAGCTGTGTCACGAGCCAAGCGGGGAAGAAGGAGAGCAGATCGAGGGTCGTGTCGGTGCTCGGCTGGAGCCGAACGGACTGGTCATAGGCGTCGACGAGCCCGGGATCCAGTAGGTTGAAGCCTGGCTGCCCTCTGGTCAGATTCTGAGGATTGCCCTGGCACTCACCGCTTGCGAAGAAGTCTTGCCACATCTGCGCGGCTTCGAGGTGACCGTGGGGCAGCATGCGGGCGTCGAGGCCCAGAAGGGAGCCGAAGATCCGCCAGAAGTAGTACCAGTTGGCCTCGTTGAACGCGAAGCCGCGGGGGCGAGCGCCCTGTTCCGCCCTCCAGTACATCGCGGGGACGTAAGCGAAGGTGAGCAAGGTGAAGGCGACGGAACTCTGGTTGTAGAGCTGGCGCCCTGCTGCGGCGTAGGCCGGGGTGCGCAACATCCGGTTGTGCATCATGCCGAGGAGCAGCGTCGTTACGATGGTGCGCTTCTGGTAGGCGAGTCGCCAGGCTCCGTTCATGTTCCCCCACAGGATCCGGAACATGATCCGAGCCGTCTCGAGCACCCGATGACGAAGCACCCGCGAGACGTAGGACTGAACGCGCCGCTGGAAGAGCGCTTCGATGTCCCGATGCAAATACGTCGCCTTGAATGAGAAGGAGTTGAGCTCATTGACGGTGGAGAGCTGCA
Organism: Pseudomonadota bacterium; assembly: GCA_023460875.1. Classification (GTDB taxonomy): domain Bacteria; phylum Myxococcota_A; class Polyangia; order Polyangiales; family Polyangiaceae; genus NIC37A-2. Next base: position 2,876 of record JAEWOQ010000410.1, read on the forward strand.
AAAACACGTAGAATGCCTCGTCCCGAGCCGCCTCGAAGGCGGCCGTGAACTGCTGGGCGTTCGCGCACCCCGTGATGTTCGTGGCGTCGCCGGCGCGTGCGCCAGCGAACATCGCGCGGGCGAGATCTCCGTCGCCGTAGCCGCTCCCCCACCAGCCCTCCAGCGCGGAGAAGGCGGAGATGGCGGGGCGGTAGCCCGTGCCGCTCATCGGAGTAGAGCGAGCGTAGCTCCCGTCCCAGTGCTGGCGCAGCGCAGCGAACAGATTCGGGCGCGCTTGGAGGAGTACGGAGTAGAGCGAATCGCGGGCTGGCAGCGAATTGTGCAGGAGCGCCGAGACATCGGAGCCTCTCACCAGGAACGGCATGGACCGACGTTTACGCGACTCCGTGGCCGAGTTCGAAAATTGCTCCTGACCGCCGCACGTTCGCCGAAAATTTTGACTGACCGTTCCTGACCGTCGAGCTCAGCGTCGATGCAGTGGTAGCTTTCTCAGCGCAGAGCTCACCTCCCCCCCGGACCCGGGGGTCAGCGCCCGGAGCTGGTCGGCGATGGAGGTGAGCTCTCGCTCGAGGCGCTTTCCCGAGCGTTCGAACTCCGCAAGCTTGCGCTCGATGAGCTGCGTCTGCCGCACCGTGAACCCATGAGGCAAACGCGGGTGCAGCGTGTGCGGCTTCGCATCCGTTCGGACGTGGGCGATCAGCCCGATGAACCACTGGGTCAATGGTTCGGGCAGATCGGGGTATTTGGCCGCCAGGTGAACGCGGAGCTGGTTAGCGTCCGCATGACTGAAATCGACCCGGTGCTCGATCGACCCGGGCACGTAGTGATTGACGGCACGGAGCGCCGAACGGATGTACGTGAGCTGTCCAACCGTCAGCACGTCCCCCGAGAGCCACCTCTTGAGGGCGAGGACCTGAGCGTCACGGGGTCCGATGCGCGTGAGTTTACCATCTCGGTGGAACTCGTAGTTCTCCGCCGCGAGACCGAAGACCTGGAGCTGTCCGTCGGGAGTGCCCCAACCCAGAAACGCCTTGTCTTCGGGAGCAGGGAGCCCGGGGTCACTGAACACCCCTTCTTCGTCGAGGATCGGAGCGAGGTTCTGACCGTTCAATACGTTCCGGTCCAACACTTCTCGCAGGAGATCGGTGGAACCCAGTCCGTACACGACGTACTTGACGTTGGCCGCGACGATCTTGCCATCGTCCCGTACGTTCAAGGTTTCGGGAGCCCCGTCCTCGATGGTGATCGCATTCCGATCTGCGTACTTGTGCCTGGGCACGTCTTGCAGCCGATAGGGGCGGCTCAGGTAGCGTGTGCCCGGTAGCCAAGCGGGTTCGGAACCCTGACCGTACATCCACGCCGCGATGGTCCAGCCGTGCTTCTTTGCGGCCGCGACGGCGTCTATCGCCGCGTTGCTGCCCCACACCACGATGCGACCGGGACGCTCCTTCGCCGCCTTGTCGCGGATGAAGGTGTCCATGTCGATGGAGCGACTGGAGTACTTCGCCGCCGCGACCTTGGGAGAACGGTTCTTCCCCGAGCCAGCGACGAAGACGACACGACCGGCATAGAACGGGCCGTTCTCGTTCTGACAAGTGATCTCGAGGACCGACTTGCCCCCGCGATAGACCCGCTTGATTCGTTCGACCCGGTCGTCGACGACACGGCCAGCGAGAGCCTTGATGCGCTGCTTGACTTGCTGACCGAAAACGCGGCGTTGGACGAAGCTCTCGTTACCGCCGTACCGGGTCTCGTTCCTACTAGGCAAAGCAGTCTGCCGCTGAGTATGATTGATATAAGGGATCGAGTGACCTCGCTCTTTGATCCAGGGGTTGTCCTTCCCGATCACGAGCGTGCCAGAGCGGTCGTGGGCGGGGCCGAGGGTATCCAGGTAGTAGGCCGCGGTCGGGCCGGCTCCGACGATCACGAGGTCGAAGTCATTCGAGTCACGCTTCTTGCACCACCGGCGGCGTGGCCGCGGAACCCCCAGCTTGACCTTGTAGGCGGCCAAGGCGACCTGCTGGCTGTTGCTCAGATCGACCTCGCCGAACCGCTCCGGACCGTTCTTCAGGTTCCAGAGGTACCGAGCGATTTGCCATCTCTCGAGGTCCGGAGCAATGCCAGTCTCTTCGATGGCCTGAGCGAGGTCCTCCACCTGGTCCTCCACCCTTGCCTGGCGGCCGTTGCGTTTGATGATCAGCATGTCGGCTCCTGGGACAATCGTCCTCGCCTCTCGGGACACCTTGCCATGGCTCCCGCTGACACGCCTAGTTATCGGGCTCACCTCGCTGGTAAAGGGCCCGAGGACGAATGGTGAGTGATTCGGGACTTGGGGTACGC
>JAEWOQ010000411.1 GCA_023460875.1 Pseudomonadota bacterium
AGCCCGGACCTGCGGCGACGCCGTCACCAGCCACCGCTCCAGCACTTGCGCCTCGAGCTCGGGCACCTGGCAGCTCCGGGCGACCTCGAGCACAGCCTCCCGCACCGCCTCGACGCGGGGCCCCAGGACATCGAGCACGCGCCGAGCGACGTCGGGAGCCCGCTCCGGCGCGAGCCGCGCGAGGGCCCCAAGCGCGCTCGCCGCTGGCCCGACGAGCCGCGCGAGGGGGATGGGCTGAGACAAGAGCCACGACAAGGCATCCGCCAGGCGCTCGCCGTCTCCGGCCTCCGCCGCTCGTCGGAGGAGCTCCTTCGCGACCTCTGGGTCACCCGGGCGCTGCGCGAGCTGACGTTGGGTCCAGGTGAGCGCGAGGCGCAGCGCGCCGCGACGCTCGGAAGAGTCGGCCAAGACCTGGCACGTGCTCCCCCGCGCCAGCACGACGGCGAGGGAGCGCTCCAGCAGGATCGCCGCAGCGGAGTCTGGATCGCGCTGGGCCACCAGCGCCTGGGCGGCGACGGCCCGCTGCCAGGACGGATCCGCGTCGACCGCCATCTCGGCCGCGAGTCGGGCTTCGGGGAGCTGTCCCGCCTCGAGCAGCAGCTCCGCCGCCACGCTCGCCACGACGGCGCGGACTCGCCCCTGCGCGTAGCCAGCGACGTGCCAGAGGGCCAGCGCGCGCCCCTCGTTCACACCAGCGCGGAGCGCCGTCACCGCGCCCAGGCATGCGGCCTCGAGGGACGGACCCGGCCTGGGCGAGAGCAGCGGCTGCAGCACCTCCTGCGCCGCATGCCACTCACCCCGCGCTCCCTGAAGTCGCGCCAGCTCCAGGCGCACCCCCTCCTGAGAGGCGTCCCCGAGGTGGACGAGCTGCTCCCTCAGGGCGGCGATGCGGCGCACGATTTCTTCTTCGCCGAGGACGAGCTCCGGCGTCAGCTGCGCGCGCCCTTCCGGGCGTGGGTACAGCTCGAGCAGTCGCGCGCGCAGGCCCTGGACCGTGCTCGCGCCCCACGCGAAGACCGCCGCGTCGAGGGCCGCGAGGAGCCAGTCCACGAGCACGGGCTCCCCAGCCGCCAGGTGGACGAACAGGGACTCGACGTCGCGAGGAGGCTCCGCGCGCGAGCCCTCCAGCACCTCCACGAGCCGCTCCGCGTCGAACGCCGCGTCGAGCTCGGCGTCGAGGGCAGCCCCGAGCGCGGCGGACCAGTTCTGCTCGGCGATGAGGCGCCCGAAGCGCCGCTGATGGATCGCCGCGCGACGCGCCGCAGAACCAGAGCGCGCCTGCTCCCGCAACACCTCTTCGGCGGCCCCCCCTCGCCCTCGCTCCTCGAGGGCCAGGGCAAGGCGCTCGGCCGCCACCGGATCCGAGGGGCAAGCCTCGAAGGCACGCACGCTGTTCTCGAAGGCGCCCGTCACATCGCCCGCGGCGGCGCGCCGAGCCGCCGCCTCCGTGAACGCGCGCGCCGCGCGCTCTCCCCGGATCGCTCCCCAGCCCCGCAGCGTCCCGAGGAGCTCGGCAGGGAGCGGATCGTGAGCCGCCACCTGCAGCGCGGCCTCGAAGGCCTGCGCGGCCTCCTCTGCCTTCCCCGCCCGCGCCAGGAGCACCCCGATGCGCGTCCGCACCGCGCCACGGTCCTCCGGGCTCGCCCGTCCCTCCACGCGCTGCAGGATCGCCGCGGCCCGCGCGGGCTCCCCCACGCTCGCCCACCAGGACGACAGGTCGCTCGCCAAGGCCCCATCTCCGCCGACCGCGAACGCTCGCTCGCCCAGGCGGAGCACCTCCCGAGCTTCGATCCCCCGCGCCGCCAGCGCGCGGGCCAGCGCGCCGCTGAGCCGCGCCTCCGCCTCCTCGTCCCCGGCCTCACGAGCATCCCGCAACCGCGCCTGCACGGAGGCGAGCTCGGCAGCTGGCCCGTCGAAGCGAGGCGTGGGCCCTGGATCGGCCGGTGGAGGCGCGGACCGTCCGCTGCGCGCCGCGGCCCCGGTTTGTGACGTGTTCATGGCGAGTTACTGGGATCTCGAGAAAAGCCGCCCGATTGCAGCTGGGCAGACTTGTGGCCCGAGACATTCGCAGATTAGCCTCCCTGCCTACTCGGCGGCGAGTCCTCGACGATCCGACGCCCCAGGAGACCCCGATGCAGCACCCTCCCCGCCTCCGGCAGCTGACCACTTCGGTCAGCATCACCGCACTCTTGCTGGGCACGTGGTCGCCTTTGGCGGCTGCCCAGAGCGCGCCGACGCCCGCTGGAGACTCGCGCGCTGCTCCCGCCGCGCCGTCCAAAGCACCTTCACCTACCCCGGCCCCCTCGGCGGCGCCGCAAGGCTCGCCAGAGCAGGCGCACCCTGAAGCCGGGCAAGACGCGCCCGACGCTCAGGACGCCAGCGAGGCGGGGCCCTCCGAGGAAGAAGAGCGGGAGGCGGCTCGCGTCGCCTTCGAGGCGGGGCGCGCTGCCTTCGACGACGAAGACTACGCGCGCGCCTACGAGCAGTTCGCGGCGGCTCACGAGCGCGTGCCGTCCCCCCACGCGGAGTACTGGATGGCGGCCTCCCTCGATCTACAGGGTGGGCGGGAGGCGGAGGCGGCGCGAGCCTACCAGACGTTCCTCTCCCATCCGGGCGCAGCCCACGTCGGCGAAGACAAGGTCGCCGAGGCCCAGCAGCGCCTCGACGAGCTGAAGGCGAACCTCCCGGCGCAGATCACCGTCGTGACGGACCCGAGCGGCGCCCAGATCGCGGTGAACGGGGTGCTCCAAAACGGCACCTCTCCCCTCACGCTCGAGCTGCCCGCTGGAACCCACCGCATCGAGGCGACGCTCCCGGGTCGGCAGCGCGCGGAGACGGATCTGCAGGTGCAGGGAGGCGACGAGCTCCAGCAGCGCCTGCTCCTCCCCGAGGAGCCCGCGGTGGCGCCCGCTCCACCGGCCCACGAGCCTCCGCCTCCGGCGCTCGAGACCAACGAGCGGAGCATGCTGCCCGCTTACATCACCTTGGGCCTGGCAGGCGCGGGCCTCGTCACGGGCTCGGTGTTCGGCATCCAAGCCCTCTCGGCCCGCTCGGATTTCAACGACGATCCCACCGCGGCCCGAGCGGATCGGGTGGAGCGGAACGCCCTCATCGCGGACATGGCCTTCGGGATCGCGATCACCCTCGGCATCACCGGGATCGTGCTCCTCACCTCCGGCGACGACGCCCCCCAGACGGCCAGGGCCCCGAAGAAGAAGCAGCCGTCTCTCGCCGTAGCGCCGGTCGTCGCGCCTCAGCTCGGCGGAGCCGCCGCGCGGCTTACGTTCTGATCACCGCCCGAAGCGCCTGGGTTCGCTCCATCGCCGGTATCTTAACGGACCAGGACGCCCGCGCGCTGCCCCGAAGGGCGCCCCCCTCGGGGCGCGCCTGGCTCTTCTGCGAGCCCCTGCGGTTCAGGAGAACCGCTTGCCGATCGCGTCCACGACCTGGCCGTAGTCGGCGGGCAGCATCACGGCGGGGTTGCGGAGGTTGCTCGTCACCCCTTCGATGAGCCCTTCGTGATAGCGCACCTTGAACTCCGTGAACTTGAGCCCGTTCGCGGTGGAGATACACACGACGCGATCGTCGGACTTGATCACGTCCCGCGCCCGCAGCTTCTCGAGGACGGCCAAGCCCACGGCCGTGTGCGGGCAGGTGTACATCCCCGTCGCGTCAGCCCGCGCAGCGGCGTCCGCCAGCTCCTGCTCGCTCGCCTGCTCCACGATGCCGTCCATCTCCTCCAGCGCCTTCATGGCGCGCGGTGCGCTGACGGGGTTGCCGATCTGAATGGCCGTGGCCTGCGTCGGCTGCGCCGTGATGGGCTCCACCTCCTTCTTCCCGGCGCTCCAGGCGCGGTACAGGGGGTTGGCGTTCTCGGCTTGGGCGACCACCAGCCGCGGGAGGCGCTCGACGACGCCGAGCTGCTGCATCATGCGGAACCCCATGTACAGGGCTGAGGCGTTCCCGAGGTTGCCGCTCGGCAGGATGACCCAGTCGGGGCTCTCCCACCCGAACTGCTGCACGATCTCGATGCCCACCGTCTTCTGGCCCTCGAGGCGCAGCGGGTTCATCGAGTTGGCGAGGTACACCATGCCCTCCGCGGCCAGCCGCTTGACGATCGCCATGCAGCCGTCGAAATCCGTGTCGAGCCCGAGCACCAGCGCCCCATGGGCGAGGGGCTGCACGAGCTGGGCCGTGGAGATCTTGCCCCGGGGCAGCAGCACCACCACCGGGAGGCCCGCCGCCGCCCCGTAGGCGGCCAGGGCCGCGCTCGTGTCGCCCGTCGACGCGCAGGCGATCGCCTTGAGGCTCTTGCCCTGCATCACGGCGCGCTTCACGACGCTGACCAAGACGGTCATGCCCAGATCCTTGAAGGAGCCGCTGTGGCTGTTGCCGCACAGCTTCACCCACAGCTCCGGCAGACCCAGCTGGCGTCCGTAGCGCTCCGCCCAGAACAGGTTGGTGCCCCCCTCGTACATCGAGACGATCTCGTCGTCCGCGACCTCGGGCATCACCCACTCCCGCTTGCCCCAGACGCCGGAGCCGTAGGGCCACTGGTTGAGCCGGTACCGCTCGTCGAACAAGCTCTTCCAGCCCGCTCCACTGCGGTTCGCCAGCGCCTCCATGTCGTGGACCACTTCGAGCAATCCGCCGCAGGAGGGGCACGTATAAATGGCCTCGGTTACCGGCCAGGAGCCGGAACAGCCAGCAAAACACCGGAACTCAGCGGAGTAAGGCACGCGCGGACTATATTCCCAATCGTGCCCCCGTCGAGGGGAACCCGCCGATGAAAAGCGACCTTCGCGAAGGAGCCCCTCCGGTCGCTGCAAAGAGCGGCCCCCACCCGAACGCGTCACCCGACGCCGCCCCCGCGGGCTTGCCAGGAGCCGCCCGCCGTGGCCATCTACGCCGCGGTGGACCCCTGGCTGCTCGTCTTCACACCCTCGACCGGGGATCCCGCGCGCGTCGTGGCCGGCCTGCCCCTCGCGCTGCGCCTCGCCCTCGACGCCAGGGCGGCGGGGATGGTGGGCATCGTGCTCCCCGACGACGCCGCCGCGCGAGCAGCCTTGGAGCGCCTGCTCGATGACCCCCGGCTCCAGCTGCCGCTCTTGGAGCGGGCCCCCGAGGGCGCCTCGACCGTCGCGGTCCCGCCCAACTACCTCGTGCACCGCCAGCTCCTCCGACACGTGGTCACGGGGGGCAGCTTGCTTGAAGGAGGCGCCCCGGTTCGGCTCGATCCCCCCGGTCCCCACCACCTGGACCTGAGCCGACGCCCGCTCTGCCCGGACGTGCCGTTCTCGTTCGAACCCATCGAGGTCACGGACGAGGCGAGCGCCCGCCGCGCCGAGGGCCACGCGTTCCGCGCTCTCCGGAAGCCCCAGGACGGCTGGACCGCGCGCTGGCTCAACCGCTATCTCTCTCTGCCCCTGTCACGGCTGCTGGTGCGGACGCCCCTCACCCCGAACCAGGTCTCCGTCGGCATCTTGGCCATCGGCCTGTGCGGCGCCTACCTGGCGTCCCGGGGCGACTACGCGTCGATGGCCTGGGGCGCCTTCCTGTTCCAGATGCAGAGCGTGCTCGACGGCTGTGACGGAGAGATGAGCCGCATCACCCACCGGGGCTCTCTGACCGGAGAGTGGCTCGACACGGTGGGCGACGATCTCACGAACTACTCCTTCTACTTCGGAGCCGCCTGGGGGCTCTTTCGAGCCACCGGGTGGAGCCCGTACCTCGCGGCGGGCCTGGTCGTCGTCGGCTGTGGGTTCATCGCGAGCGGCCTGGAGTATCGCTACCTCGTGCGCATCGGCTCGGGAGATCTGCTCAAGTATCCCCTGAGCGCCGGCGAGGGGCAGTCGAAGCTCACCACGGCGATCCAGCCCCTGTTCAAGCGCGACACCTTCGTGTTCCTCACCTTCCTCGCCGCGCTCGCCGGCTGGCTCGGTCCGATGTTGATCGTGTTCGCCGCGGGCGCCGTGGGTGTGCTGGTGAGCGTGCTCAAGACCGAGCTCCGCCTGGCGCGCGAACAGCGGGGCGGGACGCCGGTGACATGATCGAGGAGGCGCGCTCCCCAGGGCGGGCCTCTCCCCGAAAGCCGTCCGCCCGGCGCGGCGCGCCAACGTTCGCGCGAACCCTGATCACCGTCGCCCTCGGCGCGCTCACTTCGAGCCTGACGTGCCCCGCTGGCGCCCAGCTCGGCCCCGACGGCAGCCGCATCCAGACGAACGACTACGCCATCGACCTGTTCCAGGGCCCCGTGCTCGCCAGTACCCGGGTCATGGGCCTTGGTGGGGCCTACGTCGCCGTCGGCGACTTCATCGAAGGCAACACCCAGAACGCCGCCGCCCCCGCCGTACGTTCGGCGCACGCCCTCGACTACACCGACTGGGATCTCGGCTTCGGCATCACCTTTCCCTCGAGCCTCGGCGGATCGGACTTCTTCAATACCGGCAAGGGCCGCACGACGATCCCCACCACGGCGGAGCAGAGCTTCGTGGCCCTCGAGCTCGCCGGGAACCTGCAGTTCGGGCCCTGGGGGATCGGCGCCGCGGTCAACACCCAGCAATATGCCCTGACCCGGGCGGAGGCGAGCGGAGATCGGCTCCAGTCGCAGATCGTCAGCCTGAACGTGCAGTTGGCGCGCTCCTTCCTCGACGGACAGCTCTTCATCGGGTTGGGCCTGCGCACGATCGGCCTCTCGGTGTTGAACACGAACGCCGTCACCCAAGCCGAACGGACGCTCTTCGAGAGCGTCGGGGGTAACGTGGAGGTGGGTACGCTGTGGCGTCCGAACGGCGCCGCGTACCGCATCGGCGCCGCGTTCCGCGGCCCCGTCGAGAGCCAGGTCGATCTCGAGGCGACGACCGCCCAAGTGCTCTTTCCGGGCACCCCCGAGGAGCTGTTCATCCCGAACTCCGTGCGCCTCCCCTGGCAGATTTCCATGGGCTTCGCCTATCAGTTCGGGCGGTTGTTCAACCCGCGCTGGTACGATCCTCACTCGCTCATCGAGCGGACCGAGCGGTACGTGCGCTGGCGTCAGTCCGACCGCGAGCGGCGCCGAGAGCGGCTCCACGCCACCGCCGAGCGCGCCGGGGGAGACGTGCCCGCCGCGAAGGCCGCCATCGATGCCCACCTCGACCTCGAGCGCGCCATCGACGAGAGGAGCTTGGAGGAGGCCGCGAACGTGACCCGCAGGCGGCTCCGGGAGCGCTACCGAGACCTCGGCAGGTTTTATGTCCTGGTGTCGACGGCCCTGCACATCGACGGTCCGGTGGACGACGCCGTCGGGATCGAGTCGTTCCTGGAGCGGGAGGTGAACCGCAGCGGGCAGCGGACGACCTTCTCGCCGCGCTTCGGGATGGAGAGCGAGGTCATCCCGAACTGGGTGGTGCTGCGCGGTGGCACCTACCTGGAACCCTCGCGGTTCGAGAGCAACCCCGCCGGCGCGCGCATCCACGGGACGGGGGGCGCCGACCTCAAGCTCGGTCGATGGGACGTGTTCGGCATATGGCCCGACCAATACACCTGGCGCTTGCGGGGAGCGGTGGACGCGGCGCGAGACTATTTCGGCTGGGGTGTCGCCCTGGGAGGCTGGTATTGATGCAACGGACCATGCGCCTCCTCGCCGCTCTCGCCCTCCTCGTCGCGTCCTCGGGCTGCAAAGAACCTCCCGAGCCCCCTCAGCCCACAGAGCCCTGGCCGGCCCCGCCCGTGTCAGCCCCCGCTGCCCCCTCTGCCGCGCCGTCATCCACCGCCGCCGAAGAAGCCCCGCCGGAAGAACCGAGGCCGCTGCGCACCTATCGCATCCAGCCGGGCTCGATGATGCAGGTCACGCTGCCCGCCAAGGAGGCCAAGCCTACGGGAACCTTCCGTATCGTGCGCGGCCAGGTGGAGCTCGATCTCCTCGAGCTCCGGCGCAGCCGTGGCATCATCGAAATCGACCTCGGCTCGGTGCTGATGCAGGGAGACAACGAGCGGCAGGAGCGCGAGCGCACGAGCCGCGCGCGCGACTGGCTCAACCTCGGCGCCTCACGCCCCGACGCGGAGCTCGAACGGAGCCGCTTCGCGCGCTTCGTGGTGAGCGGTATCGAAGAGCTGTCCCACGAGGCGCCCCACCTCGGTCGGCGGCTGCCTCCCCTCGCGCCGGAGAGCCCTGCCTCCGACAGCCCCGGGGGAGAGCGCCGGCGCGTCACGGCGAAGGTGACCGGCGCCCTCGAAGTGAACGGCTTTCGGGTCCAACGCTCCGCCGCCGTCCAGCTGGACTTCCACTACGATGTCCCCGCCACCCCTGGGTTGCCGCCGAGCGAGATCCAGCTCAGCTCCAGGGCCCCGGTCTCGATCCCCCTCGCCGATCACGAGATCCAGCCGCGGGACACCCACGGCCGTCTCGTGTCCGCGGATCTCGAGCTGATGGGTCGTCTCGTGGGCCGGAGCGCCCGCGTCGCGTTCCAGCTCGTCGCCGTGCCCTGAGCCCCGGCCTGGGTTATCGTGCGGGGGCTGATGCAAACGGTGTCCCTCTCCCCCGTCCTCGCGAGCGCCCTGTTCGGGCTCGCCGCCCTCCACTGCGGTCCCCCGGTGGCGGAACGGCCGGCCCCCACTCCGGTGTACGCCTCCGAGCTCTCCGCTCCTCCGGTGGACGTCATCCAGGAGTCCCTGCGAGCCCCCGCGCCCGCGAGCGGCCAGGAAGCGACGCCGGACGCCCCCCAGGAAAGCGCCCAGGAAAGCGGCCAGGAAGACGGCCAGCACGGCGCTCCCGACCCCGCCCGCGCCAGCGAGCCCGACCACCCCGACTCCGAGCGCCGCGAGGCTGCCCCTCCCAGCCCTGACGAACACGGCGCCGACCCGCACGGCGCGGACCCGCCCAGCTCCTCCGCCGAAGAGCGAGGGGACGCCGCTCCGGGCACCGCACCCGCTGCGCCGCCGAAGAGCCCCTGAGCCCGCGCGCGCTCAGGGGCGGATGTTGACGAGGGTCCCGCGGGAGTCGAAGGCCGTGTGCCAGTTCTGGGGCACCGGCGGATCCGTCCAAGAGAACAGCCAGCGCGCATCGTGGGGCGACAGGTTGATGCACCCGTGGCTGCGGGGGGTCCCGAACACGTCGTGCCAGAAGGCCGCGTGGAAGGCGTACCCCTGGTGGAAGTACTGGACGTAGGGGATGTCCCGCAGATCGAACTCGTCGCCCGGCTCGTCCCCGCTCATCGTGTCGGTGACGTGCTTGGTGTGGATCACGAACTGTCCGCGCACCGTGGCGCGGGTCGTCTTGGGATCTCCGAGCTGGTCCCGCCCGGCCGTCACGAGGGTCGCGTACACGGGCTGAGCTCCCCGGTAGGCGACGAGGGTCTGGTTCAAGATGGAGACGTCTATCCAGCTCCGCTGCCCCTTCGCCCAGTAGGGCGCGGCCTCGAGGGGATCGATGCGCACGAGCTGGTTGTCCCGCAGCCAGTGCCCACTCTGGGTCTCGAGGAAGGTGACGCCTCCGACCTGCTCCTGGCGCCCGCTCAACGAGAACGCCTCACGAAATTGGATGGGGCGCTCGGGGGCGAGGGTGCCCTCCTTCGGGTGACCACGAAACAGCTGCGCTCGGGAGCTGCGCACGAAGACCACGGGGAGCTCCATGCCGTCCCCGAGGGGCACGCCGTGGAACTCGCTCGCCATCACCGGATCCAGCCGATCGAGCGGGATGAGCATCAAGTCCGTACTGATCCCCCAGCGCCGCCCCTCGGCCTCGAACAGGTCGATCAGAGCGAACGCGCCGTTGCTCAAGCCGAAGCCGCCGAGCGCCCCCGATGGCAAGACGGGGTACCCGAAGGGGCGCGGGATCCGCTCCCCTCCCGCGATCTGCAGCGGCGGTCCCCCTACGGCCTCCAGGGTCCACAAGGGATCGAAGCCCCGACGCAAATGGGACGCCAGATCCTTCTCGCTCTGCTCCTGCTCGGCCCGGGTGGGGAGCCGCGCGTAGAGGGGAGGCGGAGCACCGCGGGCCTTGCCGTAGCTGTACGGCATCGGAGAGCTGCGGTCGGGGCCGACCGCCGCCATGGCGACCGCCGGATGATCGATCTCGAGGGTGGCCGTGCGCCCGACGCAGACGTATCCCTCGGGGGCGACGCGATACCAGCCCTCGGGGCACCCCTCGGTGCCCTTTGGGACCGGCGCGCGGTTCACGACCGCGCCCGTGCGCAGATAGCCGAGGCGACGGGACCTCCGGTGGGGCTCCTCGTAGACGATCGTCTGCTTGCCCAGGGCCGCCAGTCGCGCGTCGGGGGACAGGCGATCCGGTGAGGGCGGCTCGCTGAGCTCCTCGGGGTCCACCGCCGCGAGCCAGTCGGCGGTCGCTGCGGGCTCGGGGGCGGTGCCGACCACCTCGCCGAGGGCGGCGAGCCGCGTGTCCTCCTCCGCCGGCTCGATGAGCGGGGGCGCGTCGATGGCCACCGCGGCCACAGACGGCACCAGCGGCTGCCCACGCAAATGAGCGCGCGCCAGCACGACACCCGCGCCGAGGGAACCGATGAACAAGCCGGTGAAGACCGCTCGCCAGGCCATGGTCCCTCAGGCTCTACCGAACGCGCGATCGTAGGGAAAGTTTTCTTCTGAGCTAGCCCGGCTCGGTCAACGGCTCGGTCAACGGCTCAGTCGACGGCTCAGTCGACGGCTCGGTCGAGCGCCGCAGCCCCATGCCGACCAGGAAGACTTCCTTGCTCACGGAGCGTGTTCCCTCGGGACGGATAACGCGCGTCTTCGAGTAGTGAGCCTTCGTCGCGCGCATCGCGGTGTCGAAATCCGGCCCCATGAAGAGCTTGCCCACGAAGTGCGAGCGCGGCTTACCGAGCGCTGCCGCCACCTCGAGGGCCCGCAGGTACAGCTCGAGGCTCGCTGACTGATCCTGGAACTTCACCCCGCTGGTGCGCGGTGCCATGTCACTCAAGACGATGTCGTAGGGAGCAAACTGCCCGAGCTGCTCGCTCTCCAGATCGAACGCGCTGCCCTCCACGACCACCACGTTGGGCTCGAAGCGCTGTTCGATGGGCTGCAGATCGACGGCGAGCACCCGCCCCTGGGCGCCCACCTTCTGACTCGCATACAAGCTCCACGATCCGGGCGCCGCCCCGAGATCCAACACGTGCAGCCCCGGACGAAACAGCTGTGTGCGCCGATCGATCTCCTGCAGCTTGAAGACGCTGCGCGCCGGGTAGCCCCGCGCCTTCGCCTCGCGGGTGGCCGGATCCTGACCAGCATAGGGGTTGCGTCGTCTGGTCATCGTCGTCAGCGCTCCTCGTCAGCGTTCCTCGTCACCGCACCTTGGCCCAGACGCTCTTGCTGGGCCAAGACCCCTCGGGACCTTCGGGGCAATCGATGCCACTCGACGCATCCCGCAGGCTCACCAAGGTGCGCCCCGCCTGCTGCGCCGCCCGGTGCAGGATCTTGCGCAGCGCCTCGAGGCTCGTGCGCGTGTGGTTCGTCACCGCCAGCAGGTGCCCCTCGGGCTCGACCAACGCCAGCGCCAGCGCCGCTACCTCCCCGTAGCGCCGCGCGACGCTGAAGGTCCCCTTCCCGACCGTCGAGAAGCTCGGCGGATCGAGCACGACCACACGAAAGCGCTCACCGCGCCGCGCGGCGCGGCTCAGCCACTTGACGGCGTCCTCCTTGAAGAACCTGTGCGTCGAGGCGTCGAGGCCGTTCAGCTCGAAATTGCGTCGACCTCGCTCGAGCGCCCGCCCGGACAGGTCCACGCTCACCACCTCGCTGGCGCCTCCCAGGGCCGCGGCCACGCTGAAGGAGCACGTGTAGCTGAAGAGGTTCAGCACGCGTCCGCCGCGCGCCAGCTGCCGCACCCGCCGACGATTGTCCCGCTGATCCACGAACAGCCCCGTGGACAGGCCGTCCGCGAGGGCCACCTCCACCCGCATGCCCGCCTCCGTCACCACCAACCCCGCCGGCGCGGCTTCTCCTAGCAGCGGCCCTTCGGGCGCGAGCTCCGTTGCCTCCTGACGACGTAGATCGGCTCGCACGCGCGTCTTCAGGTAGACCCCGCGGAAGCCCAGCGCCACCAGCTGCTCCCCGAGCGCGCGCGCCCGAGCGACCAGCTCGGCGTCGTAGAGAGACAGCACCGCCCACGGCCCGTACACATCGACGACCAGGCCCGGCAGGAGATCCCCGGCGCCGTTCACCAACCGATACGTGTCCGTCTGTCCGCGGAGGGCGAAGCGGCGCAGCCCCGCGTCCTCGAACAGCTCGGTGGCGTCCGCGGGCACGCGCACTACGCCGTCGGCGAGCCAGTCCCGGAAGGAGCGGGGCACCTCCCGCGTCCACATCGCACGCTGCGCCTCACCACGCTGTGCCTCGCCACGCTGCGCCTCGCCACGCTGCGCTTCACCACGCTGCGCTTCACCACGCTGCGCCTCGCCACGCTGTGCCTCACCACGCAGTGCCCACAGCGCCGGCCCTCCCAACGCCATCGCATGGAGGAACAGCCGCGGGGCAGGCTCGCCGCCATAGCGCCGATCCCCGCAGATGGGCGCCCCCGCCGCGGCGAGCTGCACCCGCAGCTGGTGGGTGCGCCCGGTGTGCGGATGGAGGAGCACCAGCGCCCGCCGCCCCACCGTCTCGAGCACCTCGTAGTCGGTGATGGCTTGCTGTCCCCGTGAGCGCTCTGTCACCACCTCCGTGCGACCGCGGGCGTGGTGCAGCTGGTGCTCGAGGCGCCCTCGGGGGCGCCGCTCGAGGGCGTGCGTCAGAGGCGCTCGAAGCTCCGAGCGCCTCGAAGATCCTGGCGCGCGACCGCTCCGCGTCGTGGGACCTCCTCCCTCGAAGGTCACCAGCGCCACATAGGTGCGCCGCACCTGGCGCGCCTCCATCGCGGCGGCCACGGCCGGGTTGACGTCCTTCCGCCGGGTGAAGAAGAGCAGCCCGCTCGTGGCCTGATCGAGGCGCTGATGCACACCCAGGTAAGCGTCCCGCCCTTGGCTCCGCAGCCACGCCTCGAGCCGATGCACCAGATCGTCGGCGAGCTGCTCGTCGCCCCCATGGACGACCACGCCGCTCGGTTTGTCGACGACCAGGAGGTCCGCGCCGTCGTGTAAAATGCGCTCGACGCGCCACGGGACCAGCAGCTCTGCGGTCCCGGGCGCGTCGTGTGCAGGGGAGTGCGGGGGCAGCTCGCTCAGCTGACGCTCGCTCAGCCCTGGGCGGGCTTGCCGCTGTTCTTCTTCTTCACGGCGCCGCGCACGACCACGAGGCCGTTCTTCGAGCCGGGGATCCCGCCGCGCACGAGGACGAGGTTCTCCTCCGCCAGCACACGCACGATGCGCTGATTGAGGATGCTCATGCACTCGTTGCCGTACTGTCCGGCCATCTTCTTGCCCGGCAGCACGCGACCGGGGGTCATGTTGCTGCCGATGGAGCCGCCGTGGCGCATGTACTCATGGGCGCCGTGGCTGCTCTTCGAGCCGGCGAAGTTGTGACGCCGCATCACACCGGTGAAGCCGCGACCGCGGGTGATACCCTGCACGTCGACGAACTGCCCCTGCTCGAAGATCTCGTCGAGCTTGAGCTGCTGTCCGACCTCGAAGCCCGCCGCGTACTCCGCCGCGCAGCGCAGCTCGCGCAGCACCCGCTTCGGCTCCACGCCCTGCTTCTTGTAGAAGCCGGCCAGGGGCTTGTTCGTGTGCTTCTCCTTGCGGGGCTCGATGCCGAGGATGAGGGCGTCGTAGCCGTCCTTCTCCTGGGTCCGCTTCCCCACCACGGTGACGGCCGCCTGCACCACCGTGCAGGGGATGACGGTGCCGTCCGCCTCGATGACCTGGGTCATGCCAATCTTGCGGCCGATGACGCCGGGGTTCTGATTCATGGTACGCTATCCTTCTCCTGATTGGCTGAGGGGTGCCGCCGCCCCGAGGTCCGGCGCCGCGCATCGACGACCGGCCGCCCCGCCATTACGGAGCGCCCCGGGAAGACCCACGCCTCAGCGTCGAGGGCCCAAAGGGGCAGCGGGCTTACCCCCCGTCGCCAGCCCCGTCAACCAGCCCTTTCACCGAAACCCGTCCGTTCACCGCGCCCTTCGGCCAGCCGCGCTTCATGCAGCCGTCACCCTGCACGCCGCGGGGTCGCCCTGTTCCCGACCCTGCGGCCGTTCTTCTCTCGACCCAGCGCTCTCCGGGCGGCCGCTGCCGCGGACCAGCACAGCGCGGCCCGCCCCACAGCGCCCCCTGCCCCCGAAGCCGGCTCCCGGCCCACGACATCACCCGCCGTTGACGAACCACAGCCGGGATGCATAATGCGCCACCCGCCGAGCCCACCGCGCTCCGGGCGCCCTCCCCTCTGGAGCGAACGCCCACCAAAGAGAGCCAAAAACGAGGCAAACGGCAGGTCTTGGAGAACGCCATGGCAACCGAAGCGACGACGTCGAAGGGCAACATCATCGATCAGCTGGAGTCGCAGTATCTGCGCAGCGACTTGCCGAAATTCCGCGTCGGCGACCAGGTGGCCGTGCACTACCGCATCGTCGAAGGCGACAAGACCCGGGTGCAGGTTTTCCGTGGGCTCGTGATCAAGCGCAACCGCGGCGGAGCGCGCTCCACGTTCACGGTGCGCAAGACCAGCTTCAGCGTCGGCGTCGAGCGGACGTTCATGCTGCACTCGCCCCGCATCGAGTCGATCGACGTCCTGTCCCGCGGCGTCGTGCGCCGGGCCCGCCTCTTCTACCTGCGGAAGCTCACGGGCAAGGCCGCCCGCGTCCGCGACCAGCGGGATCGCTGAGCGCCAGCTCACACCTCTTCGAGCGTTCCTGCAGAGCGAACACCGCGGGATGAACCCGCGGTGTGAATACCTCGGCGCCCGTAACACGGCGCCAGTACCGCCGAGCGGCCGCACTGCATCCAACCTCCGCGCAGCCCCTGGCAGACCGGCAGACCGGCAGACCGGCAGAAGAAGAGCCGACGAGCCGACGGGCTCTTGCGCACAACGGCCCACCCTCGAGGTGGGCTTCGCGCGTTTGTGGCACTTCACGAAGTGCCCCCGCTTCCGCACGTGTGACCGGCCCACCACGGGATTTTTCCCCGCGCCCCAGCGACGGCAGGCCCCGAAACCACCCCGTAGCCCGGGCTGACGCGCGTTTGTGCGGAACATTCATCGGCTTACGGATCTATGCTGGGGCCGAAGCGCGCGCCTCGCCGGCGCGGCACCCAGCGCACCATGAGATTCCACACAGCCGCCCGTTTCCTTTTCCTGCGTCTGCGTCTCCTCCTCGGTCTGCTCGTCCTGCTCACCGCGGGGTCGACCTGGGCCGCGCCCCAAGCGCGCCTGCTCCGTGTCGATCCTAGGGCAGCCGTCGAGAGCGGTGGTCCCGTGCTCACCACCGTCATCGAGGTCTCCCAGGGCAAGCGCGTCAGCGACGCCGTCCGTCCCTGCGCGACCTTGCGGGGCAACGCGCAGCTCGACTGCATGAGCGACGCGCTGGAGAAGCCGCTCGCGCTCTACACGCCCTTCAACTTCCCGGCGGAGAACGCCCTGTTCGCGGTGCACGTGGACGGGACGGACCGCCAGGCGCGCTACCTCAGCCACACGCGCTGGGGCGAGTCCCAGCAGACCCCCGGCGTGGGCACCGCGTGGCTGATCCTGATCGACGCCGACGCGCGCATGGGGAGCAGCTTCAACGACGCGCGCGAGCTCGCCAAGCGCTTCGTCGAGTCGATGGGCCCCAACGACACCGTCAACATCATGTTCTTCAACGACCGCCAGGTCGTCGAAGACTCGAAGTGGCTCCCCGCGGCGAAGAAGAAGAACGCCACGGGCGTCATCGACGGCGTGACGCGCACCTTCGCGTCCCAGGGTCGCAACCGCTCCCTGCTCACGATCATCAAACAGGCCGCCACGGACGCCTTCAGCGCCCTCGGCAACGCCGGTGAGGACGTCCAGGTGCCCCTGCACCAAGCCCTCGTCGTGCTCTCGACGGGCTTCGGCGGCGCCGATCCAGCGACGACCGGCCCCGGCGCCCTGCAGCTCTCCCAGTATCTCACCGGCGGGCGCTTCCCGGAGGACAACTCGGCCCTCCCCAAGACCCCCGTCCCCGTCATCAGCGTCTTCTTCCCGCCCAGCGTGATCGACGAGTACCGGCAGAACTCCCTCGAGTTCATGCAGAACCTCGCCGACCCCGAGATCGGCGGCTTCTTCTCGGTGATGCGCCAAGGGCAAGGGAGCCGGGCGCCGAAGATCGTCGAGGCGGTGCGCAGCCGCTTCGCTCGCATGTACATCGTCAAGTGGCGGGTCGCCTGCATCGCCCCCACCGCCACCCAGAGCTTCCGGCTCGTGTTCACGAACGTGAACCCACCCATGCTCGGGGACAACTCCTTCAAGGACGTCCCGGTGGGCATCGATCCGACGACCTGGCCCCTCGACGTGAACCTCGAGGCCACCCAGCAGGACGCCGCCCGCCGGGGCGGGATTTATCCGGGCGGCACCTTCCGGGTGTACGGCGATTTCTGCTGGGGCGGCGACGCCTCTCGAGCCGAGGTCTACTTCGTCCCCGCCGGTCAGCAGCTCCCCGCCGAGCTGGCGGGCGCCAGCGTCGAGAAGGCGAAGCAGACCCAGCAACAGCTGATCGCGATGGACATGAAGGGGCGCGCCGTCGTCGCCAATGACAGCTTCGTGGAGTTCGAAGCGCCCGACAAAGACAAGATCCTGCACGGCTCCGGGGAGCAAGCCGTCGTGCGCCTGGTGGTGTTCGACAACCGGGCGGGGCGCACCTCGGGCGCGACCGCGGACACGGTGCTGCAGCTCAAGGGCACGACGCCGCCCCTCCCCATCCTGCTCATCCTCGGGGGCGCCTTCGCCCTCGTCGTGCTGGCGCTCCTGCTGGTGGTCATGCTCCGCATGGGGGGCAAGCGACGCCCGGCGCCCGCGGCGGCGCCCGCCTTCGCCGGCCACTATCCCGCGCCCGCGCCGATCGGCGGCCCCATGATGCCTTCCGCTGGTGCGCTGGGCGGCGGCGTCCCTCGCGGCGCTCCAGCTGGGGGGGCCAGCCGGGCTACCCTGCAAGGACCCGCCGGAGTGTTCACGGTCCTGCCCGGGCTCGAGATGAAGGCCGGTCGCGACGGGAGCCAGTGCGCGATCTTCCTGGAGAACGGCCAGGTGTCGGCGGTCCACGCCGCGCTGAAGCTGGAGGCTGGCCAGCTCCTCGTGCGCGACGAGGGCAGCACGGGCGGCACGACGATCAACGGGCACCCCGTGAGCCCGGGCGCCTGGACGCCGCTCCACGGCGGAGACCGCGTCGCCTTCGGCCCGGTCGAGCTGACCGTCACCTTGGAGTAGGCCTCCCCACAGACACACACCGCCCCTCGGAGCCGCTCACGGAGCGGTCTCCGTCGGGGGGCCCGCCCGGGCGCCCCAAGGGCTCCTCGCTCGGGTCGAAAGCGCGCCCCACCGTGACCGCTGGGGCGGCGTTCGCCCGTGACGCGGGCCCGCCACACGGGTCGAGACGCCTCACTCTCCGCGGCATCACCGCAGGGAGACGAGCCGCCGTCGGAGCGCGTCTCCGTGCGCTCCAGCCGGTTGAACGGCTCGCCATTCCGTGGGCATGATGCAAGCCGGCGGACGGCATGATCGACGACATCGGTAAGCAAAGCATCACCATCGGGAGCGCCGCGGGCTGTGACATCCGCCTCGGAGGTCCAGGGGTAGCCCCCGAGCACGCGACGATCGTGCACCAGGGCGGCGGTCGCCTGGTGTTCGTGGACTCCGGGCAGGGACAGACCCTCGTCGATGGACAACCCCTCGCGGCCGGCGGCAGCGCCGCCTTCGATTTTCGCGCGCAGTTCGTCGTCGGTCACGTGCCCGTCCCGCACGTGCATCCGGCCATCGTGATGATGCTGATGTCGCGCGGCGACGCGCCCCGGCAACCGGGTCTGCTGATCGTCGGGCGCGACTCCGCGCGCTCTCACATCGCCATCGCGCACCCGAACGTCTCGGGCGTGCATGCCACGTTCCTTACGGACCCCTTCACCGTCACCGACGAGAGCTCGACCGCGGGCACCTACCTCACCGGCGACAAACTCCCTGCGGGCACCCCCGTCCACCTCGAGCCGCACGCCCTGCTCACCCTCGGCCCCGTGCCGCTCCCCGCGCAGCTGATCCTCAGCCTCGCGCGGGACGTCGCGGACGCCGTCGCTGGAGCCCCTCCCGCCCGGGTGATTCCGGGCGCCGATGCCACGTCCATGGCCCAGGTGGTCGGCGGCGCCGCGGCCCGAGAGTCGATCGAGGCCGACGCGGCACCTCAGGGCGGCGGTCCACGCCACAAGACCGTGCTCGGCCAGGTCCAGCTCACCGCCGAGGCCCGCAAGACCATCGGGCGCACACCCGACAACGACATCCAGATCCCCAACGCTCAGGTCAGCGGGAAGCACGCCGTGCTCCTCAAGATCGGCAACCAGCTGTTCGTCGAGGATCGGGGCAGCGCCAACGGCACCTACGTTCGGGGCAAGCGACTCGCCCAAGGCGAGCGCGTGCCGGTGCAGCCGGGCGAGAAGGTGATGATCGGCCCGATGCCCCTCCTGCTGCAGTTCGACGCGCAGGAGCTGCAGGTCGTCGTCGAGGACCACGCCAACTGGGAGGGCCGCCCCCTCTACGAGATCGAGGCCTGGGACTTGGTCGTGCAGGTCCCCGATCGCGACGATCCGAGCGTGCTCAAGACCTTGCTCGACCACGTGAGCTTCAAGGCCCTGCCGGGGGATCTCATCGCGCTCATGGGCCCGAGCGGCGCCGGCAAGACCACGTTACTGCTCACCCTCAACGGCTACATGCCCCCGAGCGCGGGACAGGTCCGCATCAACGGCGAGGACCTGTACGCGATCTACGACGCGCTGCGCGGCTCCATCGGCTACGTGCCCCAGGACGACATCGTCCATCCCGAGCTCACGGTCTGGGAGGCGGTCCGCTACAGCGCGAAGTTCCGGCTGCCTCCGGACTACTCCGAGGACGAGATCGATCGGCGTGTCAGCACCACCCTGCAGCAGCTCGGGCTCGAGGCGGTCGCGCACCTGCAGATCGGGCGCCCCGAGAAGAAGATCCTCAGCGGCGGGCAGCGCAAGCGCGTGAACATCGCCATGGAGCTCGTCACCGACCCGGTGATCATGTTCCTCGACGAGCCCACCAGCGGCCTCGCCGCCGACGACACCACGGCGCTCGTGCAGCTGCTCGCGGATCTGGCGCGCCAAACGGGCAAGACGATCATCACCACGATCCATCAGCCCGCGAAGGATGAGTACGAGAAGTTCAACCTCGCCCTGATCCTCGGTCAGGGTGGCGTCCCGATCTATTACGGGCCGAGCCGCGACGGCTACCGCTTCTTCGGCTCCTGGCTCGAGCAGCAGGGGCGCGTCAACGACGTCGACAACCCGCGTGACATGTTCGCCATGTTGCAACAGCGAGAGAACCACCTGTTCGAGGCGATGCGCGCTCGGGATCCGAACGTCCAGCGCGCCGCCGCTCGCGCCCTCGCCGCCCGGGAGTGGCACCAAGATTTCTTCTCCCAGAACAACCCAATCTTCCAGCGGATGTACGCTGGGAGGCGCGCGGTCGGGGCGGGCTCCCAACATCAAGGGCTCACCACGGGTCGCCCCAAGACGCGCGGTCAGTTTGGATTGCTGTTCGGCCGCTACTTCAAGGTCAAGACCCGGGACAAGACGGGCACCGCCATCATGCTCGCGCAGGCGCCGATCATCGGGGGGCTGCTGGCCTTGGTGTTCGGCGGCCAAAAGGCGGCCATCCCCTACTGGTGCCTGGGCGCGCTCCAAGAGCTCGCGACCCGCGCGGGGGGCTTCGGCGAAGGGATCGACGACATGCTCGCGAGCATGTCGTCCACTCCCGATCACTCCGGGGCCATGTTCTTCGTGGTGGTGGCGGCCGTGTGGTTCGGCACCAGCAACGCGGCTCGTGAGATCGTCAGCGAGACGGCGATCTACAAGCGCGAGCGCATGGTGAACTTGGGACTCTTCAACTACGTGTTCTCCAAGTTCCTCCTGCTCAGCTTCTTTTGCGTCGTGCAGTGCACCGTGCTGCTCGCCATCGTGTTCTTCGCGCTCGGCTTCAACGGCGGCCTCCCTGCCTTCGGGATCCAGCTCGGGACCCTCATCGCCACATCCATGAACTCCGTGGCGCTGGGCCTGCTGCTCAGCACCCTGGTCACCTCGAGCGAAGCGGCCATGGCGCTGACCCCCATCGCCCTCATCCCGCAGGTCGTGCTCGGCGGGCTGATGGTGCCGATGACCACCAACCCGCTCCTCCAGTACCCCATGCTCATCATGCCGGCGCGCTGGGGCTTCCAGGGGGCAGTGGCTCAGGAGCGGCTCGCCATCGCCGGAGATCCGGCCTGGGTGCTCGACCTCAAGAAGCCCGAGACCTCGAGCGCGCCCGATTTCGTGTTCGGAGGCAAGTTTCATTGCGCCGAGGCGCAGATCGCCAGCACCGATTTTCACGGCGCCTGGGGCTTCTCGAACTACGAGATCGCCTGGCTCCCCCCCGCTGTGCTTGCCGGCATGATGTTTGGCCTGCTCATCCTCATCCTCATCATCCTCAAGCAGCGCGACTCTGTTTGACGCGGCGCTGGTCGAAGCAGGCGGAGACGAACACTACTGATCGAGGCGCGCTCAGGCCCCAGAGCGGCGGCGCGCGCCCGCCCCGCGCCCAGCCATTCGGCGGCGATTGGACAAGGCAGCCCCCGCAGCGCGGCGGCGCGCGCGCTCCACGCGCGCCGCGATGGTCACAGACGTCAGGCAGCCGGCGGTGCGAGGCTGCGACTCTGGCTGCTGACAAACTCCCCGTAGAGCGTCGCTACGGCCCGCTCGTAATCCTCGGGCGCCACCCCGACGATGATGTTGAGCTCCGACGCTCCCTGATTGATCACGCGCACGTTGACCTGCGCCTGGCCCAAGCAAGTGAATACCCGCGCCGCGATCCCGATGGTCCGGCTCATGCCTTCGCCGACCACCGCGATGAGGGCCAGATCGTGGACCAGGTGCACGCGCTCGGGCTGAAGCGATCGCTTGATGTCGTCGATCAGCTCGTCCGTGCACCCCTTCAAGGAGTCACGCTCCACGATGACGTTGATGCCATCGATGCTCGAGGGGCAGTGCTCCACGTTGATGCCCCGGCGCTGGAAGGCCCCGAGCAGGCGATGCGTGAAGCCGACCTCCTTGTTCATCAGGGTCTTCTCGAGGCACAGCATCGAAAACCCCTTCTTCCCCGCGATGCCCGCCACGACGCTCGAGAGCTTCACGTCGTCGCTGAGCTCAGGGACGATCCGCGTCCCCGGGTCGCTCGGCTCATTGGTGTTGCGGATATTGATGGGGATGCCTGCCTCCCGGACCGGGAGCGTCGCCTCGTCGTGCATCACCGAGGCGCCCATGTACGACAGCTCGCGCAGCTCGCGGTAGGTCACCTCCAGCAGCGGTCGCGGGCGCTCGACGATACGCGGATCGGCCATGAGCAGGCCGGAGACGTCCGTCCAGTTCTCGTAGATGAGCGCCTTCACGGCCCGCGCGGCGATCGCCCCGGTGATGTCGGAGCCCCCCCGTGAGAACGTCTTCAGCGCACCGTCCGAGCCCCGCCCGTAAAAGCCTGGGAGGACGTAGCGCTTCGTCTCGTCCTTCAGCTTGGCGGCCAAGAGCTCGTAGCTCACGGGATCGACCCTCCCCGAGCCGCTGATCACGATGGTCTCCATGGGGTCGATGAGCTCGGCCCCGAGCAGCTTGGCGATGATGATGGCGTTGAAGCACTCGCCCCGCGACGCCACGTAGTCTCGCCCGACACCCCGACGCAGATCTTCCGCGCACGCGTCGAGCGCAGCGCCGACATCGGTCTTCACGCCAAGCTCACGCTCGATCTCCAGGAAGCGCTCCCTCACGATCCCGAAGGGCTCGGAGAAATCCGTCCCCATCTCCGCCATCTCCTGGCAGAGATAGAGCAGATCGGTGATCTTGGCCTCTTTCGGATCGCGCTTACCGGGCGCAGAGACGACGACCACGCTCCGGCGCGGGTCCTCCTCGACGATGGCGCGGACTTTACGGATCTGCGCCGCGCTGGCGACGCTGGTTCCACCAAACTTACAAGCGATGCGGGCCATGGGGAGGCGATCTGTCGCACAACCCGCGGCCCATTTCCAGGGTCATCCTGGCCCCTCGGCCCGGCTCCATCGAGGGTTCTTCGGTCGCCCCGCTCGGGGAGTCGCAGTCCCCTGCGGCGACCAGCCTCCCCGAGCCCGCACCGCCGCGTCCGCTATTGCGCGGCCTGACGGACCTCCGAGACGATGTTCCAGATTTCATCGGCGTAGCCGCGGATCGTGCGATCGCTGGAGAACACGCCCATGCGCGCCACGTTCAAGATGGCCTTCTTCGTCCAGGTCGCCTGGTCTCGGTAGGCGTCTTCGACGACCCGCTGGCAGGAGGAGTAGCTCAAGAAATCCGCCAAGACGAGGAAGGTGTCTCGGTGGAGCAGGTCGTCGATGAGGCCGTGGAAGCGCCCAGGCTCCTCGGGGGAGAACTGCCCCATCCGTACGGCGTCGATGGCGTCCCGCACCGGGCGCTCCGAGTAATAGATCTGGCGTGG
This sequence comes from Pseudomonadota bacterium, assembly GCA_023460875.1. Lineage (GTDB taxonomy): Bacteria > Myxococcota_A > Polyangia > Polyangiales > Polyangiaceae > NIC37A-2. Next base: position 22,585 of record JAEWOQ010000411.1, read on the forward strand.
ATCGTAGCCCGCTCGCTTGGCCGCGGCGACCTCCTCCGAGCTGAGCCCGAAGAGGAACATGTTCTCCGCTCCGACGGCGTCACGGATCTCGATGTTCGCGCCATCGAGCGTGCCCACGGTGAGGGCGCCGTTCATGGCGAACTTCATGTTCCCGGTGCCGGAGGCCTCGTAGCCAGCGGTGGAGATCTGCTCGGAGATGTCGGTGGCGGGGATGATCACCTCGGCCCACGTCACCGAGTAGTTCGGCACGAAGAGCACGCGCAGCTTGCTGCGCGTCTGAGGATCGTTGTTGATGACCGTCGCGATGGAGTTGATCAGGTGAATGATCTGCTTGGCGGTCTCGTACCCGGGGGCCGCCTTGCCCGCGAACAGGAACGCCCGCGGAACGGCCGCCGCGATCTTTGACGGGTCCGCCTTCATGCTGAGGTACAGCGACACGATGTGCAGCACGTTGAGGTGCTGGCGCTTGTACTCGTGGATGCGCTTCACCTGGGCGTCGATGAGGAAGCTCGGGTCCAGCTCGAAGCCGCACTCGTGCCAGAGGCGCTCGCACAAGCGCTCCTTGTTCTGGCGCTTCACCGCGCGCCACTCCTCCTGGAACGCCTTGTCGCTGGCGTAGGGGACCAGGCGCGCGATCCGATCGAGGTCGACCTCCCAGCCCTTGCCGGCGACCCGGTCGAGGAGCGCTGACTGCCCGGGGTTACACTGGAGCATCCAGCGGCGCGGGGTCACCCCGTTGGTCTGGTTCGTGAACTTCCCGGGCTCGAACTCGTCGAAGTCCCGGAAGAGCTGATCACGGAGCAGCTGCGAGTGCAGCGCCGACACCCCGTTGACGCGGGAGCTGCCGACGACGGCCAAGTTAGCCATCCTCACGAAGCGCTCACCGTCTTCCTCGATGAGGCTCATCCGGCGCAGCCGGTCCCGGTCGCCGGGGAAACGGTCTTCCACCTCCGAGAGGAAGCGCGAGTTGACCTCGTAGATGATCTGCAGGTGTCGCGGCAGCACACGCTCGAGCAGCCACACGGGCCACTTCTCGAGGGCCTCGGGCAAGAGGGTGTGGTTCGTGTAGTTGACGCACTCCCGGGTGATCTTCCACGCCTCGTCCCAGCCAAGGTCGTGCTCGTCGCACAGGATGCGCATCAGCTCGGCCACCGCCAGCGCGGGATGGGTGTCGTTGAGCTGGAACACGGCGGCGTCTGCGAGGCTCTCGACGCCGTCGTGGGTCGTGAGGTGGCGCGCGATGGCGTCCTGCACCGTCGCCGAGACGAGGAAGAACTCCTGCTTCAGGCGCAGCTCCTTCCCCAACGCGTGGTTGTCGTTCGGGTAGAGCACCCGCGTGATGTTCTCGGTGTCGCCCTTGCGCTGAACGGCCTTGGCGTAGTCCCCAGCGTTGAAGTAGGCGATGTCGAAATCGCTGGTCGCCTTGGCGCCCCACAGGCGCAAGGTGTTCACGACGCCGTTCCGGTGGCCGGGCACCGGCACGTCGTAGGCCATGGCGCGAACCACGTCCGCGTCGACCCACTCGTGGACGATGCGCCCCTGCGCGCCCGTGTACTGGATCACGCGACCGCCGAACTTGACGTCGTACATGCGCTCGGGCCGCGACACCTCCCAGGGCGTCCCGAACTGCAACCACAGATCCGGCGCCTCGTGCTGGCGTCCGCCGACGATGTCCTGGCGGAAGATGCCGTAGTCGTAGCGGAGGCCGTACCCCATGGCGGGGATCCCCACCGTGGCCAGCGAGTCCAGGAAGCACGCCGCCAAGCGGCCCAGGCCACCGTTGCCGAGCCCTGGGTCCCGCTCTTCGTCGATGATTTGCTGGAGATCGAGGCCCTGCTCCGCGAGCGCGGCCTTGGCCTCCTCGTAGATGCCGAGGGCGTGGAGACTGTCCGTGAGGAGGCGTCCCAGCAGGAACTCCATCGACAGGTAGTAGACGTGCTTCGGGCGCGTCAGCACCCGCTCTTGCCAGGTCCGCGTCCAGCGATCGAACATGCGATCCCGGGCAGTGCGCGCGATGGCGATGAAGTTGTCCAGCTGCGTCGCAGCGCTCGGGTGTTTCCCCTGCGTGTGCTGGATGTGGTGCACGAAGGACTCGACCAGCGCATGCTTATCGAGGCCGAGTTCGTCAACGGGAATCGTCAGGCGTTTCGAGGACACCGCGCGAGTCTACACAGCGACCGCTCCTACGCTAGCCTTGCCGGGGGCACCAGCGCGACCAGGCCACGGACCCTGGCTGGCGCGCCCGCCGAGATCGGGACATGCTCGTTCGCCCCAGCCCTGGCGCGACGTCCGTGGCACGGGCCCTGGCGCTGCGGCTCCACGCCGCGCTTTGCTTCTACCGGCCTTCAGAAGTCGCTCGATGGCACGTCCTTCATCCACTCCACATCTCTCACACGCTCGCCTCCCCCTCCTTGGCTGCCTCCTCCTCGCTGTAGTTCCAGCGGGGTGTTCCAAGCAGGAAGAGCCCCGCCCGCCCGCCGCGGCTTCACCGTCGCCGGAACGGCCCCAGGAACGGCCACGGGAACAGGCCACAGGGCAGGACCAGGACGCGCCCCCTCCGGTGGAGACGCCCACGGCCCCGCTGTCCGCCGCGACCCGGATCCTTGCGGACGTGGGCTTCCGCACTCCCGAGAGCGTGCAGCACGATCGAGATCAGGACGTCTACTTCGTCAGCAACGTCGGCGGCGATCCCTTCGAGAAGGACAACGACGGCTTCATCGCCCGCGTGACGCCCGCTGGCGACGTCAACCCGAACTTCATCGTGGGGGGTCAAAAGAAGGTCACGCTGCACGCCCCCAAGGGCATGGCGACGGTCCACGACACCCTCATCGTCGCGGATCTCGACGTGCTGCGCCTGTTCGATCGGCGCACTGGAGCGCCGCGAGGGCAGCTGAAGGTCGAAGGGGCCACGTTCCTGAACGACGTGGCCCTCGGCACCGATCAGAAGACCATCTATGTCTCCGACAGCGGCTGGAAGCCGGGGTTCGAGCCCTCGGGCACGGACGCCGTGTACCGGGTCGTCGACGGCAAGGTGTCGAAGCTGGCAGGCGGCCGTGAGCTGGGTCACCCCAACGGGCTCTGGCCCGACCGGGGCGGCACCTGGGTCGTCACCTTCGGCACGGGCGAGCTCTATTTTCTCGGGAACGACGGCAAGCGCAGCCGCGTCCAGAAGCTGGACGCGGGGAAGCTCGACGGGATCGTGAAGAGCCGCGACGGCTCACTCCTGGTAGCCAGCTGGGAGGCCTCGGCGATCCTCGCAGGACGACCGGGTGAACCGTTCACGCCCCTGCTGAGCGGGGTCGAGTCCCCCGCGGACATCGGCTACGACCGCAAGCGGCACCGGCTCCTCGTCCCCTCTTTCACCAAGGACATCTTGGTGATCCACGACTTGGACGAAGACGAGTGAGCCCGCGAAACCTCTGGAAGGTGCTCGCCCTCTGCGCCGGCCTCGGGCTGACCGGGGCGTGTCAACGGAGCGACGAAGGCGACGCCCCAGCCGCGAGGTTAGCGCCAGTGCCCCGAGATCAGGTGGCCGGACACGAGCCCCCGGAGCCGCGGCAGGTGCAGCGCATCACCGCCGAAGGGCAGCTCGGACCGGGGCGCGGGACCCTGATCATCGACCTCCGCCCCCCGAAGGACGGAACGCTGACGGAAGGTGCGCCCCTGCGCGTGAGCGCGCGAGGCCGGGACCTCACCTTTCCGGAGTCCATTCGGACGCAGCTGGATCCCGATCAGCTGCCCGTCCGCCTCCCTGTCGTGGTGAGCGATGGCGCGGCGGACCCAGCCGAGGTCGACCTCACCTATTATTGGTGCAGCCAGGGGGACTCCGGCTCCTGCCACCCGGTGCGGGTGCGTCTCCTGGTGCAGCTCGATCTCAGCGGCGCGGGGGACGGAGGCGAAGCCCACTTCGCCCACCGCCCCGAGAGCTGATTCCCTTGCTGACCTCGCCGCCGAGCACCGCTAGCCTTCCGTCATGATCGAGCTCCCCAACGGACGCATGAGCGGCGCGACCCTGCGCGCAGTCCTCACGGCGATGCGCCATACCCCCGCGAAGCACCTCATCGCCAAGGTGTTTCGAGCGCAGCTCGGCATCGACGCCCTGTCGGCGTTCCCGGCGGAGATGTGCGCTCCCCTCCCCCAGAGCTTCTGGCCGCTCCAGGCCCGCCCCGACCACGGACGCCCCTCTCGGGACCTCCCCGTGCCGCGCAACGAAGAGGCGGTCGGCACACGTCGGCTGATGGAGGCTTACGCGTCGGGACGCACGACCCCGACGCAGCTCACGCAGCTCGTCATCGAGACGATCGGTCAGCTCGATGAGCGGAACCCGAGCGCCAACCCGTTCTACGCGCTCCGCGAAGCGGAGACCCTCGAGGACGCCCGCGCCAGCGAGCTGCGGCACAAATCGGGGCGCAGCCTCGGCCCTCTCGATGGAGTGATCGTCCCCATCAAAGAGGAGGTCGACGTGATGGGCCTGCCGACGAAGCTCGGCACCCGTTGGCTCCCGGCGCGTCCCGCGCAGCGCGATTCGTTGGCCGTCGCGCGCCTACGCGCCGCTGGCGCCCTGATCTTGGGCAACACGGTGATGACCGAGTACGGCATGTCACCCCTCGGGACGAACCCGTTCCGGGCCATGCCGCGCAACGTCTTCGACTCGGGGCGCCTCGCCGGGGGGAGCTCGACGGGCTCCGCCGTGGCGGTCGCGCTGGGGCTCGCGCCCGTGGCCCTCGGCGCCGATGGGGGTGGGTCCATCCGTATCCCGGCCGCCTACAGCGGCTTGTTCGGGCTCAAGCCCACCTATGGTCGTATCCCGCTGATCGGGCACGGCGCTCTGGCGGGCAGCAGCGTGGTCCACCTGGGGCCGATCGCGTCGAGCGCGGGAGATCTCGCGGTCTTCCTCGAGGCCACCGCCGGCCCCGATCCCTCGGATCCCACGTCCTACGCCCAGCCGCCCCTGGCTCCTGGCGAGCTCACCAGCGCCCTCGGACGGGGTGTCGCTGGTCTCCGCATCGGCGTCGACGAGGAGCAGTGGGACCGGACGCCCGCGGCGCTGACCCGCCCCGCTCGCGACGCGCTGGAGGCCCTGCGCCGCGACGGCGCCGAGCTCGTCCCCGTGCGCTCTCGCCTGGCGATGCACGCCGCAGCGATCGGCTATCTGACCATCGGCCTGGAGGCGTTCGCAGCGCTGCGGGAAGAGCGCAGCCACATCGACGACCTCACCCTCGACCTGCAGCTCACCCTCTTGGGCTTGGAGACGTTCCGGCCCGACGACTACGTGATCGCTCAGAGGCTGCGGGGCGAACTCCGCCGGGAGATCGCCGCGCTGCTGGCCGATGTGGACGTCCTGGCCCTCCCCAGCACCGGCAACCTCCCGCCGCCGATCAGCGACGCGGAGGCTCGCTCCGGCTTCGTCGACCCGGTGGCCCTCGACGAGATCAGCCGTTACGCCTACGTCGGCAACCTGACGGGCATCCCCGCAGGCACCGCCCCCGTCGGCTTCGTCGACGGGCTCCCCGTAGGGCTACAAATCCTCGGCGACGCCTGGGACGAGGCTTGCGTCCTGCAGGTGCTCGCGCACCTCGAGCGCGTCGGCGCCGCCAGCGTCCGTCGTCCCCCTGGATACGTCGACCTCGTGGGCAGGGCGGGCGGCTGAGCTCCAGCGAGCACCGCTGCGCCGGGGCGGAGGCTCAGAGCTCGCCCGCTTCGGCCTTGCCGATCCACTTCCGGATCTCGCCTTCGATCACCGAGAGGGCCTTGCCCTGAAAGGGCTTGAGCATGAAGGGCACCGCCAGATCCATCTCGAAGGCGTCGTCCTTCACCTCGACGCCCCCGGACAGGCTCATCCCCTTCACGTTGAAGGAAATTTCGGCCTTGTCCTCGGTCACCCAGCGGGAGCTCGGCTTGTAGTCGGAGAAGCGCTCGCCGTAGCTCTTGAACGCCGCGTCCGCGACCTTGCGTGCCTTCTCACGTCCGAGGGAATGGGGAACCGTGTGCTTCATCGTGATCTGTCCTGTCTGCTCGTGTGAAACTGCGTGGATCTGTAGCGGACGGCGACGAGGATGGAAAGCCGAGCGTCGTCAATTCCGTACCTCACGGGAGGAGACGGCCAAGTCCACCACCAACCCGTAGTGGTCGGACGGCCAAGTTCGCTCGATCTTGCCTCCGCCGCCCTCCACCTCGCGCGCCCGCGCTTCCATGAACGCACGACGCGCCGCGAGCGGCTCGCCCCGGAGGCGCGCGTCCGGCCCGCGAACGAATACATAGTCGATGCGCCGGGGCGGCTCGTTGGACCGCGCAGCGAAGCCGTTCGCTCGCTCGAAGGTGTGCCCCGCGCCGCCGTCGCCGGCCCAGATCCACGCGTCCGCGAAGTGCACGCTCTTGCCCTCCAGGGTGTGCAGGCCCCGCAGATAGCGGATCTCGTCGGCGTCCGGCTCCGCGTTGAAATCGCCCAGGAGCACGGGGGGCAGCACGTCGTCCGCCAGCGCCTCCGTCGAAGGATGCAGCGCCTCGATGTGCTCGACGATGGCCTGCACTTGGCGCAGCCGCACCGCGCCGTGGTGCCACTTCCAGTTGAGGTGGGTCACGAAGGTGGGCAGCCGTCCCTCCGGCGTGTCGAGGAGGGCATACAATAGGCTGCGCGTCTCCCCGCTCTCCTCGCCAGGCAACGCGTAGCCGCGCACGTCGAGGAGGGGAAAGCGGGTCATCAGCCCGTTCCCCATCACCAGCCCGCCCCCGTAGGACTTCGCCGCGACGAAGGCGAGCGCCTGGGGCTCGCCGCCGGCGCTCTGGAGCGCGTCTGCGAGCTCCGTGAGCTGGTCGTCCTGAGCGGTCCAAGACCAGGTAGGGCCCGGCTCAGCGGAGGAGGCGGCTCCAGGCAGGCTCCCCGGATCCCCGTCGGGGACGAGACGCAGCAGCTCCTGGAACCCCACCAGGTCCGGCGCGTGCTCCCCGAGCTCATCGCAGATCAGCCCGCGGCGCTCCGACCAGGGGCCGCTCTTGTTCCACAGGTTCAGGGTCACCAGGCGCAGGGTCTTCACCCCCCAGGAATACCCGACGCGCGGCGCGGCTCAAGGACCCTGCGCGACCCAACACGACGACCCTGCGCGACGACCCACCACGGCGACCCTGCGCGACGACCCTGCGCGCCCGCGGGCGCTTTCGATGACGCCGCGGACCCCGCTTGACAGCGTGCGCGAGGCGAGCGTTAGTTGGCCCGCCATGATTGGAGTCGACTTCGGGGGCACGGGTATCAAGGCGGGCATCGTCGAGAATGGCCGCGTCGTTCGCTCTGCTTCCACGCCAACACCCCGAGGAGCCCCGCCCGAGGCCGTCCTCGACGCGATCGCGCGGACCGTGCTCGAGCTCGATCCAGCGCCGCGCAGCGTCGGCGTCGCCATCCCGGGGGAGGTCGATCCCACCGGCCGCTGTTGGGGGCTCCCGAACGTCCCCGGCTTCAAGGGGGTCCAGCTCGGCAAGGGGCTCAGCGATCGCCTGCGCTGCCCGGTGGCCGTCGAGAACGACGCCACGACGGCGGCGCTCGGGGAGTATCTCTACGGCCACGGCACCCGCTATCCGTCTTTCCTCATGATCACCCTCGGCACCGGCATCGGCGGTGGGCTGGTGATCGGCGGGCAGCTGTACCCGGGCTCCAACGGCTTCGCGGGCGAGATCGGGCACATCAACATCGATCCCCGGCTCGAGGCGCCCCAATGCGGCTGCGGCAAGGCCGGCTGCCTGGAGACCTACGCCGGCACCGCTGCCCTGCTGCGCAAGTACGCCGAGCTCGGCAGGCGCGCCTCGGAGATCCGCGAGATCGCCGACGCGGCTCGGAGCGGGGAACCCGCGGGCACGCAGACGTTCGAGATGATGGGCGAGGCCCTCGGCCGTGGCCTGGCGACCATCCAGAACGTCCTCGACCTCAACGCGCTCATCTTCTCCGGCGGGATCTCGTCGTCCTTCGATCTCATCGAGCCCTCCCTGCGCCAGGCCCTGCGTCGGCACAGCTTCGCCGAGCCGCCCGCGGAGGTGCCGCTGGTCGTCAGCGAGCTGGGGCCCTCCGCAGGCGTCGTGGGCGCCGCGCACCTGACGGAGATCTAAGAACCGCGGCTCGCGCCCGCCCCCCCGAGCCCTCGACTCCGAACCCTCAGGGCAGGCCGGGGCGGATGTGGATGTAGCCGTCCCCGGGGCGAACCCGCGCCTGACAGGCGAGGCGCCCGTTGCTCGGGCCTCCCAGGAGGTCGAGCAGCTCCTGCTCTTCCCCGTTCGGCTCCTCGAGGTACTCCCCGCCACAGACGACCTCGATGTGACAGGTCCCACAGGTCGCGGAGCGGCAGGAGAATGCCACAGGGGCCAACACTCGATCACAGACGTCGAGGAGATCCCCTCCCTCGGGGACCTCGACGAGCTTGTCGCCGCCGAGCCCGGCACCTTCGAACTCGATGGTGGGCATGCAGGTCAGGCTTAGGTCGACTCGGCGCGCCCCGCAACGTCACCGCGCGAGCTCTGCCCGCACTCTGCCCGCACTCTACCCGCACCTAACCCCACCTTGCGCCGCACCGAATAGGACGCCGAAACCCGCCCACGAGGAGGCGGGCGCGCTCAGAAGGTCCGCGCCGTATCGACGAGCACGGTCACTGGACCCGAGTTGACCAGCTCAACGTCCATGTGGGTGCGAAACCGCCCCGTCTCGACCCTGAGCCCGCGCTCCCGGCACGCCTCGCAAAACAGCTCGAAGAGCCGCTCCGCGCGCTCCGGCTCCATGGCCCCGCCAAAGCTCGGGCGCTTGCCCTTCCGCACGTCCCCGAACAACGTGAACTGCGACACGGCGAGCAGCTCACCGCCGACGTCGAGGACCGAGAGGTTCATCTTGCCCCCCTCGTCCTCGAAGATCCGCAGCCCCGTCACCTTGTCGGCGAGCGCGCGAGCCGCCGCGTGCTCATCACCCCGCCCCACGCCGACGAGCACGCACAGGCCGCGATCGATGGCACCGACCACCTCGCCTGCCACCGTGACCTTGGCGCGGGTCACTCTCTGTACGACCGCTCGCATCGAAACTCCTCGGCGCCTCCGGCAGACCCCGCTCACCGCCGCTCAGAGGTGATAGAGCATCCAGTAGAGGGCCACGCCGGTGAACGAGACGTAGAGCCAGATGGGCAGCGTGATGCGCGCGATCTTGCGATGAGCGCTGATCCGTGACGTCCAGCCCCGATAGATGGTCAGGAGCGCCAGGGGCACGACCGCAGCGGCCAGAACGATGTGCGGGATGAGCAGCGCGAAGTAGACCGTCCGGATCCAGCCCACCCCCGTGAACGCCACCGAACCGACGCGGGCGTGGTGCAGGAGGTACGTGAGCAGGAACATGCAGGACAGCCCGAAGGCTGCCAGCATCGCGCGGCGATGGGCCGCCACGTTCCCGCGGCGGATGAAGGCGAACCCGATGAGCAGGCAGATGGACGCCGAGCCATTGAGGCACGCGTTCAACGTCGCCAGCACGCTGGGTCCATCCGCCGTCCCCTGGCTGGGCAACAGGTAGATGACCACCGCGACCCCGAGAAAGACCACGCCGCTGAGGGCGAGGATCACCCAACGCGCCTGCGCCGACTCGCTGGGCTCGAGGGCGGCGCGCGCCGCGGACGTGGGCTCGGCGACGGCGCGAGGCTGCGAGAGCTCGGGAGCGGGAGAGCCGGATTTCGTCATGGCACGCTGCGGCTCTAGCGCACGGAGACACAGGTCGAAAGGTGACGCAGGAGTTTTGTGGCGTCAGCCCCCGAACGGTGACGCAGGCCGCGCCACACCTCGAGCCGCGTCAGACCTCGAGCTCCACGTCGTGCACCACCGGCTCGTCGTGCACCACCGGCTCGTCGGCGCTCGAGCGCGCGCTCTGCCGGACACCTGAGCCTTGCTCCGCGCGCTCCGCGTCCCGGAGCAGCCGCCAGATGCTGGGGCCGAGCACGTCGATCTCCGTGGAGACGAACTGTTCCCCCCCAAAGCGCTCGATCGTCTCCGTTTGCTTGGCGAGGATCGCCGCGTCCTGACCGAAGATCCGCAGCGCGACCGGCTCGAGCACCCTACGCACCAGCGCCCCGGGGAGCGGCGTCCGGAAGCTCGCCACCGCGAACATGCGGGTCTGGAAATCCTCGACGGGGGTGCAGAAGCTGGTCACCACGAAGTGCGTATCCTCTCCGAGGGCGTACTCCACCTGGGCCACCCCGGGCAGGAAGAAACGATCCCAATGCCGGACGATCCCCCCTCCGTGGGGCGCGAGGATCTTCGCCACCACCCCGGGGGGCTTTGGCTCGCCGAGGTACTCCGCCTCCACGCGATCTCGGTGTCGCCGCACGACGGCCCGGATCCGGTTCTTCTTGCCGCCCCGGAAGAGCCCGCGATGCAGGAAGCCCGTATGGGGCACGTCGAGCGCGTTCTCGACGGCGGCGTGCAGGCTCGACCGCACCTCGACTTGCCGAACGACATGCTCGTAACGCGAATCCGCCAGCGCCGGTACCCGCAACGGGCCGCGCTCCGGGATCACGTTCGGCGCCGGGCAGACCCACACGAAGCCATCCTGCTCCAACGTCGCGTAGGACGGCACCCGGTAGCTCCTCTCCAGCGGGCTGCACAGGCCCGGGATGGCGCTACAGCTTCCTTCCCCCGTGAAGCGCCAACCGTGATACCCGCACTCGAGCGTCCCCTCCCGGGTCACCCGGCCGAGGGACAACGGGACGTTGCGGTGAGCACAGCGATCGAGGAGCGCGCTGGCGCGGCCCGCGCCGTCGCGAAAGAGGACCAGCGGAACTCCGGCCACCGTGATGGCCAGGGGCGCCGGGCCCGCCGCGCGTCGCCCCGCGCTGCTCCCCCCTGTCGCAGCGCCGAGGTCCCCGGAGCGACACGCCACGTACCACTCCCGGATCAACCGGACCACCGAGCGGTGCCCCCGCCCCTGGGGTGGTCCAAACACCGGCCCCGGAGCGATGGCTCGCTCGCCTGGCGCCCCCACTCGTTCATCCTCGCGAGACATCCCCGACAGCATAGCTCGCGCAGGCCGGGGTCGTCGAAGCCACGGTGATCTCTTTGCCGACGGACGGCCGAAGACGTACTCTGGCACTCATCATCGCCCGCCATCAGCCCCTCATCCTCATCAGCCGTGGAGAATGTCGTGACCAAACCTGATGTGAGCTTCATGCGAAAGCTCTGCTTGGGAGAGATAGAGGAAGATCTCATCCTGCCCTTCCCCGAGATCTCCGCTCCCGAACGGGAAATGCTCGACACGGTGAAGACCTCCCTCGACCAGCTGTTCGAGTCCCACGCGGCCGACTTCGCCGAGTGGGACCGCGCTGGTGAGTTCCCGGACAGCTACCTCGACGAGCTCCGCGAGTTCGGTCTGTTCAGCTTCGTCATCCCGGAAGAGCACGGCGGCATGGGCTTCGGCAGCGCCGCCTACTCCCGCGCCCTCCAGCAGGTGGCCATGTACGACGCCTCGACCGCGGTGACCGTGGGAGCTCACAGCTCCATCGGTATGCGCGGCCTGCTCCTGTTCGGGACGGAGGAGCAGCAGGCGAAGTATTACCCGAAGCTCGCGACGGGCGAGTCGATCGCCGCGTTCTGCCTGACCGAGCCGAGCTCTGGATCCGACGCCGCGAGCATCAAGACGCGCGCCGAGCGTCAGGGGGACGATTGGGTCTTGAACGGTGAGAAGATCTGGATCACCAACGGCGGCATCGCGGACTTCTTCACGGTCTTCGCCAAGACCGGCGGCCCCGACGAGCGCCGGAACTTGAGCGCCTTCATCGTCACCCGCGACATGCCCGGCGTCTCCGTGGGACCCCACGAGGACAAGATGGGCATCCGCGCCAGCTCGACGACGACGGTCAACTTCGAGAACGTGCGCATCCCAGCCGAGAACCTGCTCGGTGAGGAGGGCAAGGGCTTCAAGATCGCCATGCACATCCTCAACAGCGGGCGCACGGGGCTCGGCGGAGGCTGCGTGGGGGGGATGAAGCGGCTGATCAGCTTGGCGACCAAGCAAGCCAACGAGCGCGTTCAGTTCGGCAAGAAGATCTCCGAGTTCGGCCTCGTCAAGAAGAAGATCGGCGAGATGGTCATCGACTGCTACGCGGCCGAGTCCGTGGTGAGCATGGTGGCCGGCTTCACGGACTCCGGGCACAAGGACTACGCCATCGAGGCCGCCATCAGTAAGGTGTTCTCGAGCGAGGCGCTGTGGCGCTGCGCCGACGAAGCCCTGCAGATCGCCGCCGGCAACGGGTACATGAGCGAGTACCCCTATGAGCGCGCGATGCGCGACAGCCGCATCAACCGGATCTTCGAGGGCACGAACGACATCCTGCGCTTGTTCATCGCGCTCTCCGCCATGGACGACGTAGGCCAGAACCTGAAGGAGATCGCCCAGAGCGTACGGGGCGTCTTCAACGACCCGATCAAGGGCTTCGGCGTGCTCAGCGACTACGCCCTGCGGCGCGCCACCTTGGCCACCGGCATCCGACGCGAGCACTTCCAGTTCAGCAAGCTCCCCGAGGCCCTCAAGGCCGAGCAGGAGGTGTTTGAGAGCGCGACGCGGGATCTGGCCGAAGCCACCGACCGGATCTTGCGCAAGCACGGCAAGGGCATCATCGGCAAGCAGTTCGCCTCGGCTCGATTGGCGGACGTGATGATCCACCTCTTCGTCTTCGCCTCGGTGCTGAGTCGGGTGACCACCTCCATCCAGAAGCACGGAGTCAGCGGCGCCGAGCGGGAGCTCCAGATCTGTCGCGCCTTTGGGTTCCGCGTGCGCCGCCACATGCAGATCTTCCTCCACGAGATGGAGGAGAACGCCGACGAGGACGTGAAGGGCCTGGCCGATCACGCCTTCGAGCTCGAGCGTTATCAATGGGACACGATCTGAGGCGCCCCCCGGGCGCCGGCCGCCGCCCTCGCCTCGTGCTCCTCGACGCCGAGCGCGCCAACCCAGGTGACCTGAGCTGGGACGGGCTGGCGGCGCTCGGCGAGCTAGAGGTCTACGACCGGAGCCCAGACCACGCGGTGGTCGAGCGCTGCCGTGGAGCGACGGTCGCCATCACGAACAAGACGCTCCTGCGGCGCGCCAGCCTCGAGGCGCTGCCCGAGCTCGGGCTCGTCAGCGTGCTCGCGACCGGCGTGAACGTGGTGGATCTCGAGGCAGCCCATGCGCTGGGGATCACCGTGTCCAACGTGCCGAACTACAGCACCCCGTCGACGGCGCAGCACACCATCGCCCTCCTGCTCGAGCTCTGCCACCACGTGGGCGAGCACTCGCGCGGCGCGCGGGAGGGCCGCTGGAGCCGGGCGCAGGACTTCTCCTATTGGGACTACCCCCTGCACGAGCTGGACGGGCTCACCCTGGGCCTGGTCGGGTTCGGCGCCATCGCTCGGCGCGTCGCGGCCATCGCGCAGGCGCTGGGCATGCAGGTGATCGTCCTGCGCCGCACGCCGCGGGAGGAGCCGGGGGTGCGCGTCGTCGACAAGGAGACGCTGTTTCGGGAGAGCGACGTCGTCTCTCTCCACTGCCCCCTCACCGCCGAGACGCAACACCTCGTCGATGAGCGCGCGCTCGCGTGGATGAAGCCGAGCGCCTTCTTGATCAACACGAGCCGCGGCCAAGTGATCGACGAGCCCGCGCTGGCCCGCGCGCTGCGCGCAGACGTCATCGCGGGCGCTGCCCTCGACGTGCTGTCCCAGGAGCCCCCGCCGCCGGACCACCCGCTGCTCCACGCGCCCCGGTGCATCATCACGCCGCACATCGCCTGGGCGACCCGCGCCGCGCGATCCCGGGTCATCGCCGCGACGGTCCAGAACGTAAGCGCCTTCCTGGCGGGCGCCCCGACCAACGTGTGCACGCCGTAGCTGTTCGAGTCCCGACACGAGCGCGCCGAGCACCAGGCAGAGGACCTGGAGATGCGCCCCCCTCGAGGAGTCACCGCGCAGGCCGTCGCTGGAGGCGCCGCGCGGTGACCGGGGCCCGACTCACTGCCGGGTCGTGAAGTGGGGCGCCTGCGTGAGCCGGATCAGGTACTCCTCGATCCCGATCTCGCCGTTGGCGAGGGCCGTGCGCTCGTCCTCGGCGAGGCACACCTGGCCACCGCCACCGCTGAACATGTAGGCCATCATGAGGCCGCTGATGCAGTCGGAGATCTGCGGCACCTCCTCCACCTGGGCCACGAGATCCTCGAAACCTGCGAGCTCCACCTTCCCCCCGTCCGCAAGCGGGATGTTGCCGGATGGATCGATGGGGTGCCCGTTCTCCTGCTCTCTATAGCGGCCCGTCTCGTCGAAGTGCTCGAAGGTGAAGCCCGGCGGGTCGAAGAACCTGTGACAGTTGTCGCAGCCGGCGCCCTTCGTCAGGTGAGCCACCTCGAACAACTCGCGGGTGGTCTGCGCTTCACCCGCGGACTCCTCGAGGGTGGGCACGATGGCGGGGGGGAGGAGTTTGTCGTTACAGAGCAGCTTTTGATAGACGAGGATGCCGCGCAGCGTCGGGGACGTCGCGCTCTCGTGGGCCGTGGAGACCAGCACCGAGCCCTGAGACAAGATGCCCGCGCCCCAGGGGCGCTCCACCTGCTGCCAGTCGCCCACCCCTTGCCCGAAGCCGTAGTAGCTCGCGAGGTTGGCGTTGAGCATCGTGTAGGGCGCCTGCAGCAGATCCCGCAGGTCGCCTCCTTGCTCGAAGACCACCTGCTCGATGAAGCGCCGCGTCTCCTGCACCAGGTCGGGGGCGATCTCCGTGGAGAAGTTCGGGACGTCGTCCCGCTGGTCGTAGACGATGCCCTCGTAGCCGAGCCAGGAGCGGAAGAACTCCCGGACGGTCTCGAGCCCACGGGGGCTCCGGATGAGGCGCCGCGCCTGCTCCGCCCGCACGGCGGGATCGCCCAAGGTCCCCGACCCAGCCAGCTCCAGCAGCGCCGGATCGGGGGTGCTGCCGCCGTACATGTACGCGAGCTGCGTCGCGAGCTCGTACTGGGTCAGCTCCCGACCTCCCCCGTCCGCGGGGGCGCCGAGCTCCGAGCGATACACGGCGTGGGGTGACTGCAGGAGCGCCACCAACGTCCACTTGATGCCCATCGCGAAGTCGGACTCCCCGGCGACGGAGCTGAAGAGGGACAGGTACTCTCCGCGCTCTTCGGCCGCGAGGGGGCGACGGAAGAGGCGCAGGCCGTACTGATCCACGAACTCGCCAGCGCACGCCTCGTCGCCCTCGGCTGCACAGGGCAAGACCATGGGCAGCACGCCCTGGGAGGTCATTAGGGACGCGACGTCCTCGGCCGTCCGCAGGACCTCTCCGGCGGTCTGGACCCCGACCAGCAGCGCGGACGCGTCGTTGCTGAATCCCAGCGTGGACGCAGGATCGGCCGACAGCCGCGTGCCCCGCCAATCGGCGGCCATCTCCGGGAAGACATCCTCGATCGTGGCCTGGAGCTCCGTGCGGGTGAGCCGGCGCAGCAGCCCCGGGCCCACGCGAGAGGTGTCACAGCGCCCACGAATTGCCGCCGGCTTCACCTGCGGGGCGGTGGCGTCCTTGGAGCCCTGGACTGTGTCCATGCCTCCGCTCCCCGGAGGGACGGGCTGGCTACGTCCGGGATCCTCCGCAGAGCAACCCAAGATCGCGACGCTCAGGCCCGCCGCGACGAGGGAGCGCCCCCAGCGAGATCGGGCCGCGGCGCGCGGCGCACCCGACCCCTCCGACGACGACGACGACGACGACGACGACGACGACGACGACGACGACGACGACGAGGTGGCGTGACCCTTCACGACGATGTGTCCGTAGCTCATGCCTTCAGCACCTCCGGCACGCTGACGCTCTGCCCGCCGATCTGCGACACGGGAGCTCCCATCGCCGCTGCGAGGGTCGCCAGGATGTCCGTGTGCATGACCGGCGTGTGCGCGAACTGCCCCGTCTTCAGGTACCCGCCGCCGCCTCCGATGAGCACGAAGGGGAGATACGTCGCCCGCGGCGCGCCGAGGATCCACGTCTCTGGGTTGGCCGCCGAGTTGTGCATCTGGCCGTCGGAGATCTCCGTACACACCATGACCAAGGAGTTGTCGAGCACCGTGTGCTCTGGGTCCGCAGGGTCGGGCTGATCGAGCACCGCCAGGAACTTCTCCGCCAAGCGCGAGTAGAACCACTTCTGCACCTGGGCGAACTGAGTGCGCCCCGCTTCGTCGGCGGAGTGGGACAGCGGATCGTGGTGGTTGTGGCCGAGGCCCGGTCCACCAGGGAAGTTCATCAGGACCTGCGCGTTGGCGTACATCGCCTGCAGCGTGACGATGCGCGCCGTGCCGCACACGAACGCGTGCGCGGCCGCCTCGAGGTGCCCGTCCAGCACGGTACCAAAGTGCTCATGGAGGAAGGGATCCTTGCCCGCCATCGCCTCGGCCGAGGGGAGCGAGGGGCGCGTGTCACAGGAGATCACGCTGAGCCCACCTCCCCCGCTGTTGGCCTTGAGCGCTCGGATCGCCTCCAGGTGCAGGGCGAGCTTGTTCTCCTCGGAGGTGAGTCCGGTGACCTCTCGCTGCATCGTCTCGAGCTCTCGCTCGGTGAGGCCGAGGGCGGCGCTGCGGAACTTCGCCTCGTCCACCGCAGGTTCCGGCGTAGGAGTGGCCCCCGACCCCAAACCCGAGAACAGCGCCTCGAGCGCGTCGGCGGGATTCTCCGTGGGCGTCACCCAGTCACCGTGCTTGACCACGCGTGAGTCGTCATCGAGCCCCCAGCCACGATGAGGTTGCACGCCGAGCACGTGGGCCTGAGTGTTGAGCGCCTGTGCAATGGTAAAGTCGATGGAGTTGGCGCCCTCGCCGTTCTGGAAGCCGGTCAACATCGCACGCACCGCGGCGTGGTTGTCGGCTCCGTCGTTCATGCTCACCCCCCTGAGCACGTTGAGGTGCTGCTTGTAGGGCTCGAGTGGTGAAAGGATACCTACACCGCTCGCATCCAGGTTGAACCCGTCGCCCGGATCGTAGTGCTCGATGGGCACGCCGTGGGGCAGGTACATGATGAACAGGCGAGTGGGGCGATCGCCGGTTTGGGCGACCGCGAGACGGGACATCTGGTAAGCGAGCGGGGCGGACAGGCCGAGCCCGACTGCCTTCAAGAACGTGCGCCGCATCAGGCGCTGTCGTTGAGCTTCGTGGCGTGACTTCATGACAACAGCTGGAGGTGGGGGAGCTGCGCGGGGTCGCGGGGCGACGTTCGTAGGCGTGCGTGGCCCCGTCCCGCCGACCAAGGCGAGTCATCATCAGATGACATGGAAATCAGGCCCACACAAACGCAAAGGCGACGCGACGCGCGCGCCTACGGTGCACGCGCGTGTGACGAGATGTGCGCCGCGCGGGGAGCGGACACGGACACAAATCACACACAGCAGGAATTTTATCCGGACGCGTGAAACCGCCCGGAGGCTCACTTTTCTTCGCTGCGCTCGTGCGCGGGGCGACCTTCCGGGAGCTCGCCCCGCGCACGTGCTCTCAGCGCGTGATCTCGTTCACGGGACGGCACTCGTCGCGGCGGCTCCGCGCACCCGCGCACCCGCGCACCCGCGAGCTCCTCATTCATGCTAAACTGAAAGGATCACCGGGCGCGTTCGGAGACGTCGCGCTGCGTCGCGTCACCGCGTTGCGTCGGCTGGAACCGACACTGACGCGGCGCGGGCGGGCGGGCGTCGGCATGGCCGGCGCTTGAAGTTCGGACAGGGGCTGCCCCGTGGGCTCAGCTCCGCGCCAGCGCTCGGATGGCGCCCACGGAGGCGCGTCGTCCTGGGCGATCCCCAGGGGGCGCGACGGGACGGGCCTGGAGGGCGCGGCGCAGCTGGAACCGCTCGTGGGGACGCAGCTCGTCGAACTCGAGCCCGAGCATGCGCTTGGATTCATGGGGACGACGGCCGTGGATCACCCGACGAACCGTCGCGGTGGCGTCGAACCACTTGCTCGTGCCCGGGAGCTGGAAGGACACGAACACCTTCTCCCCCGTGAGCACGGGGTCCGCAGGCGAGACCAGCATGCCGAAGCTCGACAGGTTCTCGATGCGATCGGCCACGAGCCGGAAGTCGCGCTCCCGCACGATCTGGCAGGCCTGCCGAATGGTGTGCCGAGCTGGACGGCGGCGGACTTCACGCTGACGACGCATGGGGGCTCCTGGGCAAGTCGCGTCCTCGCTGACGGGAGGACTGGGGCAAACCAATCGTCGCCGGAGCCTTCCGGGCAGGGCAAGAAAAGTACGCCCCCTCCCCACGGCTACGAACTGGCGCGGAGGCGTGGGCTGCGTCCGCCAAACTAGGTTAGAGTCAGCCCTATGAAACACGGGTGGAAGCGGAGCGTTCTCGGCGCGAGACGAGGACGGCGCATGGCGGCGCGGGCGTCGTCCCTAGTGCTGGTGGGCTGGGCGGTGAGCGCGTGTGGTGGAGCACACGCCACGCGCATGGTGGACGAGCCCACCGGGACGGCGACGAGCTACGGGGCTCCCTACGACACGGCCTACGAAGTCCAGGTCGAGCCGGCGAAGAACGTGATGCTCGTCCACGTCTTCGAGCGCTCACGGTGCCCCGTGATCCCCATCCAGACGGTCCACCGTTTCCGCGAGACGCTCAAAGGCGACACCGTCGTGCGCCGCGAGAGCCTCGGCAAACAGCAGGTCGCGGGAGAGCCTCAGGAAGAGGTGCTCTGCAACCAGACCTACGCCCGCAACGTCGCGGTGTCTCTCGTCGTCGGTGGGGCAGTTCATCAGCTCGGACGCACCGACGATCTCGGCCAAGCGCAGATCGACCTCACCCATGTCTTCCAGTCCGCAGCCTACGGAGAAGCTCCCCCGGAGACGGCGGTGGTGCGTATCCGGCCAGAGCGGAGTGGGCGCGCCCTCGACGGGACCAGCATCTCCATGAACGAGCTGAAGAAGCACGAGACCCTGGTGGATCGGCACTTGAGCGAGCTCGGCGCCATCTTGAGCAGCGGCGAGACCGGCGCCACGGATGCAGAGATCGCTCGCTCCTACGAGCTGTATGCGCAGCTCCACGCCATCGCCCCCAGCGATCCTCGCGTGCAGGGGCTCTCCGCTCGATTCTGGGAGCTGTTCTACGGTCGCAAGCGGGCCGAGGCGACCGAGCACCTAGGCCGCAACCTGCGGGCGCTGGACGAGACCCGTGAGCTCCTCAAGGTCGCCGGAGACGCCGCCATCCCCCTCTATGTGCAGGCAGCCGTGAACTCCGGCAACGTGGACGGGCGAGCCCTCGAGTGGTCGACTCTGCGCATCATCAACGCCTTGCGCACGCGCACCGTCATCTGCCAGCAGGGCTTCGCCTGGAATCGCCTCGGCACCTATCAGCTCGGCCCGGACGCACGAATGGCTGCCCAGTACCTCCAGTTCGCCCGGGGCGATGCCGCGCTGGGCGAACTGAACGCCGCCTGCGCGCGGTTCTGAGGGCCCCAGTCAGAGCCTCTACTAAAGCCCCCAACAGGGCCCCAACAGGGCCCCAACGTGCCCTCCCTGCGCGTGCGTCCTCGGCTCAGAAGGTGAAATCCCCTTCCGCCGGCTCCCGTTGCGGCGCGCCGCTCTGCGCGGGGGCACCGACCCCGCCGGGCAACACCCCCTCTTGGGGAGGTACGAGGCCCGTAACGGGATCCACCGCCGACCCCGGTGGCGGGTTCAGGGCCCCCTCCGGACCAGGCAGCGCCGGCGCTCCCCCGGGCTGAGTGACCGGCGCCCGGGGCTGCACGCCGTCGACGCCGATCGTCTCTTCGACTCCGATCTCGGGGGGCTCCGTGAGCGTCCCCTCCACTCCGCGCCCCTCCGCCGGGGGGCCGGCGGGGGGGGCGGTGTGGCTGGCCCCC
>JAEWOQ010000412.1 GCA_023460875.1 Pseudomonadota bacterium
CAACAGAGAGGAGGGACGGAGGTCGAGGAAGGGTCGCATGGAAGCTCGTTCAGGCTGCGGGGCCGGCCCAAGCGCCGGCCGGGGTGCCGGTGTCCACGCCCGGGGGACGCGACGCCCCGAGGACACCCGGGGATGGCGGCCGCAAGCTAACCCAAGGTCATGCAAATGAAAATCGATTTCAATATAGCGGCGAGTCGATTTCCAAAATCTGTGTAATATACGCCAAATGCCTGGGATTGTTCCGGTTCAAGGTGAAAAGAGTTTTCATTTTCATCTTGAAGGGTCAGCTCGGGCGGACTATCTCAGCGGCGCTCTCGCGAGCGGGGATCCTTCTCTCCCAGCTGCTCCGCCATGGTTTTTCCACCTCCGCGATCCAGACGCGTCCATATCGCCGTCTTCACCCTGCTCGGTCTGCTGTCGAGCTGTCCTGCCGTCGCGCAGGAGGAGGTGAGCGCACCGCGCTTGACTCGATGGGTGGAGGCCGACCTGCCTTCAGAGGTGGCGTTGGGGGCGCGCGGCCTCAGGGTGGGGCTGCACCTGCTCGTCACGCCCACGGGCGAGGTGACGGAGGTGGAGGTCGTGGACCCTTTGGGGGCCGTGATCGATCGGGCGGTGGAGTTCGCTGCTCGGCGGCTGCGCTTCGTGCCCGCGCGGCGAGCGGGTAGGCCAGTGGCGGCGCGTATCGCCTACGCCTACGAGCTGGGAGGGGATCCGCACTGGCCGAGCCAGGGAGGAGGGCAGCCCCCTGCCGTGGAGCGTCAGGGGCACGAGCGCGCGCTGAGTCACACGTCCACATCGGGTCTGAGCGCGCGTCGCGCAGCGCCGGTCGCGGCAGCCGGCGACGCCTCTGGAGTGGCGACACCGAAGGAACCGGAAGAGCCGGAAGAAGAGGAGATCGTCGTCACGGGCTCTCGGATGGGGGAGCGCGCCTCGGAGGCCGTCGTCGCCACGGACGTGATCCGTCGGCGTCAGCTGGAGGAGCACGGCTGGCGCACCGTCGCTGAGGCGCTGGAGGAGCGGCCGGGGGTTCAGATCGTGCGCTCCTTCCGCGGCGCGGAGCTGTGGCTCCGCGGGCTAGGGCCCCGCTACACGCTCGTGCTCCTCGACGGCAACCGGGTCCCCGGGCGCACCGGTGGAGCCATCGATCTCGAACGCTACGCGAGTCAAGGGATAGAGCGCATCGAGATCGTGCGCGGGCCGAGCTCGGCGCTCTACGGCTCCGACGCCATTGGTGGAGTCGTGAACATCATCCCTCGCGAGCCCAAGGGGGAGCTCGAGGCGGACGCTCAGGCGCGGATCTCGAACAACTCCCACGACGGCAGCGCCCGCATCTCGGGCCAGCCGCTGGCCGGGCTTGGCGTCGAGCTCGAAGGGGGACGGCTGCACACGAACGCGATCCCCGGGCAGGAAGGGACCGCGACCAGCGCCAGCGCGCGGACCCAGAACTTCGTCGGGGGCGCGGTCACCTGGGGCGAGACCCGCCGCCACCAGCTGCGCCTGGAGTCGGACTACGTGCGGACGGAGCTCGTGGGGGTGGACGTGGGCGCGGCGGGCGCGGTGTTCGATCGCACGCAGCTGCAGGAGCAGGCGCAGCTCGCCCTGCGCCAGCGGCTGTCCCGGGGCATCGTGCAGCTCGAGCAACGCCTAGCCTACAGCATCTACCGGGAGCAGTATCTGCTCGATCAGCGAGGGGCGGCGGCCCTCGACTCCCTGGAGGAGAACAACGATCGCGTCGCCCACCTGAGCTCGGTGCTCCGGGTCGAGGAGAGCGCGCGCCATCAGACGACCGTGGGTGGAGAGCACCTCTTCGAGGTCATGGAGGCTGCGCGGCTCTCGGAGCCCGGGCGGCGGACGCGCTCGGCGGTCTTCGCCCAGCACGAGTACCGGCCCGTCGACTCTCCGCACCATCGGCTCAGCGTCGTGCCGGGCGTGCGCTTCGATCTCGACTCCCAGTTCGGTCATCAAGTGAGCCCGAAGCTGGCGACGCGCTTCGATCTCGGGCCGAACTGGGTCGTTCGGGGAGGGTACGGGCACGGGTTCCGGGCTCCCTCCTTTCAGGAGCTCCACCTGCGCTTCGAGAACCCGAGCGTCGGCTACGCCGTGGGCGGCAATCCCCGCCTGGAGGCCGAGCGCGCGCGGGGCATCGACCTCGGCGTCGAGGTCGCGGCCAGCGACGCCGTGCAGCTGTCGGGCACGCTGTTCCGCAACGACGTCACGAACATGATCACGCCCGTCACCACCAGCGAAGGGGAGGCAATGACGTTGTTCACCTACGACAACCTCGCCAGCGCGCGCACTCAGGGGGCGGAGTCGACCGTGCGCGTCGTCCCCTTCGAGGGCATCTCGCTCCTCGGCGGCTACACCTTCATCGACGCCTGGGACGGCGAGCGCCTCAGGGCCATCCCCGGCCAGGCGCGTCACCGGATCACCGGGAGCGTGCGCGTGGAGCACCGGCCCACGCGCACCGTCTTCGTGGTGCGCGGCGCCACCTCCCTCGAGCGCAAGTACTACGAGAGCGCTGCGGAGGGGCAGCCGGAGAGGGAGGTCGTGGCGGATCCGATGACGCTCGTCGATGTGCGTTTGGCCCACACCTTCTCACGGGCGTTCGAGCTGTTCGGTGGCGTCGACAACGTCCTGGATACCACGGACCCGTACACGATCGTCTTGCCTCGCACCTACTACGTCGGCCTGCGAGGCCGTCGCTAGAGCGACAAACGGTTTGCCGTTTGTCGCGATGCCCTCTGGAGAGTTCACCATGCACATCCAACGTCTCGCTTCCATTCTCTGCCTCACCGCCCTGGCGGGCACGGGCTGCGCTGAGCGTCTGGTGCCCGAGGGCGCTCCGCTGGAGGAACCGCGGCCCGATGCGTCCGGCGGCGACCAAGGTTCGTTGCCGAGTCGCAGCGGTCGGTTCACCCATGTCGTGGGGAGCGACGGCGTCGTCACGACGGTGGTGGACGCTAGCGACGGCGCGGTCTGGCAGACGCTGGATCTGGACAGCGGCCACGCCGACGGAGACGGCTGGGACCTCGGCTTCTCGCGGTTCCGGGTCAAGTCCAACGGCGGGATCAGCGGCGGGGGCGGGGTGCAGGTCGCTGCGCTCGACGGAGTGGGGTTCGCGTCCGTCGTAGAACCACCGGCCGCGGGCTGGCTGTTCGATCGCGCGGCAGAGGCGAGCGAGGACAACCCAGCCTTCGTGAGCCCGCTTCGCAACGCGTTCCATCGAGAGGACGCCGAGTGGTACGACTACGACGGCGCGACCCACATGCTGGTGCCGAAGGACATCACCTTCGTGGTCGTGTCCTCCGAGGGGCGCTCCTACAAGCTGCGCTTCGAGTCCTACTACGACGACGCGGGATCTCCGGCCGTGGTGACGTTCCGTTGGGCCGAGCTCGAAGGAGACGAGCCGGAGCTGCCGCCCATCGACGTCGAGCCAGCGCCGGTCACCCCGAAAGATCCCGGCGATCCCGAAGATCCCGAGGATCCCGCCCCCGAAGAGTCCGAGGCGTCGCTCACAGTGGACGCCTCGAGCAGCTGGGCATACCTGAAGGTCGGGGCGGGCGTCCTGGAGGTGGCGTCCCCCGAGTCGAGCTTGGACTGGGATCTCGCGCTCCGCCGTACGGAGGTGCGGTGCAACGGAGGCGCGAGTGGTCCGGGCGTCGGCGGGGCGCGGCTCGAGGCGAGCGGCGCACCCTTCGGAGAGATCGAGACGAGCACGACCTTCGGCTTTCACGTCGACGTCATCCGTAACTCTGGCGTGCCCGGGGCCATGGACACCAGCCAAAACCCGGTCCTGGGCGGATGGTACGACTACGATGGCGCGACTCATCGTGTCAGCCCTGGAGATCGGACCTACCTCGTCCGCACGGCGACGGGCGAGTACGCGAAGCTCCGCGTCTGGTCCTGGATCGATGGCGTCTACGAGCTCTCGCTGATCCCCGTCGAGCGGGCGGTCGATGTCGTCACCCTCGAGGTGGATGCGTCGGGGCCGGGGTGGCGCGGGTTGTCTTTGGCGAGCGGCAGCGTGCTCGAT
Organism: Pseudomonadota bacterium; assembly: GCA_023460875.1. Taxonomy (GTDB): domain Bacteria; phylum Myxococcota_A; class Polyangia; order Polyangiales; family Polyangiaceae; genus NIC37A-2. The sequence goes on from JAEWOQ010000412.1 coordinate 4,034, forward strand.
GAGGCAGCCGATCCGGACAGTCTCTCCTGGGACGTCGCGTTCTCTGGCCCCCGGCTCAGGACCAACTCCGGCACGAGCGGCTCCGGAAACGCGGCGGCGGTGGAGCTCCCCCTCGCGCGTCTCGAGCCGACCGGGAGCTCCGATCTCGTGGGCGCGCTCCCCACGGCGGGATGGGTGAGCGACGCGCTCGTCGACGGCAGCGGGAACTCCGCGCTGGCGACGTGGAGCGTGGATCCTGACGCCGACACCCTGACGCCCCGGCCCGTCGTGTACGGGATCCGCAGCGCGGCGGGGCACTTCGGGGCCCTCGCCATCGTCGGCTTCAAAGACGGACGGTACGTCGTGCGAGTGGCCTACGCGGGCCCCGGCCGGACGTCCCTGTGAAGGAGAAGAAGATCGTGAAACGTCCTTTTGTATTGATGAGTGTTTTGGTCTCCGAGTGCGCTGGGGGGGCGCAGCTCCCCGACGCGCGGGAGCCCACTGCAGCGCCCTCCGCGCTCGAGTCGACGAGCGGCGCCGGCGCGGCGGTGGAGCCCTCCGCGGTCTTCCCCGCCACACACCCCCGGGCGACGGGAGATCTGCTCCCGCCGCTGGAGCGCGCCGTGACGAGCTTCGGGGCGGCCACGGATGGCAAATTCGCCTACGTGCTCGGGGGGTACTCCGGCACGCCCCACGCCTACTCCAAGGAGGGGCAGTCGCGCGCGGTGCTGCGGCTCCCCCTGTCCGGCGAGGGCGGGTGGGAGGACGTCGGGGACCTCGGCGTGGGGCTCCAGGGACTCTCGGCCGTGAGCCATCGGGGCCAGGTCTGTCACTTCGGCGGCAACCGCATCGACAACGCCGCCAGCGAGCCCACCGTGATGTATTCGGTAGCCAGCGCCCGCTGCCTCGATCCCGGAGCAGGGGTGTGGCGCGACCTCCCCGAGCTGCCGAAGGCGCGCTCGTCCCACGAGGGGGCGCTCGTGGGGAGCCAGGTGTTCCTCGCGGGGGGCTGGCGCGTCGAGAAGACCTCCGACCAGGTGGAGTGGGCGCGTGAGCTGCTCGTGCTCGACCTGGAGGCGCCCGGTGCCGGTTGGCGCAGCGTGCCGGCGCCGTTCCAACGCCGCGCGGTGGGCGTCGCGGCCGTCGGGACGCAGCTCGTGGTGGTCGGCGGCATCACCCCGGATCGAGAGGCCAGCCAGCGCGTGGACGTGTTCGACACGGAGACGCAGCGCTGGAGCCGCGGCCCCGACTACCCGGCGGAGGCGTTCGGCGTTGCCGTGACGAGCCACGATGGGGCGATCTACGCCTCGGCGCGGGACGGCGTGCTGCGGCGCTGGGCTCCGGGGGACAGCGCCTGGACGGACGTGAAGCCGCTGCTGTTCGGTCGCTTCTTCCATCAGCTGGTGTCCGGCTCCGACGGGCTGGTCGCCCTCGGCGGCATCGAAGGGATGCACACGGAGGGGCGCACCCGGCAGGTGGAGCGGCTCCGCCTCAGCGCGCCCGGACCGCGCGTCTCGACCCTGGAGATCGATTTTCCGGGCGCCGCGAAGAACCGCTTCGGCTGGTTCGTCGACGGGGAGCTCCTCTACCTCTTCGGTGGGAACAACGGCCTGGAGCAGCACGGCTTCGAGCCCGATCGCTTCGTCTCCGAGGGCTGGCGCCTCCACCTGGCGGCGCTCCATTGGCAGCGAGTCGCTGATCTCCCCATGCGTCGGCAGACGATGCAGACCGCGCGGGTCGGTGGAGCCGGGCTGGTCGTCGGCGGGTTCGGTCACGAACCCACGCCCTCGGCGAACGGCGAGGCTCAGTCCCACGGCGAGGCGTTTCTGTACGACTTTGGCGCGAACCGCTGGACGGAGCGGGCTGGCCTCTCACGGGGGCGGACGCAGTTCGGCCTCGCCGCGCACGGGGATCGGCTCTGGATCTTCGGAGGCTTGAACTACGACGCGAGTCGTCAGGGAGCTGAGGCCTTCGATCATGTGACCGACGTGCTCGTCGCGTCCGCCAAGGACGCGCAGTCGCCCTTCGCACCGAGCGGCGTCGAGCTGCCCGGGCCGCGGCGCGCCTTCGCCGGGGCCGTGCTCGGGGACAAGTACTACCTGGTGGGGGGCATGCGGGGCGGGTTCGAGCTGGTGGAGGACTGCCACGCGTTCGACTTCCGCACGCGGACGTTCGCGACGATCTCTTGCCCCGACGAGCCTCGCCTCTCAGGGGACCTCGTCGTCATCGGAGGCAAGCTCTACCTGGTGGGCGGCTCGGTGCAGGGGCAGGGCGGCTTGGGCGAGAGTCGACGCATTCAGGTCTACGACCCGGACCAGGATCGCTGGGGAGAGCTCGGGGTCGAGGTGCCCTTCGAGACCCGGCACATGCGCGCGCTCGCTTATGACGGGAGGCTGCTGTTGATCTCCACACACCAGGAGGAGGCCCGTATGCGCATCGGGCTCATCGATGTGGAGACGCCTGAGGGAGAGCCCGCTCCCGCCGCGCCCTGACTCGAGCAGCGGCCGAGGAGACGGCCAGGGGCGAGCAGAGCCTCGCGCGCGGGGCGCGAGGCTCACCAGGTGCCCGATGGGCTGCTCAGAGCGCGGGGCTCGAAGGACGCAGCGACGAGCGGCGCGAACGCCGGCGCGAACGGCCCCGAGCGCCCGCTTGGGCAGCCTCGGTGCGAGAGGGGCCGTCGCTCCTCGCCCTCCCACTCCCATTGCGCGGGTCGCCACCGCGCGGTGCGCCGCTCTGAAGAGGGCCCGGCCTGGAGGGCGCGGTCCGGGGAGACGTCGCCTCGACGGCGGCCGTTCTGACGGTCGCCGCACCGGAAGGTGCGTTCTCCGGGGAGGAGGCCGTGGGGACCGGCGCGGGCGGCAGGTCGCGCAGGATCGTCATCGGCTTCTTCGTCAAGCGTTCGATGTCCCGCAGGAGGGTCCGCTCGGCGTCGTCGCAGAAGGACAGCGCCCGCCCCGTCGCGCCCGCTCGACCCGTTCGCCCGATGCGGTGGACGTAGCTCTCCGGATCGTTCGGTACGTCGTAGTTCACCACGTGACTGATGCCGTCCACGTCGATGCCTCGGGCCATGACGTCGGTCGCCACGAGCACACGCACGCGCCCATCACGGAAGTTCGCCAGGGCGCGGAGCCGAGCGTTCTGAGACTTGTTGCCGTGGATGACCTCTGCCCCGATGCTGACGCGCCCGAGCTTCTTGGCGAGCTTGTCGGCGCCGTGCTTCGTCCGGGTAAAGACGATCGCTCGCTCCACCTCGGGTTGTCCCAACACGCGCGCCAGCGCGTCGGGCTTGTCCGCCTGCCGCACGAAGCAGACCTCCTGCTCGATGAGCGGCGCCGTCGACGCGACCGGAGTGACGCTCACCCGGGCGGGGTCCCGCAGGACGCCGTCGGCCAGGGCGCGGATCGCCGCCGGCATCGTGGCCGAGAACAGCAGGTTCTGACGCTGTTTGGGCAGCTCGGCGAGGATCTCGCGGATGGGCTTGACGAACCCCATGTCCAGCATGCGGTCGGCCTCGTCGAGGACCAGAACCTCGACGGAGCGGAGCTCGAGGTGCTCCTGATCGAAGAGATCCAGGAGGCGCCCGGGGGTCGCCACGAGCACGTCTACGCCAGCGCGCAGCGCGGAGACCTGGGACCCTTGGCCCACGCCTCCAAAGATGACGGCACAGCGAACACCCAAGCGGCGCCCGTAGGTCGTGAAGCTGTCACCCACCTGGCTCGCGAGCTCGCGGGTGGGGACGAGGACCAGCACGCGCGGTTCTCGGCTTCGCTTGGGCGCAGCGGCGAGCCGATGCAGGATGGGTAGCGCGAACGCGGCGGTCTTTCCCGTCCCGGTCTGCGCACAACCCAGGAGGTCGCGGCCAGCGAGGACAGAGGGGATGGCCTGGGTCTGGATCGGCGTCGGGCTCTCGTAGCCTTCCTGATGGACGGTCTCGAGAAGCGCCGGATGGAGCTTCAGCTCTTCAAAACTCAAGGATGTACCTTCTTCGTCGGAGATTTGTCGTGGCAGTCGCCCGAGTGACAACGGCTCCTCGAAGAGGCGTAGCGGTATCAAGCCAGCAGCTGCTCGGTTTTGTGGGCGGGAACCTAGCTCGGCCGGAGGTTGCGCGCCAGGAGACTTTGGCGAGGGGCTGGCTCCGTCTCTGGAGATCGGTCACCCTGCGCGTCGTGGCAGATCTGGTCCTCTACGACGGTGTCTGCGGGCTGTGTGATCGCTTTACTCGGTTCATCCTCGCCCGTGACCGGAAAGGACGCTTCGTCTTCGCGTCCCTCCAGAGTGAGGTCGCGGAGACTCTGCTGGCCCGCCACGGTCGCGACCCCCGAAGGCTCGAGACGGTCTACGTTTGTGCGGAGTACGGGAGCCAGCAGGAGAAGCTGTACACCAAGTCCCGCGCCGTCTTATTCGTCCTGCGCGCTCTCGGGGGGCCGTGGGCGTTGAGTCGCGCGGCGGCCGTTTTGCCCACGCGATTTCTCGACGTCATCTACGACTGGATCGCGGCGCGCCGCTATCGGATGTTCGGTCGTTCCGACGTGTGCATGCTGCCGCCGCGGGAGCAGCGCGCGCGCTTCATCGATGTCGGGGCGGCTCCCGGCGACGGATGAGGCGATGGGGCTCCTTCGCACGTGGCGCCCGCTCGGAGTCCCTTTGCCCCAGTCTCGTCGTCTTCGTCAGCGCGGTCCCAGCGTGGGTCTAGGTGGAGCTCGCGGTCGCGGCGACCAGACAAACTCTGGTGCAGCGAAAAGCTCCGGTGCAGCGGTTCAGGAGCGGGCTAGCTTGGGTGCGCCCGTCAGGCCCCCCGCGAGGGGCTGGGCCTGATGGGCGAGCGTTCCACAGGGCGAACCGATCGGTGCTCTGAAACTAGACGCACTGCGTCCCTCCGTCAGATGTCGTAAGGGAGCGGCTGGGGCCCGGGAACGATATCGGCGATGTCCGGATCGACGTCCGGATCCCGCGGATCCTTGGAAGCCTTCTCGGATCTGCGCTGCAGGCGGCGCTCCGCCTTGTCCCTGGCTCGATCCTGGCGCTCTTTTTCCTTGCGACGTTTTTCTACGGTAGGGCGTGCTCTCAAAATGGGCTCTTTTCGCTAGAGCGGCGATCCTCCCTCGGGTGGATCGCCGCGCGCTCATCGTTGGTGGTCGTTGTGCGGGCTCCGCTGGATGGTCGCGCGGAGTCCGTCGGCGGTAACGTGGGGCCTCCAGGGAGGCGCTCCGTCCCGCGTCAGCGCAGAGGCCGAACAACGGAAAACGGGATCAACCCGGCGGTTACCGCTGTCGAACTTCACCATTTCCACACGAAACGCCTCGATGCAAATGAAAACGCCCCGGAGGCCGCAGGAGGCTGCGGCGACGGCTCGTCGGTAGCTCTCCCCACCGTGAACGGCAACGGCCGCCCAGGTCGGCAGAGATCGCGAGCTCCTCGAGATCTTCGGCGCGCGCTCCCGAGCGTCCTCGTCCCAGCGCGAGACGAGCCGCGCACTTCCGCGCTCGTGGGGCCCGTGGGAGGAGCGTGGAGACGCAGCGCGTCGTGTGCCGCGACCTCCTGAAATGGGGGGCGAGGCGCCACGGAGTGGCGCTCGCCGCGGAAGCGAGGCGGGCGAGAGCTCGCCGACTCAGAGAAGGTTCACGTCCTGGAATGCCTCTGAGTACGACCGAACGACGCAGAGTCCATAGAGGCGACGGGCGGAGCGCGACGGGCGGAGCGCGACGGGTGGAGCGCGACGGGTGGAGCGCGACGGGCGGAGCGCGACGGCGCGCCCGCGCTCGAGGTATCGGGGATGTAGCAGCGGGGCCTCACTTGCGGTTCGGCGGCGTTCGTGTAGCGCGCGGTGCTCATGTTGGTTTCAGGGTGGTCCACGCAGGTGGTCGCCGCTGTAGAGACGGGGGTGGCTAGAGGGCAGCCGCGGGAGGAGGCGGGGCTTGGGGAGTGGGGCGCGCGCGCACGGGCCTTGCGCTTCGCAGAGCGGCGAGGAGGACCTCCGGGGGCGGTTGAAACGAAGATCATTCCAGGCGCTCCGCCTTGCCAAGGGGGACACGTGCACGTAGGCCTGGGGAGGCGGGAGGTCGGGTGAGATGTCCCGTCGCGGCGTGGTTCGGGAGCTGTCGGAGGAACGGTGCCAGTAGGCCAGGAGCGGAGGACCGGGACGATTCTTTACGTCTCCGTCGGGGCAGTGACCGCGGGGGTGCTCACCGCGGACCTCCTGCTGCCCCTCGGCATGGTGATCTGGGTCTTCTACCTGGCCCCCGTCATGCTCACGACGCTCGGATCGCGGCCAAGAGCGCCGTTGGAGGTCGCCGCGGGCGTCTCCCTCGCCCTGGTCGTCGGCATGGTGCTGAGCAGAGCGGGGCCGTTGCCAGACTGGATGAACCTCCTCAATCGGGGGTTCGGTTTCGTCACCGTTTGGGCCGTCGCGCTCATCGCGAGCCAGCTCGTCGGCACGCGACGTCGCGTGGCCATCGACGGCTGGGTGCAGCAGGTGCAGACCCGGGTGCTCGAGCGCCTCCAGGGGGAGATTGACGAGGAGCGGATCGGCGACAACGTGCTCGAGCAGCTGGCCCGAGACCTGGGGGTCCAGGTGGGGGCGCTCTATTTGCGAGGGGGGGCCTCGGGAGAGGGCACCACCCTGCGCAGGAAGGCTGGCTACGCGCTCGGCGACGGCCCGGGGGCGCCCGAACGCTTGCAGCTGGGGGAGGGGCTCGTCGGGCAGGTGGCCAAGGAGGGGCGTGTGCTCGGGCTCGACGCAGCTCCTGGACACCAGCTGCGCATCGCGACCTCCCTCGTGGAGGGCGTCGCGCTCCACGTGCTCGTGGCGCCCATGATCGTGGACGGTGGCGTCGTCGCCGTCGTCGAGGTCGGGAAATCCTCCCCGTTCCGCGAGGCGGACCGCCTGCTCCTGGAGCGTTTGAGCGAGCCAGTCGCGGTGTCGCTCCGGTCGGCCGTGTACCGCCGGAGGCTGCAGGAGCTCCTCGGCGAGACGCAGCGGCAAGCGGAGGAGCTACAGACCCAGTCCGAGGAGCTTCGGGTCACCAACGAGGAGCTCGAGGAGCACGGCCGCGCCCTCAAGGAGACTCACGCCCGCCTGGAGCTCCAGCAAGCCGACCTCGAAGAGAACAACGCCCAGCTGGAGGAGCACACCCAAGCGCTGGAGGCGCAGAAGCGTGAGCTGATCGCGGCTCGAGAGGCGCTGGCCGCGAAGGCGCTGGAGCTCGCCCGGGCCAACCAGATGAAGAGCGAGTTCTTGGCGAATATGAGCCATGAGCTCCGGACCCCCCTGAACAGCTCCTTGATCCTGGCCAAGCTGCTCTCGGACAACCTGCAGGGGAACCTCGATCCCGAGCAGGTCCGCTACGCGGAGACCATCTACGCGGCTGGCAATGATCTGTTGATGCTCATCAACGACATCCTCGATCTCTCGAAGATCGAGGCGGGGCGCTTCGAGGTGCACCCGGAGACGGTCAACCTCTCCGGGCTCCTCACGCTGCTGCAACGGTCCTTCGAGGTGTCGGCGCGGGAGAAGGGGGTCTCCCTTCGGGTCGAGATCGATGCCTCTGCGCCGCGTACGATCCACTCGGATGGCAACCGGCTGCAGCAGGTGCTCCGCAACCTGGTGTCCAACGCTGTGAAGTTCACGGAGCGGGGTGAGATCCTGATCGTGGTGCGCAGCAGCGGCGCCGACCGGGTCGCCTTCGAGGTCCGTGACACGGGCATCGGTATCCCGGAGGACAAGCAAGCGCTCATCTTCGAGCCTTTTACCCAAGCGGACGGGACCACCAACCGCGAGTACGGAGGGACGGGGCTCGGGCTGTCGATCTCGCGCCAGCTGGCTCGGCTGCTGGGGGGAGAGCTGCGCCTGAGCAGCCGGGTGGGGGAGGGCAGCACCTTCACCCTCAGCGTGCCCCGCAGCATCAGCGCCAGCGCGGGGAGCTTCGCCGCGGGGCTGCCGGCGCACGGCATCTCCGAGCTGGCGTGGGGGGGGGGGCGCCCGCCCCCCC
>JAEWOQ010000413.1 GCA_023460875.1 Pseudomonadota bacterium
CCCCCCCCCCCCCCCCCCACGACCGGCTCCGTCTCCCGGAGCGCGATGACCTCGTCTGGCGTCTCCGGGCAGCTACCGCCGATGCGCACGCGCACCGGGGCGCCCTGGCTGGGGACCTGGGTCAGCCGGACGGATCCCTCGTCCAGCGCCTGCCGCGCTCGCTCGAGATCCACGTAGCGGCTGACGGTCACCCGAGCCATCTGGAAGAACATGCCGTCGACGACCTCGGCGGCGGCGCGGGGTCCATCGGCGCCGCCCACGTGCCAACCCCGCGGATCTCGCACCAGCGTGCGCTCACCGCCTCGTCCTCCCAGCTCGACCCGCGCGACCTCGCTCTTGGCGTAGGGGAGGAGCTGCCTTCCGAGGAACGCGCGCTCATCCACCTGGAGCTGCGCGACGAGCTCTGCCGCCACGACGCCCACGCCGGGCTCGGGGACGCCAGTACCCGTCAGCTCCGCGTACCGGCTGCCTGGAGGGCTGGGGGCCTCGCCGCCGATGCTGAGCCGGTAGTCCACCCCACGGAAGGTGAGCTCCACCTCGAGGATGGGATCTTGGAGTCCAAAGGACGAACGATCGACCTCGCCAGGATCGACGCGGCGGAGCCAGGTGGCGAACTCGAGGGCGCCGAGCAGCTCGGCCACGGCGCCCGGATCCGCCTTCCTGGGGTCCTCCGCGCCGAAGGCGAAGTCATGGGGATCCGTGCTCTCGGGGACGCGGGTCAACAGGATCGGCGACCCCGTCGGGGACTCGGCGTGAGCGCCCGCAGGGGATGTGAGGTGAGCGAGGCGCACGCGCTGGAGCTCTGCGGGGCGCCAGGAGCGAAACACGTTGTTTTGTCGCGCCAGGCGCTCGGAGGTCGTGATGCTCCGCCCGGTGACCACGACCGCGACGCTCGACGCGAGCGCGAGCGCGACGAGGACTCCGGTCACCCAGCGAGCGCTGCGCAGGCTCACGGGCTCTCCTCCCGGCGCGACAGACGCTCGGTCCGGCGGCGACGCAACAGGATGAACATGCCGCTCGCGGCGGCCGTGAGCGGCATGTAGAGCAGGACGTACCGTTGGATCTCCAACAAGGACTCTTCGGTGACGCTGAGGCCAGCAGGGTGGCGGGGCCGCTCGGGCACGCTGACGAGGGCGGGACGATCGGCGAGCCAGGAGATGGTGTTCTCCATGAAGAGACGCGTCCCGAACAAGGCTGGATCGCGCCAGTTGCGCGACCAAGCGACGTTGGCTGCGCCGACCACGACCAGGCGCGGGCCCCGCGAGCGCTGAGGGGTCGCCTCGGGTGGTGGCGGGAGCTCCGCGGCGTAGGCGAGGGCGAGCGGCCCTCGAGACTCACGGGGGGGGGCCAGGCGCCCGCTGGACGCCTGGAGGGGTCGAAGGTCGTCGACGGCGAAGGCCTCGGAGCTGCTCTGCAGCAGCGGGAGCGCGACCGACTCGGGCGTCGTCTTCAAGGGCTGCGCCGCGATCAGGAGCGGACGTGCCTCGACCCGCTCCTCGCTCAGCGCCAGACCGCGCGTGATCCCGTGGACCTTGGGCTGAGCGAAGAACGCCTCCCCGATGCCCTGGGGCAGGCGGCTCGCGGGATCCGGCTCGATGACGAAGGCAGCTTCGATGTCGATGCCCGCCAGCCGGGCCGCGCTCTCGAGGCCCGAGCGGCGCAGGCGGCCGTCCTCGTCCACCACCGGGTTCAGCAGCAGGAGCAGGTTGCCGCCGCTGGTCACGTGCTCCTCGAGCTGGCGCGCCACCCCAGGCGCCACCGTTCGCTCCGGACCAGCGACGACCACGAGGTGGCATCCCGCGAGGGGACGAGCGCTGAGCTGCGCGCGCGCGGCGGGCCCCTCGAGGGTCACCATGTCCACGTCGAAGTTGCTCCGCTCGAGCCGGTGTCGCAGCTCTCCCAGCCCCTGAGAGCTGCCGTCCTCGAGGGAGAGCTCGCCGTGTCCCGAGGTGAAGCAGATCCGATCGCGCTCGCGAGCGACGACCCGGGCGATGCCCTCCGTCAGCGCGGCCTCGATCCGCGGCTGCGCGAACCCTTCGTCGTCGAAGCCCACGAGCTCGTCGGCAGAGACGAACCAGAATCTGTCGTCTTGACCGAGGATCAGGCTGGCGTCCGTGATCAGGCGCCCGTCTTGGGTGGCGCCAGCGGCGATGTCGTGGCGCTGCTGGAGCGACAGGAATCGCGCGGGCTCCGCGTCCGGGTCGACGTACTCGATCCGCAGATCGGGCGCGATGGCCCGGTAGGCGTCGAGCATGTGGCGCACATCGACGAGCAGGCGATCGCTCCGGCTGAGCAACACCGTGATCTCGACGGGCGCCTCCAGCGCACCGAGCAGATCGCGGGTCGGTCGGGACAGCGTGAAGGTGCCCTCGCTGGTGAGATCCCAGCGCGCGTAGTGACGGGCCACCAGGACGTTCGCCTGGACGGCGAGCAGGCCCGCGGCGAGCACCGCGAGCGCCGCCAACCAGCGCGGTGACGCGAGCAACCCCCGCCAGGCGGACGTCAGTCGCTCGAGCGCCGCGCTCATCCCCACCTCCAGGACTCGACGACCCGCGTGGTCACGAACAGGCCCCAGGCCACGAGCGAGAGATCGAAAATCACACGCCGCAGATCCACGATCCCCTTGGACATCTCGTCTAGCTGCGTCGACAAGGAGACGTGGGCGCAGAGCTGCTGCAGCGGGCCTGGGTCGAACACGTACTCACCGATGCCGAGCACGAAGAGCCCGAACTGCACGAAGATCGCGAGCATGAGGGCGATCAGCTGACTGCGGGTGACCGCGCTCATCAGGATGCCGAGCGCCAGGTAGCTCGCGCCCACCAGGAACAAGCCCAAGTAGCTCGTCCCGAGGACCGCCCACTCGACGGTCCCCGTGGTGCGCAAGATGACCGCGTAGAGGACCGTGGGCGCCCAGATCAGCGTGTACGTGGAGAGCACCGCGAGGTATTTGCCGAGGACCAGGGCCGGCGCGCTGAGCGGCGCGGTGAGCAGCGACTCGATGGTGCCGCTGCGACGCTCCTCCGCGAAGGTGCGCATGCTGAGCGCAGGGCACAAGAGCAGCAGCGTGATGGAGAGGAGCACCGAGTTTTGGCCGAAGTACGCGGGGAGGGGGCCCGCGTCGAGGGACAGGTCCGGCATCTGCACGAAGTGCACGACGATGCTGTAGAACACGCCTCCCTGGAGGAGCAGGAAAGTAGCCAACAGCAGCCACGCCAGCGGGGTGACCCACAGGCTCAGCATCTCGCGACGATAGACGGCGAGCAGCCCCCTCATGCCCCGCTTCCTTCCGTCGCCGTGTCCCGTCCGGCGTCCGACTCAGCGGGCAAGGTCAAGCTGCGGAACACCTCGTCCAACGCTGCTCTGCGGGGTCGTGCTCGCCGAACTCCGAAGCCCGCGTTCACCAAAGCGCGCACGCAGTCCTCGATCCGGGCGTCGAGGTCCGCTCCGCCCACAGGCGTCGAACCTGCCTCCGGCTTCGTCCCGACCCGACCCGCTGCGGGAGCGTCGAAGCGGAGCTCCAGCTCGACTACCTCCGGCGGCGCGTCGGCGGGCGCCGCGTGCTCACGTGCCGCGACCTCCTTCACCGAGCTCACGAAGGGGAGCGCGGCGAGCAGCGTGCGCGCGCGCTGCGCGTCTCCACGCACGCGGAGCTCGGCGCCGCTGCCGACGCGCTGGCTGCGCAGCTCCTCCAAGGTCCCTTGGGCCACGAGGCGGCCGCGGTGGATGACGAGCGCCCTGTCGCACGTGGCCTCCACCTCCGACAGGATGTGCGTCGAGAGGAGCAAGGTGTGATCGCTGCCCAGGTCCCGGATCAGCGCGCGGACCTCGTGGATCTGGTTCGGATCGAGGCCCGCGGTGGGTTCGTCCAGGATGAGCAGGGGAGGCCGTCCGAGCAGCGCCTCGGCCAGCCCGACGCGCTGACGATACCCCTTCGAGAGGTGGCCGATCAGGGTCTCGCTCACATCGACGACGCGCGCCCGCTCCGCTGCTTCGCGGGCAGCGGGGCGGACCTTCGAGCCGCGAATGGACTTCACACGGGCGCGAAACTCCAGATACTCCCGGACCCGCATCTCCGGATAGAGGGGCGCGGCTTCCGGCAAGTAGCCCAGGCAACCGCGCGCTCGCAGAGGCTCGCGCTCCAGGTCGTGACCGGCGATGACCACGCGCCCGGAGGTCGGACCGAGGGAGCCGGCCAGCATACGTAAGGTGGTCGTCTTCCCCGCCCCATTGAGCCCCAAGAAACCGACGACCTCTCCGCGCCCCACGTGGAACGAGACGTCGCGGACCGCGACCACGGTTCCGTAGTCCTTGGTGAGCTCGAACGCGTCGATCATGCGGTGCGGCCTCTTACCACGCGAGTGCCGGCAGAGCACACTGTGCTACCGTCCGGCTCCTGAGGTTCGGCGGCAGCTCATCCCGCCTTCCCGAGGACTCGAACTCAAATGACGCTCCCACTCTGGGTTGGTTTTCTTGTGTTGGTGTTCCTGCTGCTCGCCCTGGATCTCGGGGTGCTGCAGCGTCGACCCCACGTGATCTCGGCGAAGGAAGCGCTGGCCTGGACCGGCTTTTGGATCGCGCTCGCGATGCTCTTCAACGTGCTCTTGTACGTGATGTACGAGCAGCATTGGTTCGGCATCGGCCAGACCACCGGCCACAACCTCGGGGGACGCCAAGCAGCGCTGCAGTTCTTTACCGCCTACCTCGTCGAGAAGTCCCTCAGCCTCGACAACATCTTCGTCATCGCGATGATCTTTGGGTACATGCGAGTGCCGGATAAGTTCCAGCACCGCGTGCTGTTCTGGGGCATCCTGGGCGCGCTGGTCATGCGCGGCGCCATGATCGGCGCGGGCCTCGCGCTCATGAACAGCCTCAGCTGGATGATCTACGTCTTCGGGGGCTTGCTGCTGATCACCGCTTTCAAGATGCTGGTGACCCGCGAGGAGGAGGTGGAGCTCGACAAGAACCTCTTCGTGCGGGCCATGCGGCGCCTCTTCCCGGTGACGGAGGATTTCCGAGGTCACCACTTCATCGTGAAGGAGGGCGGCAGGCGCTTCGTGACGCCCTTGGGCTTGGCGGTGGTGCTAGTAGAGAGCACCGACGTCATGTTCGCGGTGGACTCCATCCCGGCGGTCTTCGCGGTGACCCAGGATCCCTTCATCGTGTTCACGTCGAACGTGTTCGCGATCCTCGGCCTACGCGCCTTGTACTTCGCCCTCGCGGCGATCATGCACAAGTTCATTTACCTGAAGACGAGCCTCGTCTTCTTGCTCGTGTTCATCGGCCTCAAGATGCTCGTCTCGCGCCACTATCACGTCCCCGCTGGCACCTCGTTGGTGATGATCGGTGGGATCTTGATGATCGGGGTCATGGCCTCGCTCCTCGCGCCAGCTTCGGCGAAGGTCGCTCCCCCGGCGGTGTCGCCCGAGCTCTCCTCGCTGCTCGGCACCGCATACCGGCAGGTGCAGCGCGTCTTCGTCTTCGTCGCGGGCTCCACGCTGGTGCTCGTGGGGGTGGCCTTACTCGTCCTCCCCGGCCCGGGGCTCCTGACCATCGCAGCGGGCCTCGCCCTGCTGGGGACGCAGTTCATGTGGGCTCGCCGCTGGCTCGATCGGTTGAGCGCAGGGTCTCGCGAGCTGGCGAGCAGGGCCGGGCGCGCCCTCGCTACGAACCGGAGCGCGCCCGACGTGGAGCCGGAGGCCGCGCGCTTGTCGCAGCGGGTCGCCGAAGACTCGGATCCAGGTCCGGGCTGAGGCCGACGTCCCGCTAGAGCCTCCGCGCAGGTCGCTCCAGCTAGTGTCGGTGGCC
>JAEWOQ010000414.1 GCA_023460875.1 Pseudomonadota bacterium
CCTGGGTGGCCTTTCCCAGGGGGCGGTGGGCCCCGGCGAGACGGCGGGCCGCGGCCCGCCGCTGCGCCCCCACGAGCGCAACGCGCCCGAAGCACCCCCGCCGCCCCCCCACCCGATTTCTCCCTAAAACGCCCTCTCACCCCGGAATCGCGATGACGACGAACGACAACAAACCCCGATGGTTCAAGGGCCGCGTCGCCTATGGCGTGCTGATCGCCGTCGTGGCTGCGGGGGCCGCCGGAGTGGCGGCGCTCCTCGTCAACATCTCCGAGCGCAAGGCCGAGCAGCGCATGCCGTTCGTGCGCGTGGTCGAGGTCGGTGAGGACGACACGGATCCCAGCAAGTGGGGGAAGAACTGGCCCAGCCAGTACAGCAGCTACAGGAAGACCGCGCTGCCCACCGCGACCCGATTCGGCGGGCACGCGGGGAGCGAAGCTCTCCCTGAGCAGAGGCTCGAGCGCGATCCTTGGCTCGAGCGCATGTTCCGCGGCTACGCGTTCTCCATCGACTATCGGGATCGGCGCGGGCACGCCTACATGCTCTTCGATCAGGAGGTCACGGAGCGACAAACGAAGCCGCAGTCCGGCTCCTGCCTGCACTGCCACGCGTCCGTGATGCCGCTGTACCGTGAGCTCGGCGACGGCGACGCCATGGCGGGCTTCGAGAAGACGCACGCCATCCCGTACAAGGAGCTGAACGCCAAGCTGTACGACATGGGCCACGGCCACCCGGTGAGCTGCGTCGACTGTCACGACCCCAACTCGATGAACGTGCGCGTGACCCGCCCCGGCTTCATCCAGGGGATTCGCCGGTTGGCAGAGTCCGACGCCCCCGTCCCCGCCCTCGAGTCCATCCAGATCTGGCGCGACGGCGACCGGAAGGAGCCCTACGACCCGAACCAGCACGCGAGCCGCAACGAAATGCGGTCCTTCGTCTGCGGGCAGTGCCACGTGGAATACTATTGCGGCGACAAGATGCCGCTCACCTTCCCCTGGGGGAAGGGCCTCACCGCCGACGACATCGAGGAGTTCTGGGACGAGATGAAGTTCCCTGACGGGACGCCCTTCGTCGACTACCAGCACGCCGAGACCGGCGCGCCCATCCTCAAGGCGCAGCACCCCGAGTTCGAGCTCTGGAACCAGGGGGTCCACGCTCGCAGCGGCGTGTCCTGCTCGGACTGTCACATGCCTTACATCCGCGAGGGCGCGATGAAGGTGAGCGACCACTGGGTGCGCAGCCCGCTCTTGAACGTCAACCGCGCTTGCCAGACCTGCCACCGCGCGTCCGAGGACGAGCTCAAGGCGCGCGTGGACGCGATCCAGGAGCGAAACTATGGGCTGCTGCAGCGCGGCGGAGACGCCATCGTCGATCTGATCGAGACCGTGGTGCGGGCGAAGGCGGACGGCGCGACTCCCGAGCAACTGGCGGCGGCGCTCGACCTCCAGCGCAAGGCCCAGTGGCGCCTCGACTTCATCGTCGCCGAGAACAGCATGGGCTTCCACGCTCCCCAGGAGGCCGCCCGCGTCCTCGGCGAGGCCGTGGACTACGCGCGCCGCGGCCAGATCGCCGCCCTCTCCTGGCGCACCGGCGGGGCGGATCCAGGCGCGACGGCGCCCACGGAAGGGAGCCTTCAGGAGGGCGCGCCTCCCACCGAGGGGACTCCCAGCC
This sequence comes from Pseudomonadota bacterium, assembly GCA_023460875.1. Lineage (GTDB taxonomy): Bacteria > Myxococcota_A > Polyangia > Polyangiales > Polyangiaceae > NIC37A-2. The sequence goes on from JAEWOQ010000414.1 coordinate 1,669, forward strand.
CGCCCGCGGAGGGGTCCCCGGCGCCGCAGGACCAGCCCGCGCCGCAGGGCCAGCCCGCGCCGCAGGGCCAGCCCGCGCCGGCCACCCCCTGACGGATCGGTTCGCCTGCCACGCCGAGGGGGCTGGACGCGAGGACCCAGCCCTCGAAAGCTCAGCCCGCGAGCTTCTCGGCGTAGCGCGCTTCGTCGAACCCCACCAAGGCGACCTCCGCGCCGTCGCGCGTCGAGCCCACCACCAACGGGCGCTTGATGAGCTTGCCGTGGGCCGCGAGCTCGTCGAGGGCCTCGTCGAGGCTCATGGAGGGCAGGCGCTCCTTGTAGTTCCCCTTCCGGTACAGCTCACCGGACGTGTTGAAGAGCTTCTTCACCGGGGTGCCCTGCTGCACGACGCGAGCGAGCACCTGGCGGGGCGGTGGTCGCTCCACGATGTCCACGAGCTCTGCGCGGATCCCCCGCGCCTCCAGCCAGCGGAGCGCCGCGCGACAGGTCCCGCAGCGGGGGTAGTGATATACGGTGATCATCGACGAGGATCCTTCTCGAAGCAGCCGGCGTGGAGGTTACGCTCCTCGAGCAGCAGACGGAACGCGCCGAACCCCGCCTCTCCGACGAACTCGATCGGGACGCGCCGGTCGTCGTCGGTGAGCCAGACCTCGAAGTGCCGGGGCGTGTACTTCTCGCCGGGTTTGAGGTGAACGCGGTGGACCGTGCCCCGGAAATGCAGAGCCGCCGTACGCTCTCCCGCGAAATCCACCACGGTGCGCGCCTGCAGGCGGACGTCGGCGCGCCAGGGCGCCTTGCCGAGCACCAAGTAGAAGTACGTCTGCTCACCGGGCTCCGCGTCCCAGCTCCGCATCAGCAGGAAGGCGGAGTGAGCGTCGTAGTAGCGGTCCTCGCCGAACGCCGCCTCGGTGCCAGTGCTGGGGCCACCCTTCGACGTCTGGAGCGTGAAGTCGTACCCCGAGGCGTTGAAATCGAGGGCGTAGATGCGCTGAGAGCCCGCGTTGTCCAGCTTGAAGCCCGCGGCGATGGGATAGAGCGTAGCGACGTCGAGCTGGGTCCAGCTCCGCCCCTCCGCGCGACGGAACCAGCGGGCCACGCCCGCCGTGTCGAAGGTCGACGCCACGTGCTCCGGGTCGTCCCCGCGGGGCGTACAGAAGGGCCCGAGGCGAATGCGCAGACGTCCCACTTGCACCCCCAAGAGCTCTGCCCGGGCGACGAGCTCCTCCCCCGGCTCCCGCACGACCGGCCGCCCCTCCTGCAACACGAGACCTCGCTCGAGAGCACCGGGGACCTCAGGCGCCCGAGAGACCCCTCCGCCACAACCAACGCCGCCAGCGACCAGGGCCAACGCCAGCGCGAGTCGAACCCTGGAGGAGGACACCACGATACCAAAGCTCACTCTACGCTCCCCGACAAGTCCCGGACTCACTCAACGGGACAGCCCACGCCGGGCCTGAGCGGGGTGTCTGGATGTCGGGCAACCAGATCCGTCGACCCGACGGGTAGGCCGAGGCGCGACGGACCCGACGAGGCCGGAAGAGAGGGCCGGACGGGAGCCGGACCGAGCGCCGGAGGGAGGCGCCGGAAGAGGGAGCGGGCCCCAAAGGGAGCGCCGGAAAAAGGAGCGGGCGCCGGAGGGAGCGCCGGAAGAAGGAGCGGGCGCCAAGCCAGGATGCCGCGGATGGGGTGGGTCGTGATCGATTTCCGCCTCCCGCGCATAGGGCTACATGATGAAAACCGCCGGGCTCCTGTCGATGACCTTCCTCCTCATCGCCGCGTGCGGCGGCGGGTCTCCGGGGCAAGAAAATGCGAACGGCGCCGCCACCGGGGGAGCGGAGGCTGGCTCGAACGGTCCAAGCGTACCTGCGCCCTTGGGCGACCCCGAATCGGCCGCGGGAGGCTCGGGCGGCGCTGCCTCGATCTGCGCCGCAGAGATCACCGAGGCCCAGCTCCGCCCGGTGTACCTCGCCTTCGCCTTCGATGTGTCCGGCAGCATGGGCAAAGGCGACTTCGCCTACCACGACCGCGAGCTGAAGTGGGATCCGGTGGTCGCGGCGACCCAGGCCTTCTTCGAGAGCCCTACCTCGGTGGCGATCTCCGCGTCCTTGTCGTTCTTTCCCGCGGCGAGCGACCGATGTGACCACGAGAGCTACTCGAGCCCCGACGTGCCCATGACCCCGCTGCCATCCGAGGACTTCGCTCAAGCCATTACAGCCGTCACCCCGCAGAGCGCGGACGAATGGCGCGGCGGCACGCCCACCCTCGCGGTCGTGGAGGGCACGCTCTCCTTCCTCGCGCCGCTGGCGGCGGAGGACCCAAGCTCGATCTACGCCCTCGTCCTGGTGACGGACGGCCACCCGCAGAGCTGCGGCGACGACGATGACATCGACGGCGTCGCCGCGGTCGTCGCCGCGACCAGCGAGCACATCCCGACCTACGTCATCGGCGTAGAGAACCCTCCTGGAGGTCCAGACACGGTGAGCGATCTCCACGCCATCGCCGCCGCCGGGGGCACAGAGCGAGCATTCCTCATCGAAACCGGAGATCCCGACCAAACCAAGCGCGACTTCGAGGGCGTCATCGAGGACATCCGGGGCCGCTCGGTGAGCTGCGACATCACGATCCCCCGGCCCCCCTCCGGACAGAGCTTCGATCCGGGCAAGGTGAACGTGACTTACGAGGTCGCCAGCGACGAGCGGAGCTTCTCGTATGACCAGAGCTGCGAGCACCCCGACAGCTGGCGCTACGACGACCCGAGCGCCCCCACCACCATCCAGCTCTGCCCCGACACCTGCGCGCTCGCCCAGGGAGAGGTGACCGCGACGCTCCTGGTCGAGTTCGGCTGCGAGTCACGGACCCCCATCGTCCGCTGATCGCGCCCTGCGGATCCTCCATGGCGCGGTGCCACCTCGCGCCTCCGTGACCGGATCCTGACGGAATTGTCGACGAACGATGACGGTTCGAGCCCGCTGCGGCAGCTTAGACTCTCGGGTGTGGCCACTCACCCTGCTCTCTCTCCTGGAAAACCTCGCCTCCGGGGCGTCTCGCACCTCGCGGCAGCGTTCGTAGCGCTGGCTGCCGGCGGTCACCTGCTGTTGGCGGCGCCCGCAGGTACCACCGTGCCCGTCGCGGTGTACGTATGTGGGCTCGTCGCCCTGTTCACCGTCAGCGGGCTCTATCACAAACCCATGTGGTCGCTCCGCGTCCGACAGCAGCTCAAACGCCTGGACCACGCGACCATCTTCGTGTTCATCGCGGCCACCTATACGCCGGTGTGCGTGTTGGCCTTGGGCGCGGAGGGCGGCAAGCGCCTGCTCATGGCGGTGTGGATCGGGGCCGCCCTGGGCGCGCTCAAGGCCATCGCTTGGCCGGGCGCGCCACGGTCGGTGACCGCCGCCCTGTACGTGGCGATCGGCTGGCTCGCGATGGCGGGCTTTTCTGCCCTCGTCGACGCCCTGGGCGGCGCCGGGATGGCGCTCCTGATCGCCGGGGGAGTGCTCTACACGACAGGAGCCGTTCTTTACGCGCTGCGTTGGCCCGACGTGGTGCCGGGCGTGTTCGGCCACCACGAGGTGTTCCATGTGTTGGTCATCGCCGCGGCCACCTGTCACTTCGTGATGGTGCGCGGTCTCGTCTTCGGCGCGCTCTGACGACGGCCGCCTGGCGCGCTGCCCACGCTGCTTGCCTGAGGAATCCCCCCAAGTTAGCTTGCCCGACCCTGTGGGGTCCGTCGGTGGTGGTGGTTCGCTCGGCTCCTCGAGGAGCTCCTCGAGGGGCTCCTCGAGGTTCCTCCGCCGGGTCGTCCCTGGTTGCCTCGCGGTCGCCGCGCTCCTCGTCGAAAGCCAGCCCGCTCAGGGCAGGGCGCCCGACGCCGAGCCCCGCCGCGTCAGCCTCGCTCTGTCCGCTCCCAGCGGCTGCGGGACAGCCGCAGAGCTGGCGGCGCGCGTCCAGCGACGTTCGACGGACTTCTCGATCGTGCCCGCGCCCGCGCCGCACGCGGTGAGCGCCCGCATCGCGCCCACCGCCGAACGTCGGCTCCGCGCCACGTTGCTCGTCGAGCGACCGGGGGAGCCCGCCTATCGGCGCGAGATCCTCGCCGACGGCTGTGACGAGGCCCTCGAGGCCGTCGCGTTCATGATCGCCGTCGCCCTGGATCTCACGGAGGCGCCCACCGAGCCAGAGCCAGAGCCAGAGACCAGGTCCAAGCCCGAGCTCCCCGCTGCCCCCGTGACCGACGAGCGACCGGAGGAGGCGCTCCCGACCACGGCCCTCGTGCCGTTCCTCGGCGCGGGTGTCCAGGCGGTCGGCGCCGCGGGGCCCCAGCTGCTGGTCGGCCCCGAGCTGAGCGGGGGGGTGGAGTGGCTGCGGGGCTCGGTGTGGTCCCCGACGGCGCGCGTCACCTTCGGCTGGGCGACCCGGGACGGCCTGCAAGCAGAGGGCGGGACGGCAGGGTTCGCCTTGCTCTCGGGGACCCTCGAACTCTGCCCTTTGCAGGTGCGCTCGGGGGCGCTCTCGCTGCACCCCTGCGCCTTCGGCAACGTGGGTCGCCTGCGAGCGGCCGGGAGTCAGACCCTGGACCCACAGACCGCCTCGCGCCCCTGGTGGGTCCTCGGGGGCGCCCTCCGCCTCACCTGGGAGCCCCTCTCCCGGCTACGTCTCACCGCGGCGGCGCGTGTAGGAGCGTCCGGGGTCCGGGACACCTTCGAGTTCGAGCCGCATGTCTTTCATCGGGTGCCCGCGTGGGCGCCCAGCGCCACCCTCGCCGGAGAGGTGCGGTTTCCGTGATCGATCGGCGCCCCTCGCGCATTGCTCGGATGACCATGGCCAGCGCCCCCTCCCTCACGGCGTCAGGCTCGGCGGCGGAGCAAGGCACCGAGCCGCCCGGCACGCGGAGCGCGGTGACCAGCGCCCTGAACCGCGAGCGGCTCGAGCGCATGTTCCAGGCGCACCACCAGCTCATCTGGCGCACCTTGCGGCGTCTGGGGCTAGCCCCAGAC
>JAEWOQ010000415.1 GCA_023460875.1 Pseudomonadota bacterium
CCCCTGGACCGCCGAACTGAGGCGGTCCCGCGAGGGGCTGGCCTTCGCCCACGACGATGTCGGCGCCCCGGTGGCCTGGGGCGTCCGCGAGGGCCAGGGCGTAGGGCTCGGGTACGGCGACCACGAGCAGCGCGCCGCGGTCGTGGCACAGCTGCGCGATGGGCTCGAGATCCGTCAACGGCCCCACGAAGCTCGGATAGCCGACCACGACGGCGGCGGTGCGCTCGTCGACGGCGGCCTCGAGGGCCGCGAGATCGGCGCGCCCATCGGCGCCGAGGGCGACGTCGACGTACTCGTCCTGAGCGCGCCCCGAGAGGTACGTGTGCGTGGTGTGGCGGTACTCGGGATGCACGCAGCCGCTCATGAGCACGCCGTCGCGCCGGGTCAACCGGCGCGCCATGAGCACGGCCTCCGCCGTGGCGCTCGCGCCGTCGTAGAGGCTGGCGTTGGAGAGCGGCAGCCCATACAGCTCGCTCACCATCGTCTGGAACTCCCAGATGGCCTGCAGCGTCCCTTGGGCGACCTCGGGCTGGTAGGGCGTATAGGAGGTGTAGTACTCGCTCCGCAGCAGGAGCTGGTCCACGGCCGGGGGCACGTGGTGGTCGTAGCTACCGCAGCCCAAGAACGAGAGCATCCCCGCGCCCGTGCTGCGGCCGGAGAGCTCGGTGAGGTGCCGCATCAGCTGTGCCTCACCGAGGGCGGGCGGGACGGCGAGGCGCCCCTGGAAGCGCGCCGACTCCGGGATGCTGTCGAACAGCTCGTCGATGCTGCCGCGCTTCGCGGCGGCCAACATCTCGAGGACCTCTTCGGGGGTGTGCGGCAGGTAACGCATCACTGATCGGCGTCTTCGAGGTGCTTTCTGTACTGTTCGGCGCCGAGCATGTCGGCTCGCTCGACCTCGAAGGCGGTGGGCTCGATGGCGAGCATCCAGCCCTGGTTCCAGGGATCGGCGTTCACCAGCTCGGGCTGATCATCCAGGTTGATGTTGATGCGCGTCACCGTCCCGCTCAAGGGAGCGTACAAGTCGCTGAGGGTCTTGACGCTCTCGATCGTGCCGAAGGCTTGCCCCTTCTGGATCTCGTCGCCCTCCTCTACGTCGAGGCTCACCATCGTGATGTCGCCGAGCTGGTCTACCGCGAAGGCGCTGATGCCGATCAGGACCTCCTGGCCGTCCTGCTTCGCCCACTCGTGGTCCTTGGTGTACTGGCGATCGTCTTTGATTTCCTTGGCGCTCATGACTCGTCCTCGCCGTGACAGCGGCACCCAGCGGGGAAGACCGAAGGGGCAGCTCCGGATCGCGGGGCCGAGGCCCCGATTGCTCGCCGCTCTAGCTCGTCCGAGGGCGCTTGTAAAAGGGCGTCTTCACGACCACCGCCGCCACTTGCTTGCCGCGGCAGTCCACCAGAAGCTCCGTCCCGACGCTCGTCAGCTCCGTCGGCAGGTAGCCGAGCCCGATGTTCTTGCCGAGCGTCGGTGCGGGGCCCCCCGAGGTACAGACACCGACGGCCTGGCCGTCCAGAGACAGCAGAGGATACCCGTGGCGTGCGACTCCGCGTCCGGTCATCTCGAAGCCCGCGAGTCGCCGGTTGAGCCCGCGCCGCTGCACCTCGAGGAGCGCCTGTCGTCCAAGGAACTCTCCCGCGTCGAGCTTCACGGACCAACCCAGGCCTGCCTCCAGAGGGTTGACGGTCTCGTCGAGCTCGTTGCCATAGAGCGACAGGCGGGCCTCGAGGCGGAGGGTGTCCCGGGCGCCGAGGCCTACGGGGCGGACGCCGTGGCTCTGACCCACCTCCAAGAGGGCGTCCCAGAGCCTGGGTGCGTCGCTCCAGGAGCAGAAGAGCTCGACGCCGTCCTCGCCCGTGTACCCGGTGCGCGCCACCGTGACCGCGCACCCGGCGACCGTCGCCTCCGTGAACCGGAACGTACCGAGGTGGTCCGCCGTCGGCGCCAGCGAGCAGCCCGCCGCGTCCAGGATCGTGAGGGCGCGGGGCCCTTGTAGAGCGAGGAGCGCGGTCTGATCGGTCTCGTCCGTGCAGGTGACCCGGGGCGCGCTCGCGGCGGCCCGACCGAAGTGCCGCGCCATCTTGTCGCGGTTCGACGCGTTGCAGACGACGAGGAGGTCCTCGGCGCTTCGTGGGTAGACGATGAGATCGTCGAGGATCGTGCCCGCCTCGCCGCAGGCGCAAGTGTACATGGCCCGCCCTGGCTCGACGCGCGTGAGATCGTTGGCGACGAGGCTGTCGACGAGCTCTGCTGCGCCGGGGCCCGTCAAGCGCAGCTCTCCCATATGAGAGACATCGAAGAGCCCGGCGCGGTTCCGGACCGCCTCGTGCTCGGCGACGATGCCTTCGTACTGAATCGGCATGAGCCAGCCGGCGAAGGGCACGAGGCGGGCGCCGAGTGCCTGGTGTCGGTCGAAGAGGGGGGTCCTGCGGAGGTCCGCTGCCGCAACGGAGTCGTCAGCCACGACCTCGGACTACTCTGCCCGCGTGGCGCCGACAAGCAGGTGTGCAGCCCGCCGCCGCCCATGTTAGCGTGCGACGCGGCACGAAACATGCCTAGCCCGCCCGCCCCCAAGCCACCCCGCGCGAGCCGCCCCGGTCACCCGCCGCCGAGCAAACCCCGGGCGGCCCCTGGTCCTGTCGCACCGGCGGCTTCCATCACGGTGCGGGGAGCCGGATCGCCTCCGGGTGCAGCCCACGGCCCGAGCGCTCTCCGGGATCGCGCCGACGAGGGGAGCGCGACCAAGAAGGAGCGCGGCGAGGTGTTGATCGTGGTGGCGGACGACTGGATGGCGGCGCTGCTGCGCGGACACCTGAGCCACGCTGGATTTCACGTGCAGGTGGCCGGTGAGGCCCGCGAGGCATATCGGCTCGCGCGGACGGCGCTGCCCGAATGCATCGTCTGTGACGATGAGCTGCCGGACATCGATGGGTTTTGGCTCATCGATCGGGTGCGCAGGGATCCCGGGCCGGTGTCAGCGGTGCCGATCTTGCTCCTGACCACGAACGTCGACGAGGTGCGCGGCGCGGACGTCGGCGCGGATCTCCTGCTGCGCAAGCCCCTCGACAACGAGGAGGTGGTGGCCCAGGTCGCGGCGCTGCTCGAGCTGGCGCGCCGCCTCAAAGGGAGACGCCAGGAGTACCGGCGTGACTCGATGCCACCTTCCTTGGGGGACAAGGCCGCGCTCCGGGGCGATATTTCTCAGATGTCCGTGGCCACCGTGCTCACGGTGCTGGAGATGGAGCGGCGCACGGGCGTGCTCCAGGTGGAGGGCGCGCGCTCGGGGGAGACCGCCCAGTCCTATCGACTCGAGCTCCGGGGCGGCGGGGTCGTGGCGGCCAAGCTCGGGGGCAAGGAGCTGTCGGCGCTCGAGTTGTTGCGCAAGCTGCTCCAGCTCGAGCGAGGCAAGTTTTGGTTCGCCACGGGGGTCGGCGAGGATCAGAGCGAGCGGCCCTCGGAGAACCTGGGCATGCTCATGCTGGAGGCAGCGCGCCTCGAGGACGAGGGCGGCAAGTAGCCGGGCTCGACCGCTGACCGGTCGAGCCCCTGGCAGATCCAGCGCCCAGCGGGGCGGTCCTCAGCGCACTCCTCAGCGGACCACGATGACCTTGCAGCCCTTGCAGTTGGCGGGCGCGTTGGGATCGGCGTCGTCGCAGTCCTCCGTGTCCTGCTTGATGCCGTCCCCGCAGTAGCCCGAGAGGGTGCAGTCGGGGTTGCAGCGGTTGTAGCCGCCGACGTTCTGCTCCTCGCCGTCGTCGCACTCCTCGCCAGCGGCGATGACGCCGTCGCCGCAGTCCGGCACGCACTCGCTGCGCGAGGTGTTGAAGCCGGAGAGCGTGAGCTGGAAGCTGGAACCCTCGCGCTTGCGCTCGGCGTGGAACACCTTGATTTCGTAGACACCGCCGTCCTGCAGGCCGAACTCGGCGACGCTGGAGGTGCTGCCGAAGACGTCGTTTTCGTTCTCACTCTCTTGCCAGGACATCTCGACGCCACCATCCGCGGTGATGCTGAAGGTCCCGCGCAGCGGGATGTGCACGCCGCCGAGGTCGACCGCCAAACGCCGGTTCACGAAGACCCAGACGTCGTCGTCGCCGATGAACGTCAGGTGCGCCGTGGAGCCGCTCTCGTACTTGAACCAGTAGGTCACCTCGGACGTGAAGTGGAAGTTGTGCAGCGGCTGAGCGGGGCCGGGGACGCCCTGGTCGTTCACGTCCGCGGGCGGCTCCCAGGGCCACCCCACCGCGCCATAGACGGGCTCGGGGATCTTCGCGGGGTGACGGGAGTCGCTGAGGGCGTCCGGGTGATCGTCCAGCGGGAAGAACAAGGGCGTCCCGTCGAGCTGCGCGATGGTCTGCGTGCATCCCGCGGAGGCGTTGTAGCTGCACGGGCGGCAGGTGTCGGAGGCCTCACAGCAGTTCCAAGGGTCCTGCCCGTCACAGCAGCCGGCGGTGGTGCAGCGGGTGCCTGCCACCTGGTTCTCGTTGGTGATCCGCTCCCACGCCTCACCGTTGGGGCCGTGCCGGTTCACGTAGCCGTCGGCACTCGGGAAGAGCAGCAGGTCGCCGACGATCGTCGCGTAGTTCCCCGGTGCGGCGCCGTACCACTCGCGGAAGGAGCTCGGCGAGCTGATGCAGGTCCCGCCCGGAGCGGGTGAGGACAGCAGGGGTTTGCCGGCCTCGTCGAGCGTGGGCTGCGTGATGCCGCTGACCTGCGCGCCGCAGCCCACCTGGAAGTCGACGTGGTTCGTGTTGAAGTCCCGGTACACGACGGGGATGCGCAGGGCACACTGGTCGCCCACCAGCTCGCAGGGGCTCGCTTGATCGCACGTGTAGCCCTCCTCCACCTGGCAAGTCGACGAGCAGCCGTCGCCGTCGAGGCTGTTGCCGTCGTCGCACTGCTCGTCGCCGAGGACGAGGCCGTCGCCGCAGGTCGAGGTGCAGCCGCCTGACGTGCAGGCGGGCTCTGCTTGGCAAAGGTCGCTGCAGCCGTCGAAGGGGATGTCGTTGCCGTCGTCGCAGGTCTCTGCGCCCTCGATGAGCCCGTCGCCGCAGACGGTGCGGTCGCAGGTGCTGGGCGAGCCGCTGCACTTGAAGCCGATCTCGTACTTGCAGGTGGGCGAGCAGCCGTCGTTCGCGTCCGTGTTGCCGTCGTCACATTGCTCGGGCGGCACGACCACGCCGTCGCCGCATTTCGCGAAGCGCCGGCAGGGCTCGCCGGGTGTCGGGCAAATGTAACCGGGCTCGATGTACCGACAGTTGTCCCCGCAACCATCACCAGAGTTCCGGTTGCCGTCGTCGCAGGCTTCGTCCTCGTCGCGCTTGCCGTCCCCACAGTTCGGGGTCGGAGGCAAGTCCTTGCCGGGATTGATGCCGTCGCTGCCGCCGGTGCCCGGATTGATGATGGTGCCGCCCGCGCCGGGGGCGCCGCCGCTGACGTCGCCCAAGCGCTGGCCGTCCTCCGAGCTGCAGGCGAAGGGGAGCGTCGCCAAGCAGGCGACGGCGATCCAACGAGCGAGAGATCCGAGGGACGAAGAGATTGCCAAGGAGAAGCTCCGAGAGTTGAGGGCTCGATCTCTAGTCTGACATGGTCAATCGTCTCGAGGGAAACAATCGTGAGGCGAGGGCCCGAACTCCGACGAAGTGCGCGCATTTCGTCGTCGTGGGCGCTTGGTGAGGGAGGCCGGGCGCCCGCCCTAGCTTGTAGGTCTCCCCGGGGCGATGTCGGCGGAGGTCGGGGCCGTGTCGCCAGCGCGGGGCAGGCGGCGACGCAAGACCCCCTTCTCGAGCTCGACGAGGACGAACACGAGGGCGCCCGCCGCAAACGCAGAGGCCCAGTGCTCGACGGTGAGGGGCGCGGTCCCGAACAGCTTCTGGAGCCCGGGCAGGTAGGTGAGCGCGATCTGAAACAGGGCGAGCACCGCGGCGGCGATCGGGATGGCGGGGTTGCCGCGCAAGCTCGCGAGGGTGAGCGAGGAGCGCACCAGGAAGCGAGTGTTCAGCAGGTAGAAGAGCTGCCCCGTCACGAGCGTGTTGACCGCCGCGGTGCGGGCCTCGCCCAAGGAGCCGCCGCGGTCGAACCAGAAGCGGAACACGAGGATGGACGCGGCGGCGATGAGCGCCGAGACGAAGACGACGCGCCAGGCGAGGTGCCGCGACAGGATCGGGGTGCCAGGGGCCCGCGGGGGCCGGCGCATCACGTCCTCCTCCGCGGGCTCGAAGGCCAGGGCCAAGGCCATCGTCACCGCCGAGACCATGTTCACCCAAAGGATCTGGACGGGGGTGACGGGCATGACCGTGAGCCCCAGCACGATCGAGGTGATGACGACGAGGGACTGACCGCCGTTCGTCGGGAGCAGGAAGAGGATCGTCTTCACCAAGTTGTCATAGATAGTGCGCCCCTCCTGCACGGCGCGCTCGATGGTGGCGAAGTTGTCGTCCGCCAGGACGATCTCGGAGGCCTCCTTGGCCGCCTCCGAGCCCTTGATGCCCATAGCCACGCCCACGTCGGCGCGCTTGAGCGCGGGGGCGTCGTTGACGCCGTCGCCCGTCATGGCGACCACCTCGCCCCGCGCCTGGAGGGCGTTCATGATGAGGAGTTTGTGTTCGGGGCTCGAGCGGGCGAACACGTCGTTCTCGTGGACCAGACGATCCAGCTCCTCCGGCGTGGCCTGGGTGAGCTGTTGACCGGTGACGGCGTGCTCCCCGTCACCGATGCCCATCGACGCGGCGATGCTGCGGGCGGTGAGCAGGTGGTCCCCCGTGATCATCTTCACGCGCACGCCGGCCTCGTGGCAGACGCGGATAGCCTCTGTGGCCTCTGCTCGGGGGGGATCGATGATGCCGACGAGGCCAAGCAAGGTGAGGTCGGTGACGTCCGCGTCCGCCAGTCGGATGGGATCGATGTCCGTCGAGGAGCGGTCTTCCACGAGCTCCTTGCGGGCGAGGGCGAGGACCCGGTGTCCCGTGTTGGCCAGCTCCGCTTCGCGGTGGGTCCACAGCGTCAGCTCGATGGGCTCGAGGCCATCAGCGGTGCGTTGGTAGGCGCACACCGGCAGGAGGCGCTCGGGGGCGCCTTTCACGTAGAGGGTCGGCGACCCCTCCGGCCCTCCATGGAGGCTTGCCATGTAGCGGCGCTCCGACTCGAAGGGGAGGGCGTCGAGGCGAGGCCGCGCGGCGTGCTCCTCTGTCCGATCCAAGCCCGCCTTGTGGGCCAGGACCACGACGGCGCCTTCGGTCGGCGTCCCCTCGATGTGCCACCCCTGTCCGTTCGTTCCATCGCGGAGCAGCGCGTCGCTGGCGAGCAAGCTCGCCCTCGCGAGCTCGCGCAGCACAGGCTCGTCGGCGGGGCGCGCCGGGCGCCCCTCTCGGAGGAACTCTCCCCGCGGCTCGTAGCCGGAGCCCGTCACGTCGTAGGTGGCCGCCGTGGTGACCACGCGGGTCACCGCCATCTCGTTGCGCGTCAACGTCCCCGTCTTGTCGACGCAGGCGACGGTCACGGAGCCGAGGGTCTCGACCGCCGGCAAACGCCGGACGATGGCTCGGTGACGCGCCATGTGCTGCACCCCGAGGGCCAGGGTGATCGTCATGATCGCCGGCAGCCCCTCGGGGATGGCGGCCACCGCGAGGCTGACCACCGCCATGAACATGTCTTGCTCGCTGAACCCGCGCAGGAAGTAGCCGAGCAGGAAGATCGCGCCGGCCAAGAGCACGATGGCCATGGACAGCTGACGTCCGAACGCGTCGATCTTACGCAGCAACGGGGTGCTGACCTCGGTGACGCGGGAGACCATCTCGCTGATGCGCCCGATCTCCGCTTGGGAGCCGGTGGCGACGACGACCCCGCGCAGCCGTCCGCTCTTCACGAGAGTGCTCGAGAAGGCGAGGCTCCGCCGATCGCCCAACGCCGCGTCGAGCTCGACCTGCGCCGCGCCCTTCTCGACGGGCTCCGACTCTCCCGTCAGCGACGCCTCTTCGACCTGGGCGTTGCGCGCGGCGAGCACCCTGAGATCGGCGGGGACGCGATCCCCAGAGCGCAGCAGCACGATGTCGCCGGGGACGAGCTCGGTCGCCGGGATCTCCTGGCGCTCTCCGTCGCGGATCACCGTCGCGATCGGGGAGAGCATCGCCCGGATGGACTCCAGGGCTCGCTCGGCCTTCCCCTCCTGAAGGAAGCCGACGACGGCGTTGATGACGATGACCCCGAAGATGACGGACGCGTCGACCCACTCCTGGAGGAAGGCGGTGAACCCCGCCGCCGCGAGCAGGACATAGATGAGCGTATTGTGAAACTGGCGCAGGAAGCGTCGCAGCAGGCTCGGTCGCTCGGGCGCGGGGAGCTCGTTGGGACCGTACTCGCTGAGGCGCTGCGCGACTTCGTCTCCATCGAGACCGCGCTCGTCGTCCGCGCGGAGGGCCTCGAGCACCTCCTGGGCCAGCATGGCGTGCCAGGCGTTGGGGGGGCCTTTCGGGTCCTGGAGTCCTCGTCGGTTCATGGGCGTCGCTTCCCTTCATTATCGAGCGGGCTCGTCAGCGCTGCGGGCGCGCGAGGGCGCCACGTCAATGGACCTCCCGGTACAGGCGCTCCGCGTCCTCTCGGCGGCACAGCTCGGTCCCTGCCCGCATCACCGCTGCCGCTCCGGCGGCGACGCCGAGGCGGGCTGCCTCGAGGATCGACCAGCCCCTGGCCAGCGCCGTGACGACCCCGCCGACCATGCTGTCACCGGCTCCGACCTTGCTCTTCAACGGAACCGGCGGCGCGCCGAGGGAGTGGCACCCCTCCCCGGTGACGAGGAGGGCTCCGCCGCGGCCGAGTGAGACCAGGACGAAGCGCACGTTGCCACGGTCGATGAGGGCTCGGGCCGCGCGCTCGATGGAGCCGCGGTCCTGCAGCTCGGCGCCGGTGATCTCCTCGAGCTCGTGGAGGTTGGGCTTGATCAAGAACACGCCCACCTCGATCGCCGCCAGCAAGGCGTCGCGCTTCGTGTCCACGATCACCTGGGCGCGAGGCGGCGCCGCGCGGACGACATCGGCGAACCAGCGCGCGCTCGCCCCGGGTGGCATGCTCCCGCTCAGCACCAAGTAGTCGGGCGGGGGCTCGAGAGAGCGGATGCTCTCCAGCCAGAGGTCCAGCTCCTGCGCCGACAGGTGCGGACCAGGGAGGCCGAAGCGGAAGTGCCGCTCGCAGGCCCGCTCGCGGACGATCAGGTTCTCTCGCACGCTCTGCCGGACCGGGATCGGGCGGGACTGGACCCCTTCACTCTCGAGGAGGCCGTGCAGCGATGTCCCAGTCTGTCCGCCGCAGCTCCAGAGGGCGAGGGGGTCGATGCCGAGACGCGTCGCGGCCCGCGCCACGTTGACCCCGCCGCCGCCGGGGTAAAGTCGGACGTCGTCGCAGTCGAGCTTGCGCTCGGCGATGACGTGCTCGACGCTGAACGTCTTGTCGATCGTCGGGTTCAGCGTCGCCGTGACCACCCTCTCGCCCGCCCGTTGCTCGTTCATTCGCTCGTCCTTGGAAGATGCGACTTCTCGGAAATGGAGGCCAGCCCGATCGGGGCTCCTCCTTCGCGCCAGAAGGCGGCGGGGGAGCCCCGGCCGAGGAGGTCAGCTCCTCCGAGAGGAGCCGTCCCGGCAAGGGCCCGCTGGGGGAAGCGCCCCCGTCGTGGAGAGCCCGCGCCATCGCCCCAAGCATGACGGAAAGAGACGAGCCGGACACGCCGTCGCCGACGTGGCTCCCCCATCGGGGACCCGCGGGCCGGTACGTGTTACGCTCTACCCAGGGAGCGGGACGGCGGGGGCCGGGCTCGAAGGAGAGGGGGACGGCATGGGGAGGCAGCAGCACGT
>JAEWOQ010000416.1 GCA_023460875.1 Pseudomonadota bacterium
GCCCTCTCCGCCCGGCGGAGCACATCGGGCGTGTGGCGGCCGGCGTGTGGCGCGCACTCTCGTCGGAGTTCGTCGCCGCCCCGGGGTCGATGATAAGGTCCGCCTCCATGACCCTGGTGCCGCCAGATCCGCGCATTCTCGTCGTCGACGACGAGCCGAGCTTGCGCCAGATGCTGACGATTCTGCTCCGTCGGGAGGGGCATCAGGTGGTGGCCGCGGCGGGGCATCGCGAGGCTTTGGAGGCGCTGCGGGGCTCCCCTGGTCCCTTCCCGGTCGTACTGACGGACCTGGCCATGCCCGATGGCTCGGGGCTCGACGTGCTCGCCGCCGCCAAGTCGCGCAGCGCGGCGAGCCAGGTGATTTTGATCACCGCTCATTCGACTGTCGACAACGCCCTCGAGGCCATGAAGGCGGGCGCCTACGATTTCGTGACGAAGCCCTTTGAGCCCCGGGAGCTCGCCCTGCTCGTCGGCAAGGCCTTCGAGAAGTACGTCCTCACCGTGGAGAACGAGCGGCTCCGGGCTCAGGTGCGGCCCAAATCCGGAGACATCGTGGGGCGGAGCCCCGCCATGCAGCGGGTGCTGGAGCTCGTCGGGCGCATCGCCCCCACGAGGACGACGGTGCTCATCACCGGGGAGAGCGGGACCGGCAAGGAGCGGATCGCCCGGGCCATCCACGACCGCTCCGAGCGGTCGGCGGGGCCCTTCCTCGTGCTGAACTGCGGCGCGCTGCCGGAGAACCTGATGGAGAGCGAGCTCTTCGGGCACGAGAAGGGGGCGTTCACGGGGGCCGCGGCTCGGAGCCTCGGGATGTTTCGGGAGGCGGATGGGGGGACTCTGTTCCTCGACGAGGTCGGGGAGCTCCCCCTCGCGCTCCAGGTCAAGTTGCTCCGCGTCCTGCAAGAGAAGCGCGTGCGTCCCGTCGGATCCGCGCAGGAGACGCCCGTCGACGTGCGGGTGTTGGCGGCCACGAATCGCCCCGTGGAGCTCGACGTCTCCGAGGGGCGCTTCCGCCAGGACCTGTACTATCGACTGAACGTGATCCGGGTGGAGCTGCCGCCCCTGCGGGATCGCAGGGACGACGTCCCCGTGCTGGCGGAGCGGTTCGTGGAGCGGTTCTCCCTGGAAATGGGCAAGAGCATCCTCGGCTTCACCGCCGACGCGGTACGGGCCCTGACGGACTACGACTATCCAGGGAACGTGCGGGAGCTGGAGAACGTGATCGAGCGAGCCGTCGCCCTGGCGGGATCCTCTCGCATCGGGCTCGGCGACTTACCCCCCGCGGTGAGCGGCTTGGCGGGCGCGACGAGCCCCAAGCTGCTGGAGCTGCCCGCCCGCGGGTGCCAGCTCGACGACGTGCTCAACGAGGTGGAGCGCCGCTTCTTGCTCGAGGCGCTGGAGCGGACCGGGGGGGTGCGTACCGCCGCGGCCAAGCTCTTGGGGATCAGCTTCCGTTCCCTGCGCTACCGGCTGGAGAAGCAGAACCTCGACGTCTCTTCCGGCGCCGAGGAGGCGGAGGAGCCAGTGAGCCGTTGAGCTGCGCGGTGGGCGCTCCCTGTCCGACGTGAGCGCACTGTGTGCGCCTTCTCCCTGAGCTGGGATGACTGCTCGTGGGCGCCCCGTGCTATAATAGAATCATCCATCGTGCTGACCCTCGCCGTCCCCCCGCCGACAACGGCATGCTGCGTGGTCCAACGTCCGCGGCGTCCAGTGTGGGCGACGGGCGCCGTCGATCAGGGCGCTGGGTCCGACGTTGCCCTCTGACCTCGCCATGAGCCCCGCCTCCTCGTTCCCAGCCAGAGCCAGGGCGCGTCGCGCCGCCCGGGGCTTTACGCTCACGGAGCTGATGGCGGTCGTGGCGATCACGGGGGTGCTCGCCGCGGTCGGCACCACGATGTTCCGTCAGCACATCCTGGAGTCGCGCACCATCGAGACGACGTCGATGATCCGGAGCATCTCCGCCGCGCAGGAGCGCTTCCGCGCCGAGAACATGATGTATTTGGACGTCTCCGCCAGCAACCTGAGCGCCTACTTTCCGTCCGCGAGCGTTGGAGCGACGCGGCGGGAGTGGAACAACTCCGACCACGCAGATTTCGATCGCTGGCGCTTGCTCGCCCCGACGGTGCCTGGCCCCGTGCAGTTCGGGTACTCGTGCATCGCGGGGGGACCCGGCGTCGTCGCGATGAACGCGGGGCTGCAGGTCGATCTGACCGCGGTCTGGCCTGCCAGTTTCCAGATGCCCTGGTACGTCATCCAAGCGACGGGCGATGTCGACGAGGACGGACGCCCCAGCTACTTCGTCGGGACCAGCTTCACGAGCCAGATCTTCACTGGAGGCGGGGAGGCGAGCGATGGCAACTGATCCGCGGGGTACCAAGTCGTTGGGAGCTGAGTCGTTGGGAGCTGGGCGGCGACCCTCTCGGGCGCGGCAGCGCGGCGTGACCCTCGTCGAGCTGTTCATCGTGGTGGTGATCGTCGGCATCATGGCCACCCTGGCCGTGTTCGGGGTCTCCCAGTACCTCCGGAAATCCAAGACCGCCGAGGCCGTGCAGATGATCGGGGCCATCAAGGCGGGGCAGGAGGCCTTCTTCGACGAGACGTTTCGCTACTACAACGTCTCCGGCGGCCTCGCCGACAGCAACCTGTATCCGGCGGCAGAGGGCGCCAGCTGGACCAGCAAGATCCAGTGGGGGGGAGGCGATGCCGAGATGGCCTCCCGCTGGGCGACCCTGGGGATCGCGCCGGCGGCGCCCGTCCAGTTCCGCTACGCCACCACGGCTGGGCTACCCACGGCGATGCCGAACGACGGCATCTTCGAAGCGGGGGTCGCCTACAATTTGGCGGCAGTCGCGGCCCGCCCCAGCCATTGGTACATCGCCCTGGCCGTCGGCGATCTGGACGGCAACGGGGTCCGCTCGGTGTTCATCGGGAGCAGCTTCACGAGCGAAATTTTCTCGCAAAACGCCGGCGAGTGAGTAGCTTTCGATCGCGTGCGCCCCTTCACCCCGCTGCAAGCCGCGATCGCCTTCTCCCTAGGCGGATCGGTCCTGGCAGTCGCGATCCCGACGTTTCTCGAGAACTCCCACGCCTCGCGCTTGGCGGAGCCGCTGGAGGGGCTTCAGCGCATCGCCGAGCGGGCCAGCGCCCTGGCGGCGGGCTCCCCCGCGGAGCTCGGGTACCCCGAGAGCGCGCCTCTGACTCCGGCGCGCGTGCCTCAGGGCGAGCGCGTCGTCGATCCCCCGGGGACGTGGGAGCACCCCACTTGGCGACGGCTGGGGATCTCCTGGGAGGTAGCCCACGCTTACTCCTTCGAGTTCGAGAGCCGGAGAGAGGAAGGGCGAGCCACCTTCGTGGCCCGGGCGTTCGGGGATCTGGACGGGGACGGCGTGCAGAGTCGCTTCGAGATCTCCGGGGAGACCCGAGACGACGGGGAGCCCATCGTCTACCCGATCAGGATGTACCGTGAGACAGAGTGATCGAAGGATCGACACCTGGCTCGCCGTGGCGCTCATCGCGGTGACGGCCGTGGCGATCCGCGCGGTGCAGCCGCGGGTCGCTCGCGACTACGGCTCCATCCAGACGACCGAAGAACTCTACGCGATTCCGGCGTCGGACCGCATCGTGGCCGCGAGCCTCGGGTACCGCAGCGCCCTGGCCGATCTCGTCTTCGCCCACGTGCGGGTCGCGTATGGCACCGCCTTCGCGGAGAAGCGGGGCTTCACGTACATCGGGGACTACCTCGACGCGATCATGGCGCTCGATCCGTTGTTCCGCGCGCCCTATCACTACGCGGACACCTTCTTGACCCTCCAGCCCGTCCCCGCGCCGCCAGAGAACTACCGGCGCGCCCGGGACTTCTTCGAGCGCGCCCTCGAGCACGTCCCCGATGACGCCCAGCTCTGGCTGGTGGCGGGGCAGTTCACCGCTTACCTGGCGCCGCCGCACCTCCCGGAGGGGGAGGACGTCTCCGAGTGGAGGCTCGCTGGGGCGCGCATGTTGGCTCGCGCCTGCGACCTGCTGGGAGGCCATGCGAACCTCCCGTATCACTGCTCCACCGCAGCGACGCTGTTCTCCGACGCGGGACACCGGGAAGCCACGATTCGTTCGCTCCAGCAGGTCATCGCGGCCGCGGACGACGACGAGGTGCGCCGCAGGGCCATGGCGTACCTGCGCAAGGTCGTTGACGAACAAGAGGCGACGAAGCTGCAGGACCGGGTGCGCCTCCTCGAGCGCGCGACCCGCGGCGATCAACCCGTGGCCACGCGGACGCAGATCCAGATCCTCGGACCCGATTTCGATCCTCTCGAATGCTTCGGTGCGGAGCGAGAGTCGCTCTCGTGCGCCACCTCCTGGCGACGTCGGAGCGAGCTCGTGCACTGAGGCTCACCGAGCGTATCCGCTGTAGGGGCTCCTCAAGGGAAACGCACGGCGGCGGTGGCGGTCTGCCCTGCCTGGACCGTGACGGCACGCACCTTCCGTCCGTGCTCTGGGTGCACGAAGACGACGGTGTGTGAGCCCGGAGACACGGACACGCCCACCTTCGGGGTCTGTCCCAGGGGGCGCCCGTCGAGGAGCACTGTCGAGACCGGGATCGAGTTGATGTTGAGGGTGCCCTTGGCGCTCGCCGCCGCCTGCGGCTGTGAGGTCTGAGGCGTCGACGGCGTGCGCGCAGGGGCTGACGCGGTCCGCGAGGAGCGGCTCGAGGTGTCCTCTGAAGGGCTCAGCTCGATCGTCACCGTCTGTTCGGCGCTGCTCCCACTGAAGGAGACCTCTGTCTCGAAGGAGTCGTAGCCCCTGCGCTCGGCGACCACCCGGTAGCTCTTGTCCGCTGGCACCTCGATGGTCAGGGGGAAGCTCTTCGTGGTGATAGGCTTCTTGTTAGTGCCGTCGACGAAGTAGATGTCCGCGCCCTTGGCGTTGTCCCCGAGCTGGACCGTGACGCTGCCCTTCATCAGCTGCAGCTTGGGCTCGAGCTCCACCACCTTGTTCGCCTCGATCGAGACCTCCTCCTCATAGGGAGCGTAGATGGAGCTTCCGGAGATCTTCACTGTGCGACGGCCGGGCTCGAGGTTGTCGAGCTGTTGGGGGAGGGGGCCGATGTACTTGCCGTCGAGGTAGAGCTCGAGCCCGGACCCCTCGGCCGCCACCTTGAGCCCGGCGCCCGTGCTGGCGACGCTCAGCTCCACGTTCTCGGCGTACTCCTTGCCACCTTCGACGGTGATGGACCGCGCGGCTCTCTCCTCGTACCCCGGAGCTCGGACCTGTAAGACGCGATGCCCAGCGGGGACCTTCTCCAGGATGCACGGGCTCTCCTTGCAGGCGATCTCCTTGTCGATGAGGACCTCGACGCCTTCGACGGACTTGCCGCCAGGGCCGGCGACCGTGACGACGAGCTTGCCGGTGCTCGAGCCCCCCAGGATCGCGAAGGCTCCGATAGCTGCTGCGGCGGCTACGGCCCCGCCGAGGACGAGCTTGTTCTTGCTCAAGCCGCGGGACGACTCGGGCAGGAACGCAGGCGCAGGCGTCGGCGCAAAAGAGGGTGCTGGCTGAGCCATCCCGGGAGGGGGCGCGGGCATCGACGACAGAGAGGGCGTCGAGGTGGCGGGCGGTGCTACGGCGGGGCGACCGGCCGCAGGGGGCGCCACGGGCATCGAGGGAGTCGGCGGCGTCGGCGGTCGCGCGCTGACCGCCGGGCTCAGTGACCCGGAGCTCAGTGACCCGGAGCTCAGTGACCCGGAGCTCAGTGACCCGGAGCTCAGCGACGGCGGCAGGGGAGCCGGTCCAGAGTGGACCGCGGGGGGCGGAGAGCTGTGCAGCAGCGCCCGGGCCGAGTCCTCACTCGACTTGTCGAAGACGGTCGTCTTCTCGTCTTCGTCGTCCCAGTCGTCCACGTCGACGGGCGCCGGTGGGAGCGGGGCCGAGACGCCCCCCGTGAGGCTCCCCGGTGGAGGCGGGGGAGCGGTGCCCAGCGGGCGCGTCGAGCCGACCGGCGGTGGTGGCAGACCGACCGCGGAGGGTGTGGG
>JAEWOQ010000417.1 GCA_023460875.1 Pseudomonadota bacterium
TTTTTCCGCGCCCGGGGGGCAGCAGAGGCCGGTCGTGCTGTACGAGGCGCCGACGGGCATCGACGGTGATCCCCAGCGCCGCTTGGAGGAGCAGGAACGGAGCGCCCGAGGCCCACGCCTGGGGCGAGCAGGCGACGGGGTAGGGCGTAGGCGAGCCGCCGCGGGTGCGGGGCAGACCGCAGAAGACCTCCGGCAGCCTGTAGAGATCGAACTTGCGCGCGGCATCGAAGAGCCCGGACAAAACCTGCACGGTGGCGTGCTTCTCGCCATAACGGGAGAACCCCGCCGCGACCAGGCTGCAGTCATGAGGCCAGACCGAGCCGTTGTGGTATGCTAGAGGGTTGTACCGCGGCTCACCCTCGGCGATCGTGCGCACGCCCCAGCCGCTGAACCCCGACGAGCTCATCAACGTGCGGGTCACGCCCGCGACGCGCTTCGGGTCGACGATGCCTGCCCACAGGCAATGTCCCGCGTTGGAGGAGCGGACACGACACGCCTTGCCTTCTCCGTCCAGGGCGATGGCGAAGGTGGCCAAGTCGCTGCACCAGAACGCCTCGTCGAAGGCGACTCGGAGCCGCTCGGCGCGGCGCGTGCAATCCCGGGCGATGTCGTGTCGACCGAGGACATCGGCGATCATCGCCGCCGACTCGTAGGCGGCAAAGGCGTAGCCCTGCACCTCGCAGAGGGCGATGGGAGCGCTGGCGGGGCTGCCGTCGGCGTGGAAAATCGCGTCGTTCGAGTCCTTCCATCCCTGGTTCGCGAGCCCGGCGCTCGACTGCCTCGAGTAGGCGAGGAACGGACCCCTGGGGTGCCCCTCGTTGTTGCGCATCCAGTCGACGGCGCGCTCGACGGCCGGGAAGGTCGCCAGGATCAGCTCTCGATCTCCGGTCCTACGGAAGTACTCACCTACGAGGTGAATGAACAGCGGCGTAGCGTCGATGCTGCCGTAGTAGTGGCCGAAGGGGATCTCGCCGAGGTCGGCCATCTCGCCACGCCTGCGCTCGTGGAGGATCTTGCCTGGGGCGGCGTCCCGCTCCGGCGCCACCTCCGTCGCCTGGTGGGCGGCGAGGTAGCGGATGACGCCCTTGGCCAAGTCAGGCTCGAGCCACAGACACTGGAAGGCCGTGATGAGCCCGTCGCGACCGAAGGGCGCGCTGAACCACGGGATGCCGGCGTACGGGTACAGGCCTTGGTCCGTCGGCGTCGTGAGCAGATAGATGTCGTCGAAGGAGCGCTGCAGCCACGCGTTCAGGAGATCGTTCGAGGAGGACAGCTCCGCGCATCCTTCGCGGACCTCACGGATCCTGCGGGCAGATTCGGTGGACGCGTCCGTGAACGAATGGATGAGCCCGAGCGGCTCGCGGCAGTCGGGGCTCTCGAAGGTGATGGTAGCGGACAGCATCGCCTGCTGCCCCGCCTCCACGCGCAGGCGGAACGTCGCGGAGTCCTCGTGGAGCTCCCAAGGCTGCGGTTGGAAGCGCAGGACGGTACCGCGGCGCTTCCCGTCGAGACCCGCATACGAGTAGTAGACGGTGTCCCGCTCCACGCGCGGCGACGCCAAGGCGCCGCGCGCACGGCGCTGAGTCCCGCGCACCTCGAAGACGTCGGCGTAGTCGCAGGCGAAGAGGAGCGTCAGGCTCACATCGAGGGCCTCCTGCGAGTGGTTGCGCACGATCATCGACTCGAAGCAGCCACCGTCGAGCAGGACGATGCGGCGACGGATGAGCAGCGAGTCGGCGGCGAGGCTGTCCCGGAGCCGGCCGCTGGTGTCCGGGTTCGACAGATCCACGACGAGGGAGGAGTCCGAGCGACGGATCGTCGAGGAGAGGAGCAGCGGCGGTTGATTCTCGACGAGCAGCGCGAAGCGGCTCAGGTGGCGCGTGCCCGCCAGGTAGACACCCTGGGGTCCCTCGCCGACGGACTGGATGTCGCCGAAGCGATCGAAGATGGCGAAGGTCTCGCCTGATTTCAGCACGCGTGCCCGCTCGAGCGTCGCGTTCGCCGTGGCCCGGATTCGGAAAGCGTCTTCGATTGCCATTGGGCGGGGTCGTCTCCTCTGAGCTCGAAAGTCGTTCGTCTCCGGGTGTCGCGGGCGCTGAGTCAGGCCGTGTGGCGGATCCAGCCCCGCTCGCTGGGGCGACCGGCGCGGCTGGTCGGTCCGGCGAGCTGCTCGTAGACGCGCACGTAGTCCAGGGCCATCCGCTCGGAGGTGAAGCGCCGCTCGAAATAGGCGCGGCAACCTGCGCGATCGAAGTCGGCGAGCTTCGCCGCCAGGGTGACGGCCTGGTCGATCTCTTCGAAGACGTAGCCGGAGACGCCGTCGCACATCACCTCGGGGACCGAGCCCCGAGAGCGGGCCAGGACCGGCGTACCGCAGGCCATGGCTTCGATCATGACGAGCCCGAAGGGTTCGGGCCAATCGATGGGGAAGAGCAGCGCGCGGGCGTTCCCGAGGAACTCCTGTTTGTCCTGGTCCGAGACCTCGCCGATGTACTCGATGAGGGGATGGTCGAGCAGGGGCTCGATCTCGGATTCGAAGTACTCCAGATCGGCTGCGTCGACCTTGGCGGCGATCTTCAAGGGGACGCCCGCGCGCTTGGCGATCTCGATCGCCGTGTCCGGGCGCTTCTCGGGGCTGATGCGGCCGAGGAACGCGAAGTAGCCGCCAGCGCCAGAGCCCAGGCGATACAGATCGTCGGGGAGCCCGTGATACACGTTCCCGACGAAGTTCGCGTGGGGCAGGGGCGTGCGCTGCGCCAGGGAGATCGAGACCAGCGCAGCGTCCGAGAACTCTCGATAGAAGTGCGGCAGGTCTGGCAGGTCCTGGCGACCGTGCAGCGTGGTGACGCTGGCGGCCGCGAGGCGCCGGGCGAACGGCATTTGCAAGGCGTCCATGTGGAAGTGGACCACATCGAACTGTGAGCTGCTCGCGAGGACGCGCTCCAGGAGCACTACGTGATGCGGGATCCAGTCTCGCACGCTGGGGTCGAGTCGCAGCGCGGCCTCTCGCACCGGTACCAGGTTGGCCTCCGTCTCCGAGTCCCCCGTGGCGAACAGCGTGACCTCGTGCCCCTGCTGCACGAGCTGCTCCGTGAGGTAGGAGACGATGCGTTCCGTCCCGCCATATCCCTGAGGTGGAACACTCTCGAACAGCGGCGCGACCTGCGCGATACGGAGTCGATTCATGGCTTGCCCCTTCGACCGGGCTGAACCCCGGCACCGCACATGGCCTACGGCGTCGGAGGGGCCGACCTTGAGCCGATGCTCCGGGGCGATCCACGACCCGCCCTGTGACGGACTTGGCCCGGGCCGAAAGGATCGGCGATAGCAGGGGGCCGTGAAGCACAAAGGCAGCTCGCGTCGTCATACGCGCATCCCCGTGCCGCGACGGGACCCGACGGCCCCGCCGGGAACGTTGACCGCCGGGCCGGAAGCTGAACCGACCCGGATCAGGATCGTCGCCTATGGTCCGCGAGAGGTGGTTGAGCGCAGGGAGTTCACCCCCGGGGGGATCCGCGCTCTCCAGGAGCGCTTCCCGGTGGTCTGGGTGAGCTTGGCGGGCGCGGGGGATGCCGAGGCGTTCCGCCGGGTCGGGGACGTGTTCGGGCTCCACGCGCTGGCGCTCGAAGACATGATGAGCGCCCACCAGAGGCCCAAGGCGGAGGACTACGACGAGCACCTGCTGGTGGTCCTGCGTCACCCGAAGACGGCGACGCGGTTGCAGCTCCTCCAGGTGGGGTTAGCGGTAGGGCCTGGCTTCGTGTTGACGGTGGAGGAGGGGGCGAGCGACACCTTCGAGCCGATCCGTCAGCGAATCCAAAGTGGGCGAGGGGCGATCCGCAGTCGCGGCGCCGATTACCTGGTCCACGCCATCGTCGACAACACGCTCGACGAGTTCTTGCCTCTCGTCGAGCACTACCGCGACCAGCTCGAGCTGATCGAGGAGCGTATTTTCCTTCGACCAGACGAGCGCGCGATCGTGGAGCTGCACTCGCTCCGCCACGATCTGTACGCCCTGCGCCGGGTGCTCACCTCGATGAGAGACGCCATCGCCGCCCTCGCTCGCAGCGGGGGCACCACCATGTCCGATGCGACCCGCGTGTACCTGCGGGACGGGCAGGACCACGCGTCGCAGCTCCTCGACTCGGTCGACGCTTGTCGGGAGCTGTCGATCAGCCTGGCTGAGCTCTACGACTCACGCCTGAACCAGCGGATGAACGACATCATCAAGCTCCTGACGCTGATCTCGACCGTGTTCATCCCCTTGAGCTTCATCGCCGGTGTGTACGGGATGAACTTCGAGACCGACGCCTCCTCGTGGAACATGCCCGAGCTCCGCTGGCGCTACGGCTACCTCTTCGCCCTCGGGCTGATGGGCTGTACGACGCTGGGGCTCCTGTGGTTCTTCCACCGCAAAGGCTGGCTCAGTGCCAACGGCGACGATCAGCCCAAGACCCTGGACTCGAGCTCCGGGCCGACCAGGTCCTCGTAGGTCTCGCGCCGGCGGATGAGCGTCGAGCGGGTCCCTGACACGAGCACCTCCGGTGGCCGCGGGACGGCGTTGTACTGGCTCGCCATGACCATGCCGTAGGCCCCTGTCGAGAAGATCGCCAACAGCTGACCCCGTTCGACGGGTGGCAGGTGTCGCGCGACGGCCAGGCGATCCGTCGACTCACAGATAGGGCCAACGACGTCGTAGGGGACGAGCCCTGGTCCCTGCCGGCGGGGATCTCGGTTGGGCGGCGCTTCGCCCTGGACGGGCCAGATGAAATGCTCGGCGTCGTAGATCGCGGGGCGCGCGAGGTGGGTCATGCCGGTGTCCACGATGGCGACGTTACGGTCTCCGGAGCGCTTCACGTACAGGACACGCGCCACCAGGAGCCCCGCGTTGGCGCTGATGGACCGTCCAGGCTCGAGCACCACCTGGCCGCCTCGCGCCAGGAAGGGCCGCAGCGCCTCGGCGATGGGGGGGCCATAATCGTCGAAGGTCCGCGCGGGGACGTCCGAGTGGCCGTAGTGCGCCATGTAGCCGCCGCCGAGGTTCAGGGTGTCCACCTCGTGACCGCGTGAGCCGAGCTCGTCGATGAGGGCCAGGGCGCGCCCGACCACGGCCACGTAGGGATCGGCGCTGTAGATCGGTGATCCGATGTGGAAATGCAGGCCCCGCAGGTCCAGGGACGCGCTCGCGCCAAAGCGCTCGAAGGCCGCGGGGATGCGCTCGAGGTCGATACCGAACTTCGTGCCGCGACCCCCGGTGCTCGTCTTGGTGTGGGTCTTGCCGTCGGCGACGTCGGGGTTCACGCGGACGGCCACCGTAGCGCGAACGCCGAGCTCTGCGGCGATGCGCTCGATGTTCTCCAGCTCCTGCTCGCTCTCCGCGTTGATCCATCCGACCCCCGCGGCGATGGCCTCTCGGAGCTCTCGGTCCGCTTTGCCTACGCCCGCGAAGCAGATGTCGGTGGCGGGGACACCTGCCTGGAGCGCTCGGTAGAGCTCACCGCCGCTGACCACGTCCATCCCCGCGCCGCAGGCCGCCAGGACACGCAGGATGTGGAGATTCCCGCAGCTCTTCACGGAGAAGCGGATCTGCGGGCGGAGCTCGGCGAAGGAGCTCACGAGGCGATGGTAGTGCTCTTCGAAGGTCTTCTGGGAGTAGACGTACGCGGGAGTGCCTACGGCTTCCGTGATCGTGCGTAGGGGCACGTCTTCGCACCAGAGCTCGCCGTCCCGATAGCTGAAATGGTCCATGGTCTTCCACCGTGGGCGACGCCTCCGGGCGCAGCCTCGACGGGGGCGCGCATACCACGGCGCTCTCCTGCCAGCCATCGGCGGCCAGCCATCGGCGGCCAGCCATCGGCGCTCTGCTGCCGGCCATCGGCGCTCTGCAGCCAGCCATCGGCTGCCAGTCGTCGCGACGCGCAACTGGCGGGGCCCGCCGGCAGCGGCTTGGCGTGCGTCGGGGGGCGCCGGAAGGTGCGTTGTGGGGCGGCTGGAGGAGCCGTGCTCCCGGTCGGGGCCGACGTGGCTGCTGGAACGTTGGCGCGGGGCCTTCGGAGGGAGCCTAGCGGAGAGTCGCGGGGGTCCGGCTCGATTCACTAGAACGCGCGCAACGGGAGGGCGCCTCCGGACGAGAAAGCTCCTGAGCAGATCCTCGGAGCTTCGCCATGTCCCCGCCACCCGACCATGAACTGGCCCTCGGCCGCCTCCCTCTCACCTCCCTCGTTCCTGTCGAAGACGTTCGCTCGGCTCGACGCGCCCCGGAGAGCGCCAAGGCGCGCGCCGCACCCCCTCTGGGGCGGCTCCTGAGGGGCTTGGTCCTGGGCGTCGGGTGGATCGGCTGTACGGAGGCGAGGACCGAGCAACTCGTGACGGACCGCAACGCCCTGGAGCACGGCGCCATGGACCGCAACGCCCTGGAACACGGCGCCCTGGAACACGGCGCCCTGGACCGCAGCGCCGCGGCCTCCGGCGAGTGTGGGCGAGCGTTCCTGCCGATCCCAGCCATCCAAGGGAGCGGTACCAGCTCGCCCTACCGCGGCGAGGAGGTGATCACGGAGGGGGTCGTCGTCGGGAGCTTCCAGGGAGCCGAGCGACTGCGAGGTTTTTTCCTGCAGGACCCGATGGGCGACGGAGATCCGGAGACGTCCGACGGCATCTTCGTGTTCGAAGGCGACGACGAACCGCTCGCCGCATGGACCGAGGGCGAATGGCTGCGCGTCACCGGTACAGTGAGCGAGTACTACGGGCAGACCCAGCTCACGCAGCTCCGACAAGGTACCTCGTGCGGCCGCGGCTCGGCGCCCGTCGCGCGGCTCGAGGGGACGCTGGAGCCCTCCCGCCTCGAGGCCGCCGAGGGCATGCGAGTACGCTTCGAGCGACCGCTCACGGTCGTGGATTCTTGGGGGCTCGGGACCTACGGAGAGCTGTTGCTGGCGGCGGGCGGGCGGCCGCGTTGGGGCGAAGCGGTGGACGGCGATGAGCCCCTCCTCGTACTCGATGACGGCAGCGAGCGGGGGGACCCGCGCCCCGTGCCCCACCTCTCAGGGGAGGGGATCGTACGCTTGGGGGACCGCGTCATCGGCTTGGAGGGGGTCCTCGGCTTCGCCTACGGGCGCTTTCGCGTGCATCCGACGGCTGCTCCCCTGTTCGAGGAGGACAACAGGCGCCCGCCGGCCCCGGCGCGCGTCGGGGGGCTGCGAGTCGTCACGCTGAACCTCGACAACTACTTCGTCGACCTGGGCTCACGGGGGGCCGCTCACGAGGAGGAGCTGGCCCTGCAGCGGAGCAAGTTGGCGCGCACGATCCTCGGCCTTACGCCGGATATCGCAGGACTGGTGGAGCTGCAGAATGATGGGGGCGCGGCGACGGAGGACCTCCTCACCGCCCTCACGGCGGAGCTCGGTGAACCCGCCTACGGCGTCGTGCCCCTCCCACGGCTCGGCGGCGACGCGATCCGCGTGGGCATCATCTACGCGAAGGGGAGCGTCACGCCCCTCGGCGCGCCGATCTTCTCCCGCGACCCGGTGCACCTGCGGCCCCCGATCGCGCAGACCTTCGCCTGGGGAGCGCGTCGTCTCACGGTGGCCGTCGCCCACCTCAAGTCCAGGAGGTGCAGCGGCGCTCGCGGGGCGGATCTCGACGCGGGGGAGGGGAGCGGCTGCTTCGACGAGCTGCGCCGGCGAGAGGCCCGGAGCCTCGTCAGCTTCCTGCGGGAGGCGCAGCGGCGAGCCGGCGACAGCGCCCTGGTGCTCATGGGCGATCTGAACACCTACCCTGGCGAAGAGCCGTTGGAGGTGCTCGCGGCAGCGGGCCTGCGCTCCCTGCCGTCGAGCCAGAGTCTCGACGACCCAGAGCGTCCTCCGCTCTACTCATATGTCTTCCAGGGGCGGGCGGGGCTGCTCGATCACGTGCTCGGCACGGGGGCGGTGAAGGCGCGCGTCCTGGGAGGGGGCGTCTGGCACGTCAACGCGGACGAGCCCGCGGTGTTGCCGGCCCTGGCGCTCTCCGGAGCGCGCCCGAAGGAGTGGCAGACTCCCTATCGCTCCTCTGATCACGATCCAGTCTACGTGGACCTGGAGGTCCCCGAGGAGGAGCATTGTGGGAGGCGCCTCCCACGGTGAGAAGCTGACCAGAGAGCCCGAGAGCTCGGCGTTGTGGAACCAGCACCCCCCCATCGGAAGCGGCGCCGCAGAGCGCTCGTGCACGGCGTGGCCCGGTCGCCCTGCGCGAGCGCTTCGACGAGCGGCATGCTCGCTGGAGAGCCGCCCATCGCGCCATCGCAGGCGCCAGCTCCAGCGACGGCGCCCCTCAGGGCTGGGCTCGATCTCCGGACTCTGGAGCCAGGCGAGGGTCACCGCCCGTCTTCAGCTCCGTCGTGGACGGCTCCTCGACCTCGACCCGGCTGCGAGCCTCTTTCGAGGTGGATTCGGCCCTCGGCGCGGCAGGTTCCGGCGCCGTGCCCTCAGCGAGGGAGCCAACCTCTCCGCTCGCTGCCCCGAGGGCCCTCTGGATCCGCGGCAGATCCTCCCGCAGACAGCGGCGCAGCCCGGCGCCGAGCAGCGTCGCGAGGAGATCCCCGAGGACGCCCCCGGGCGGGTTGTAGCAGAGGTCGAGATCCAGGACCGAGCCGCCGTCCTCGGGGTGGACGCGCAATGTCCCCTCCATCTCCAAGCGTCCCCCCTCGAGGCTCCGCCAGGAGGCGCGCTCGTTCGGGACGACCTCGGTCAGCTCCACTTGCCAACGAACCGGGAGTCCCAGGGGACCAGCCGCCAGGAGCTCCCAAATGGATCCGGTGCCTTCCTCGTTGCCAGGCGACACCCGTGTCACCGATTCGAGCAGGGAGAACAGCTCTCGCACGTTCGCGGGATCCCGCAGATGTGAGACCACGTGCTCAGGGCTGGCGTCCACACGGAAGTGCTTGCGGACCCGGATGACGTCGGGGCCAGCGTCGACCCCGAGCAGCTTGCTTAGCGGCATGTTCGTGAGTGAACGAACCAGGAGCGTCGCCCCCAGCCCCGTCACGACGCCCCCCGAAGCCCCCCGCTGGCGCAGCCCGTATCCGATCAATGGAAGGCTCGCGGCCAGACCGAACATCCTGTAGGCGGGCATCCATTCGGTGCCGAAGAAGCGGCGCCCCTTGCGCTCCCGTCCTCCCTGGAGGGAGGGCACGTCCTCTGCGGACTCGAAGCGCTCCAGCTCGTCGTGTACGGCCTGCACACCAGGGACGGCGCCGACCTCTCGAACGATGTTGTCTGCTTCGCTCTCGAGGGCGGGGCCCGAGAGGGTCACCTGGCCGCCCTGAGCGTAGACCTCCAGCACGCGGGAGTGAGACGCGACGTGCCCGAGTCGGGCCCGCACCCGGTCCACCAGGAGATCGTCCGGCACGTGCTGGGTCCCCTGATCCGCGCGAGCGCGCACCTCGGCGACCGCACCTCGCAGTCGATTCTCGGCGTCCGCGATCGCCTTCCGCGCCTCGGTCGTGCCGACCCGTTTGAAGTGGATGGCCTTGTCGTGGATGAGCCTGCGCCTGCGGCGTCCATTCTCGGGATCCAGAAGGTACCCGAGAGCTGCGCCGAGCCCGACCCCGACTGGCCACGTGATGGCCCTCTCCGGATCGATCGTTTTTCCGGAACCGCGTTCTGACTCGCCCATGTGAATCCCCCCTCGGTTTGTGCGGCCACCGTTGGACTCGAACGACCCGCCCGCTGCCACTCGGTCCTCCCAGTTTGGACGAGCGGTCTCGGCCGTCTGCACGCGAACACGCGCTGCTTCGTTTGCCCGCGGGCGATCCGCGCTGCCTTCGGTGAGCCCCGTTCCACGACTCCGGTCGAGTACGGGAGCCGGTGCGTCTCCGATCATTTTAGCAGCTCGAGGATCGGGTGCATGGCCTTCCAGGGTGCTTCGTCCGCAGGGCGAGCAGAGCGCGTTGGCAGAGCGCGTTGGTCGAGCGCGTTGGTCGAGCGCGTTGGTCGAGCGCGTTGCGCTTCCGAGCGCGGCGACGCGCGGTGCTCGTCGGTCATGGCCACAGAGGGGTAACGCATCTGGGCAGCGGTGAGACTCTGAGCGCGCTGCGGACTCGGGGTGGTCAGTCGAAGTGAAGGCGCTGCGCATAAATCGTTTGTGGCAGGAACGAAAGTGCGGGTGCTAGGGTTCTCGCCGAAAACGTTCCGGTGCGACGCAGCGTTCCGGTGCAAGTATGTTGAACGTCCAACGAACGGATTGAAACTTGAGGATGCTATCCGCACGTGTGATGACGCGCCGGGCGTGGATCGTGCTGGGGGTGACTTTGCTCGCGCTCAGCGCCAGCGCCAGCACGTCCGAGATACGTTTGTTCCATATCGAGCGCAGCAAGAACGCCAACATCGTGGCGTATGACGTGCGTTTGAACCCGCGCGGGACCATCGACACCAGCGCGCCGGTCGACGGCTACTGGGTGCGGCTGGCCGAGGACGGCAGGCGCAAAGAGCTCAGCGGTCTCGAGAAGCGGCTCGCTTATGGGTGGAGCGCGAAGCGCCACGGCGAGGATGGCCTCGTCCTCTCCATGAAGGCGCTGCCCGATCGAGAGATTACGGTGGTCCACGGGAAGGACGGTTACGAGGCGCACATGCCTATCGCGGGCGTCCCTGCGCGGTTCATGAAGGCCTTCGTCAAGACCAAAGAGGGGGGCCTGCTCCCCAAGGTGCTCTACGTCGATTTCTTCGGGCGCCGCCTGGACAACGGCGAGCCGATCATGGAACGCCAGAAGAACGATTGATCCATCCGCCTCGCGCCTGGTCGCTCCACGGCGACCGGGTGTCCCGCCCGGCTCGCGCCCCTCCAACGTGTCTCGGCTGGCTCAGCGACCGCGCACGCCCACCAACAGGAGGGCTTGAAGGCGCGGCCGTCCCCGCTCGTCCTGCGTCGCCTCTACGGCGAGACCAAAGATGCTTTGGGGGTCTTGGAGCAGGGAGCGTGGTACCTGGAGCGCCGAGGAGTCGGCGAGGCGCTGGGCTCCTACGGCCACACCAGCGAGGTCTTGTTCGCGCCGCTGGGACACTGCCTCCGTGACGCGATCGGCGACGGCTGCGAGAGCGCCCGGGTCGCGAGCGAGCGCTGCGACGTGCTCTCGGGCGAGCTCTTCGAGCAAGGGAGAGGTCTGAGCGGGGGGCAAGCCCGCCGCGCGTCGCGTAGCCTGGATGAGCTTCAGCATACCGGCGTGCGCCTCCGCCGGGCTCTCGGTCTTACTGGGTTGGGCGAAGACCTGGGTGATGGTGAGGTTCTCGGCTGTGTGCACGCCGCCTGGCACGATCCCGATGCCGACGTGCGTCACGTCGGCGGCCATGATGTTCGCGTGATGAGGGGGGCTCCGCAGCAGACCGTCCTGGCCGATCTCGACGTCGGGTGCCTCGGACAGGTTCTCTCGGGCGGCCAGGAAGGCGTAGCCGGCCGCGTCGAGACGATCCTCGAGGCTGCCGCTGTTGGGCGAGTCATGCTCGAAGAACCCGTTGTCCCTCATGTCGGCGGAGTGATAGCGCGCGACGTCTGCTAGGCGTGAGTCGTAGCTGAGAGGTGGCAGGCCCTGCGCGCCGCGGTCGCGGTTCAGCCGCTGAAACATGGCGCGCTCCTGCCCCTCGATGGCGGCGCTCGCGCTGACTTGGGGCAAGCCGCTGCCGAACGCAGGCGCTGGAGGTGAGCTGGAGCAGCCCCCCAGACCGAGCTGGACCGCGAGAAGACAGGAGGCGAGCAGCGCGGGGAGGCGAGGGACTTGGGGTATCACCGCGGAGATTCTCGCAGGTTTTTGCGCGCGGAGCACCGCTTGGTGCAGCGGGGAGAGCCGGTCGGGCGATGCCGCTAACGCAGCAGCATCACCCAGAGGATGACGAGGACCGCCACCGAGAGACCGACGGCCCAGAGCAGGGGCGACATCGATGGGCTCGCCGCGCGCGCCCTCGCCTGGAGCTCGTTGCGCTGCGTCCGATGCCAGCCGGACCGCTCGTCCTTGGACTCGTTCGAGAGCAGCGCAGTGGACAGGCGTGCGGTTGACCCTGCTCCCGGCTCCTTGGTCGCGGAGGCTGCCTCGGCGCCAGCGGGAGGGGGCGCCTTTGAATCGGACCGCAGCCCCTCGGGTTGGGCGATGAGGCCGCTCGAGGCGGTCGGGGTCTGGGTCGTCTCGAGGGTCTGGAGCAACATCTGGTAGGCGAGATTCGACTTGCCCTTACTCCGGTTGAGCAGCTGCTGGACGGCGTCCAGCGTCCCCGGGTCGAGCCGATCGCGCACGCAGCGCCCCACGTCTGCTTGCGTGACGACCGTCTTGGAGGCGATGAGCCACTGCTCGAGCGCCTCGCGCATCGCGTCCGCCGTGGGATATCGATCTTCAGGCTTATGCTGCAGAGCGCGGAGGATGATCTCCTCGAGCCCTGGCGGATACATCGGATCGATCGCTCGCGGGTGCTTGTACTCACCGAGCAGGATCTTCGTCATGGCCTCCGGCCCGTTCCCGAACGGGCGCAGACCCATTGTCGCCACGTAGAGAACGCACCCCATCGCGTAGACGTCGACGCGCCGATCCGAAGGCTCGCCGGTGATCTGCTCGGGGGCGAGATAGCCGAACTTCCCCTTCACCTCGCCGGTCTTGGTGCGCTCATGGAGCTGGTAGCGCGCCTTGGCGATGCCGAAGTCGCTCACCTTCACCTGACCGTGCAGGGAGACGAGGATGTTGGGCGGTGAGACATCGCGGTGGATGACGCCCAAAGGATTGCCGTCGGGGTCGAGGGCTTCGTGAGCAGCGTGGAGCCCGGCGCACGCGTCGGCGCAGATGCGGACGGCGATGGATAGGTCGAGGGGAACGAAGTTCTTGCCTTGTCGAATCAGGCCGCTGAGGGAGTCTCCTGCCACCCACTCCATCGCCATGAACAGGATGTTCTGCTCGGGATCTTTGTCGAGCTCGTACGTCTCGCACACGTTGGGGTGATGCACCGCCGTCGCGATGGTCGCCTCGTCGATGAACATGCGCGCGTAGTCGAGATCCCGCGACAGCTCCGGGCGGACGATCTTCAGCGCGACGGTGCGCGCGATGCCTCCGCCGCTGTCCGGTGTCGCCGCCCAAACATGGGCCATCCCGCCGCTCGCCAGGAGCGCGATCAGTCGATACCGGCCGATCTTGGTGCCGGGCACGAACCCTTCGGGCAGGGTATCGAGGGGCTCCCGGGGGTGCGGAGTGGGTGGCATCGGTCGGGCTTGGTGGAGTAAGATGCCTCCAGGCATCTTCGAACCTAATGACTACTTTCCCCTCGACTCGGAGTCACCGCAAGACTCGTCGTTCCCCGAATTCTCCGTGACGGACGTCCCATGAGCGAGCCTACTGAAAGTGAAGCCACGTCGTACAGGCGCTTGGATCACTATCGGCTCCTTACCTGCCTGGGTGTGGGCGGAATGGGTGAGGTGTGGGCTGCCCGGGATCTGGCGGCGCCGGGGAGGCGGGTCGTCGCTGTCAAGATGACCAAGCAGGAGGGCGTCGAGGCGGCGAAGGTGCTCTGGGACGAGGCGCGGATCGCCTCCCTCATCCAACACCCGAACGTGTGCCCCGTCTACGAGATGGGGCAGGCGGACGGCGTGCAGTACCTCGTCATGGACTGGTGCGATGGCGCTACTTTGCACGATCTCCTTCAGAAGATCCCCGAGCGCACGTTGCCCCTCCCCATCGCGGTGAAGATCGCGGCTCAGGTCGCGGCAGGGCTCCACGCCGCTCATGAGCTCATCGACGAAGCCGGTCACGCGTTGGGCGTGGTGCATCGGGACGTCTCCCCACAAAACGTGCTGATCTCGAGCCAGGGAGTCGTGCTCGTCACGGATTTCGGGGTTGCCAAGGCGGCCGGGCAGGCCCATCGCCCGACGGAGACGGGTGAGGTGAAGGGCAAGCTGGCTTACATGGCGCCCGAGCAGGTGAAGTCGAAGGAGGTCGATCGACGCGCGGACGTGTTCTCGCTCGGCTGTCTCCTCTACCTCACGACCGTTGGGCGTCGGCCTTTTCACGGTGACGATGCCCTCGCGACCCTCTACCAGATCTTGGAGAAGGACGTGGAGCGCCCTCGCACGGTCAGCGAGGACTACCCCGAGGCCCTGGACGCGATCGTGATGAAGGCGCTCGCCAAGGAGCGGGAGGAGCGATTCCAGACGGCCGAGGAGCTGCAGATCGCTTTGGAGTCGTGGTTGGTCGAGACGCGCACTCGTGTCACCGAGCAGGACGTCGCGCGCCTGCTCATGGAGCACCTGGGAGAGGGGATCCGCGAGCGAAAAAGGGCGATCGCGGAGCGCGATCGCCACGCCCAGCAGCTCGAGCGCGGGGAGGTGGGGGAGGCGCTCCCGCGGGACGAACACTCGGCGGAGCGACAGAGCGCGAGCTTTGGGGCGTCCGTGGTCACCCCGCACGCATCTCCGATCCCCGCAGCACGGCCCGAGGACCCGAAGGTCGCGTCCGGGAGGACGATCTGGACGGGGGCGGGGCTGGCCGCGGCCCTGGCGCTCGGCGTGGCGATCTTCGCTCGCGTCAACGGAGGTGAGCTCCAGGGCGCTGGCCTGCCGAGCGGGGAGCCCGGGGCGCCTTCAGCGGGGGCCTCGGCACCTCCGGTGGACTCGACGGTCGAGGTGCGCGTGAGCGTCTCGCCCGCGACCGCGGAGATCCTGATCGACGGGTCTGTCGTGGGGACGGGCACCTACACCGCCGAGGTGCCGCGCGCAGAGCGGGTGAGCGTGGTCGAGGCTCGCCTGGAAGGGCACCGGGCCGTCACGCGAAATGTGACGTTCGATCGGAGCCAGGACGTACACTTCGAGCTGATGCCGGCGAAGGCGCCCGATGAAGCGGCTGCGGCGCCGGCGCCGGTGCAGGTGCGCCCCGTGTCGACTCAGCCGAAGCGCCCCAGCGTCGGGCAATCGCCGCCAGATCCGATGGGGCTGCCGCGGCAGCAGCCGAAGGTTCCGCGGCCCATCGACGCGACGAATCCCTTCGAGGGTCCCGGATGAGACGAGCTCTCGCGTCCTTGTGTGCTGCCTTCGCGTTGAGCGCTGCGGGCGTTGCCCACGGGCAAGAAGTCGGCGAGCTCCCCGACGTCGGGGCAGAGCAGGACGGCGCGGCTGGCGCGGCGGCTCCTCCCGCGGACGCCGCCGGCGGGACCGCGCCCAGCGTCGCAGCGCGCAGAGAGGCGTCCGAGCGCTTTCAGCGGGGCACGCGGCTGTACACAGAAGGTGAGAACAATCTGGCGCTCATCGAGTTCGAGCGGGCCTATCAGCTCGTGCCGGACTATCGCGGCCTGTACAACATCGCGCAGGTAGCGATCTCCCTCGGCCGCTTCGCCCGGGCGCGCACGGCGCTGGAGACCTACTTGGCGGAGGGCAAGGAGGAGCTCGCCGCGACGCGCAAGCAGGAGGTGGAGGCGGACCTCGAGATGCTCCGGGGGCGCACGGCGCACTTGGTCGTCCGTGTGGAGCCAGCGGGGGCGGAGGTGCTCGTAGACGACCTCGTCGTGGGCACGTCTCCCCTCGAAGCGCCGCTCCTGCTGGAGGCTGGTGAGCATCGGGTAGTGGTGCGGAAGCCGCGGTACGTTCTTCAGAGTCAGCGCATCGTGCTCGCTGGGGCCGAGGAGATCTCGTTGGAGCTGACCTTGGTCCCCGAGGAGGCGGACCAACCCATAATGATCGTCCGAGAACCCGAGGTGCCGGTAGCGCACCTGTCCCCCCGCGTTCCTGCGGCCGATGCAGGAGACTCCGGGTTCAGCCCCGCGCTGATCGGCTGGACGAGCGCCGCCGCCCTCGCAGGAGGAGCGGTCGTGACGGGGGTGCTGGGCCTGACGGCGCGGAGCCAGCACCGGGAGCTCATGGATCGCCCGGATCCACCGCCTGGGGAGTCCGAACGTCTCGCTTCGAAGGCGAACGATTTCTTTTTGGCCGCGGACATCCTTGCGGCCTCGGCGGCGGTCGCGGCGGGGGTCGGGCTGTACTTCACTCTGGCTGGGAGCCGGAAGGGAAAGTCCGAGGGGCGAGACGCGGGCGCGGGGCTCGAGGTGCGCTCGGCGGGCCCCAGCATCTCGCTGACCGGGCGCTTCTGAGAGCGTCCCCCCTACGGGGCGCCGTGGTGGCCCGCCGCACGTCGCGGCGCTGATGACCGTAGACTGTGGGCTGCGGTAGGGTGAGTGTGTCGATGTGCAACCAGAACCCTACCAAATCCAGCCCGGCGTCCGAATCTACGATCAGAACGATTGCTTATCGTGTACCGTATGGCTTCACCATTGCAGTCTAGAAGGAGCGAAGCGTGCGACTGACTTATGTTGGCATGATGGGCCTGGTCTTGGGGTTGGCCGCCTATGGCTGTAGCGACGACGATGGCGGCGGTAGTGGTCCGGGCGGTCCGTCCACCGGCGGGAGCGACAC
The DNA here is from genome assembly GCA_023460875.1 of Pseudomonadota bacterium. Taxonomy (GTDB): domain Bacteria; phylum Myxococcota_A; class Polyangia; order Polyangiales; family Polyangiaceae; genus NIC37A-2. The sequence goes on from JAEWOQ010000417.1 coordinate 16,402, forward strand.
GGGCGGGAGCAACACCGGCGGCGGAGACCCCGGCGGGAGCGATAGCGGCGGCAGCGACACCGGCGGCACGGGCGCCCTGGGTGGCATGGGCGGAGAGGCCCTGGGCGGCATGGGCGGAGGACACTCCGGCGGTTACGCCTCCCTCGAGGAGGCGTGTACGGCGTGGTGTCAGGTCCTGGATGATCTCGAAGGCGCCGATTGCGACGCGGCGTTCGAGGTCGTCCATGGAGACCTGGAGTCGTGCGAGCTCACCTGCGTGAATGAGAGCGACGACAACGCGGCGTGTGAAGCCGACTGGCTTGCCTTCGTCTCCTGCGAGGCCGGCGCGTCTGCGGTGGACTTCCAGTGCTTTCCGATGTTCGGCATCAGCACGGCGATGAGCAGCCCCTGTTTCGACCTGTGGCAGGCCGCGGACGACTGCTTCTGGGGCGACAACGATTGAGGGGCCAGCGAGCCCACCCGGGAAGCTTGTGACTACCACTGCCGAGCTCGTCGTCTACGTCAAGCAGTCCTCAGTGTCCCATCCACTGCCGAGCGGTAGCTCCTTGCGGGTGGGACGGGGATCGCGGGTTCATATCCGCGTCGACGACCCATCGGTCTCCCGGGAACACCTGGTCATTCACGTAGGGCAGAGCATCGAGGTCGAGGATCTGGGGAGCTCGAACGGAACGCAGCTCTTCCCGGCCAGCCAGGGGGGCGACGGGGGCGTCGAGGGGGGAGATGACCGGTACCTGAAGCCGCAGCGCCGCTACCCGCTCGCGCCCGGTGACGTCCTGCGCATCGGGTCGGTGCCAGCGCTGCTCCAGGTGGAGCCCTCCTCCGTGGGCCCGAACCGATCCACGCGTCCGCCCCCAGAGAACGCCCGCCGGGTGCTCCGCGATCCTGAAATGCGGCGCCTTTACGATCTCGCCCACCGCGCGGCGAAGAGCGACATCGCGGTGCTGATCATGGGAGAGACCGGCGTGGGGAAGGAGCTGCTGGCGGAGTCCATCCACGCAAACTCCCATCGCGCGGGGAAGAAGTTCTTGCAGCTCAACTGCGCCGCGATCTCCGAGGGGCTCCTCGAGAGTGAGCTGTTTGGACACGAGCGCGGTGCCTTTACTGGCGCCCACGTCCAGCGCGTCGGTTTGATCGAGTCCACCCAGGGGGGCACGGTCTTCCTCGACGAGATCGGGGAGATGCCCCTGTCGATTCAGGCCAAGCTGCTCCGCGTGTTGGAGGAGCGCCGGATCCGGCGCTTGGGATCGAGCACGAGCATCGGGGTGGATGTGCGCTTCGTGGCGGCGACGAACCGCGACATCGAGAAGGAGATCGCCGCCGGACGCTTTCGGGGCGACTTGTACTACCGGCTGAGCGGGATCCCGCTGCACATCCCCCCGCTGCGGGAGCGCCCGACGGAGATCGAGCTGCTCGCGCGCCATTTCTTGAGTGCGTTCTGCGCTCGCAGTCGCCTGCCCGTGCCGGAGCTCTCGCCAGCCGCCCTCCAAGCGATGCTCGCCTATCCCTGGCCGGGGAACGTGCGTGAGCTCAAGAACGCGATGGAGCGGGCCCCCTTCCTCAGCGGCGGAAACCCCCTCTTGCCCGAACACCTCCCGCAGGTCCCCGAAGACGACGACCTCTTCTCGGACAACGAGACGACGGACGTGTTCAACTCGCCGTTCCTGACGTCCAGCGCGGGAGACACGCAACCTTCCGGCGTCCTGGGGCAAGGCTCCGCACCGGCTCCGCCGCGGAGCGGCGCGGCCTATGCTGTGCGTGAGCCGCCCTTCGGTAGCGGGGCGCCCCCGGAGCGAGTCTCCGAGCGTGAGCGCATCCTCGAGGCCCTCGAGCGGTGCGGCGGCAACCAAACCCGGGCAGCGCGGCTCCTCGGCGTCTCGCGTCGTACCCTGATCAATCGACTCGAAGAGTACGACCTACCTCGCCCTCGGAAGCGGCGCGAGAGCTGAAGTCGCAGGGGTAATCTTCCGATGTCCAGCGGCAGCTCCGAGCTGTAGCCGATGTAGGTGTCAATGGTGTCTTGAGCTCCAAAGACCTCCCCTGGCGGACGCCGGACTCTCCAGACCCGCTCAGGTCCTGCTCAGGTCCTCTCTTGTTAGGGGCCGAGCGGCGGGGGCACGGTCGATGTAGCTGAAAATCGCTGTAGGACGTTGCCGCGCGCGCTCTCTTCTTCATTGGTGTGTTGTAGGCTATGTCGTGATTCGTGCGGAGATGTCGGCGCCGCGCGCGCCCGTTTGCACAACAGTTGCACGGTTCGTGTAGCCGCTTTGCACAACTGGATGCGATGTTGCGCAACTTGTTTGCGCATGTATGTGATTGGGGGCGCGTCGGGCAGCTTCGCGCACCGCGCAAATGGTAGCGGTTTCCATGGCGTTTCATGGACCGCTTCGCTCGGTGCTCGCACGTCGTTGCGCTCTGGCCTTGGCACGTCTGCTGCATTGCTCTCGGCGTAGGCAAAGCCGCCGATAGGAGGAGTCACGATGTTCAAGAGAATCGCAGCAGGTCTGATGGGAGTGGGGATTGCGGGTACGGTCGGGTGCGCAGTGGACGCTCAAGACGAGGAGCTCTTCACCACGGCAGCCCTCGAGCAGGGGCTCAGCTGTCATACCAACAACGGCATCCACCCCATGAAGGCGGCCTTGGCCGTGGCCATGGCCACCGAGATCGGGCGGCTCGACCCGGTGAACGACCTGGTCGTGGCGAACAACACCGTCGTGCTCGCCGGCCAAGCGCGGGCCATCTGCGCCACCCGCGGCTTCGAGAGCTGCCCCAACACGGAGGCGATCCTCGGCATGCAGAAGGTCGCGGTCAACCAGTACGTGGACCAGAACGTATTCAACGCGACGTCCTTCCGGCACGACCTCGTGGCGTCCTTCGATCGGCAGCGGAACCATGAGAGAAACCTCCAGATGAACGACCCGTCACGGGTGCCGGGCCCCCACGAGCTGTGGAGTATAGGCACCAGTGACTACGGCGCCTGTGGGATTCACTATGACTTCCATGCCAGCGGCGAGCGGGTCGACAACATCGTCGAGCGGATGGAGTTCTTCGGTGGCCACAACAACCCGTTCATCGACTATCGCGCCACGTCCGACACGGTGAGCATCGATCCCACCCCGACCATGAACGGCGGCGGCTCCACGGGCTCGAACGCATGCTTGCTCGGCTGTGTCGGCTACAGCTCGAGCCTGCGGCACCAGTGCTGCTCCTGCGATGGCAACCAGGGCATCTTCTCGACGGCTCCGTGGGATCGCAGCATGGTTTACTGCGCCCACTGACCCGACGCCGCACGATCGCGCTCCTGATCCGCTCCTCCTCAGGACTCGATCTGGGAATCTGGGAAGGCCAGCCCGCGAGGAGGCTGGCCTTCCTCCATTTGTGCTCGGCGGTGAGCCTCTCGCCTTCTTGGGGGGCGAAGGTCAGCCGCGCCCGCGCGAGCGTGCTGCGCACTGGGGGGTCGAGTAAATCTAGTTGGGGTGGAATCGTGCGGGCGTCCGGGGTGAAAGACCTCGTCTGGGATGGGGGCGTGTCCCGGCATCCAATGGGGGAACGACGGCCGTGGCGTCTCCTCGCCGTGCCTCCCTGCTTCTCGGCGACCAGCTCCTCTCGGTGACGAGCGGTCCTGGCG
>JAEWOQ010000418.1 GCA_023460875.1 Pseudomonadota bacterium
AACCGGGGCCCGAGGAGGAGATCGGTTGCGAGAACCGCAGCAGCGACGGCGCGAACGTCGTGGCTCGGGGCGCCATCGAGGAGGACACCACCTGGTCGGGCACCGTCCATCTGGAGGGGTCGGTCACAGTGACCGGGGCCGTCCTCGAGATCGCGGAGGGCACGGACATCATCGCGGCGCCGGGAGCTGAGCTCGTCGTCGGCGAGGGCGGCGCCCTGGTGGCCGCGGGCCGCGCCAAGGCGGCGGTTCGCTTCTGCGGGGCGCGAGAGACCGCCGGCTTCTGGAAGGGATTGCGGGTCGAGGGCTCGGCAGGGACGGGGACCGAGCTGTCCTACGTGCTGGTGGCGGACGCGGGCGAGGACGATGGGGCGCTGCTCCTCGAAGGGGCCGCTCTGGTGAAGAACCTCAGCGTTCAGAACAGCGGCGCCGACGGCGTGCACGCCGCGGCCTTCGCCGAGGGGAGCGCGCGCCTGAGCGTCAAGGGGGCCGAGGGCGCCGCCGTCGTGCTCACCCATGCGGCGGCGGTCAGCCCATTTCCCGTGGGCGGGGACCTGACCGGCAACGGCGACGACTCGGTGCGCCTGCGCTTCGAGGCGGTGCCGGTCGACGCCACCTTCGTCGATCCCGGGGTCCCCTACGTCGTGGAGGAGAGCATCCGGGGTGGCTCCGGTGCGATCCGGATCGAGGCGGGCGCAAGCTTCCTGTTCGAGGAGCAGACCGCCCTCGTCGTGGGGGTCGGTGGAGAACAGTCGTTGACGATCGCCGGCACCGAGGACTCCCCGGTGACCTTCGAGGGTATCGTCCACACGCCGGGGTACTTCCACGGGCTGGTCCTTCAAGAAGAGACGCTTTCGAGCTCCACCGTCTCTCACCTGGTGATCCGGGATGGGAGCACGCCGTTCTCCACGCGCGCCACGGTGCGGATCGACGACCTCCTGCTCGAAGGGAATCAGAGCCCGATGACCCTCTATCCTCCGGGCCTCGCTCCGGGGTCGAGCGGAGTCACCGTGCGCGGCACCTCGGGGTTTCCCGTGGCCGTTTATGGCGTCGCCGCTTACCACTTACCCGAGCAGATCGTCCTCGAGGACAACCAGCAGGACGTGGTGCTGCTGCGGGACAGCTCCCCGAGCCCCGTGTTCGGCGATCTGACCTTGAACGAGAGCGGGACGATCAGCGACGTCGGAGTCCCTTACCTGGTGGCGGAGCCGCTGGACGCCTCCGCCACGGTGACCGTCGCGGCGGGCGTGACGTTGCTCGGGCAGTGGGCGGACTCTTCCTTGAGGGTGTACGACGGCGGCGCCCTCGTCATGGAGGGATCCGCGGACCAGCCGATCGTGGTCGGCCCCCCCGATCGCACCTTCACGCGGCCCACTAGCTTCATCACCGTCGAGGCGACGGCGAGCGAGGACACCACCCGCCTGTCCCACGTCGCCCTCTCTGGGGCCCAAACGTGCCTCACGTTGCACCGCCCCGTGCAGGTGGAAAACTCGTCCTTCGCCGACTGCTCCCTCCACGGCATCCGCGGGAACACCACCGATCCTCCAGGATACTCCCTGGAGGACTACGTTCTGCTCATGAGCGGGAACACATTCGACGGCGTCAGCCAGACCTACGACGCATTTTGATGTGCTTGCTGGAGGGGGGTGCGGGAGCGGGCCGGATTACAGCGGACCGCTTTAGGGCTGTGGTTCTGTCTGGCAGTTGCCGTCACAGCCGTCACCGTCTTCGGTGTTCCCGTCGTCGCACTCCTCCTGCGGCGACTCCACCGTGCCGTTGCCGCAGAACTCGTGCCAATAGTAGGTACAATCCGCGTTGCAGGTGTCCTCCTCGCGCAGGGCCCAGGAGCCGTTCTGCTGGCCCTGATCGCAGTGCTCGCTCTCGTGTTCCTCCCCGTCGCCACAGCGCCCCGAGCAATCCGGGTGGCACTCGGTTCGCGGCCACTCCCATGGGCTATGGTAGGGCGTGCCTCGACCCACGCCCAAGTCGCAGGCCTCGGGCTGATCCGTCGTCATCCCGTCGCCGCAGTACCCGCTGCAGTCGTTGTGGCACTGGTGGATGTCCCAGTCGTGATCTCGACCGTCGCCTAGATCGCACCGCTCCCCGAAGTGCCAAGTGATGTTGTTGTCGCCGCAGTAGGGGCCCCAGGTGCACCACCGGGTGCACCCCCCGTAGCCACCGCCGTTGTACGTCCCGTCCCCGGCCTGCGGGTCGCGCTCGCCGTCGTTGCCCTCGTCGCACTCCTCCTGGTAGCGGACGCCGCCGATCGTCACGTCGTCCGCGTGGCTGTCGCCGCAGAAGGGCCCGAAGGACTGGCAGTCGGCGGCGCAGGAGAGGGGCCCGATTTCGTCTCGGGTGTTCCCGTCATCGCACACCTCCTCGGGGTCGACCTTGCCGTCGCCGCATTTTCCCGCGGGCCAGCCAGAGCAGTCCGTCGAGCAGGCGCCGTAGGTCGTGTCCGAGTTGGCGTCGCCGTCGTCGCAGGTCTCCGGGCCATTCACCTTGCCGTCGCCGCACTCGGCGCCCATCTTCGTGCAGGTGTCGTTGCAGTAGTTGTAGCGGCCGTTGTTGGGGCCGTCGTCGCACACCTCGCTGGCGGCCGCGTTGACGACACCGTCGCCGCAGCGGGACAGGGTGCAGTCGGCGTCGCAATCGGGCGTCTCCCCGCCCTGGCCGCGCCCGTCGCCGTCGCACTCCTCGACCCCCGCCTGCACCCAGCCGTCGCCGCAGGTGGCCTTCTTGCAGAGGGTGTTGGGCTCGATGACGCAGTCGTCGCTGTTGTCGTCGTTGCCGTCGTCGCACTCCTCGCCGTTCTCCACGTCTACGATGCCGTTGCCGCAGTCGAGGGTGGAGGTGCAGTCGTTGCTGCAGTCGTCGTTGTTGACCCGGTTGCCGTCGTCGCAGACCTCGCCGTTGATGCGGTCGACGATGGCGTTGCCGCACTCTTCGGTCGAACGGCAGTTCGCGGAGCACCCGTCACCGTCCTCGTTGTTGCCGTCGTCGCAGGCCTCGCCGATGTCGACCCTGCCGTTGCCGCAGCGCTCGTCCGAGAAGCAGTCCGCGGAGCAGCCGTCGCCGTCCTCGTTGTTGCCGTCGTCGCAGACCTCGTCCGGATCGAGGATGCCGTTGCCGCAGTCCTCTGTGGACTGACAGTCGGCGCTGCAGTTGTCGCCGTTCAGGACGTTGCCGTCGTCGCAGACCTCGCCAGCGTCGATGCGCCCGTTGCCGCAGCTGCCGCGAATGCAGACGTCCTGGTTGGCGGCGCACTCGGTTCCCGGCGGGCACACGAGCCCGGAAGGGCAGATCGAGGTCTCCGGCGCCGTGCAGCCTCCGCCTAGGGTCCCGAGCAGGAGTCCCACGCCGAGGAGCAGGCTGAGGCAGGAGCGACGAGGGCGGCTGCTTCGAGGGTGGTGTTCGATCATCGGGTTTGTCCTCAGAAGCGGGCCGTCCCCGCGACCCCGACGGTGCCGGGTCCCAGGAGGGGGAGGACGGCCAAGTTCTGGAGCTCTTCGGGCGTGACGCGTCGCGTGTCCTTCTTGTCGAAGACCCACAGAGCGATCCCCGCGGCCAACGTCGCGCCCCCCGCGGCGTAGCCGACGACCGAGAGCGTGCGGAGGAGGTTACCGCGCTCGAGGTGGCGCGCGACGTCGTCGTCGGGCACGCACCCGAAGGGACAGCGCGGATCTTCGACGATGGCGCGGTCGAAGCGGTCGTAGCTCCGTTGTGAGGAATAGGTGGCGAAGGCGCCCGCTCCGACGAGCGCCAGGCCCGTGGCCGAGACCGTGAGGGGGATCCACAAGGGATAGCGGCGCTCTTCGACGAGGAGCTCCTCGGGGCGGAAGAGCCGCAACTCCAAGACGACGGGCTCCCCCGCTTCCATCACGCGGCTCACCTGCGTGGTCTCGTAGCCGGGCTTGCTGGCGGTCAGGCTGTGTTCGCCCCGCCGCACCATGCCCGAGAACTCCCCCGGAGCCCTGAACAGGAGCTGGCCGTCCAGGCGCACCTCGGCGCCGGGCTCCTGGCAACGAACCTCGATCTGCACGATCTGTTGGTTCAAGAGCGCCAGGTACTTCTCCGCGTAGTCGTGCTTGTCCTGGCCGATGGGCGAGGGGCCGTACTTCAGCGCTTCGCTGAGGTGCCGATGGGTCGTCACCGGCTCGTCCAAGGTCAGGAGCGCGAGGGCCAGGTTGTAGTGGACGCCCGGGTGGTCCCAGTGCCTCAGGGCCTCCCGGTACTTCGCGACGGCTTGAGCGAAGAAGGACTCCTTGATCAGCGCGTTGCCCTCTTGCATGAGCTCGTTGGCGCGCCGCTGATCCTGCTCGGAGACGCCGCGCGCCCAGAGACGCTCCGCGCCGCCCGCCTCACTCAGCGCCTCCACCGCGGTGTCGGCCTTGGCCCGCGGCTGCGCCAACGAGCACGCCACGGCCACGCTCAGGGCCGCCGCCCACGTTCCTCGCTTCATCTCAGCTCCTCCACCACCGGGCTGCCGAGCCGCTCTTGGAGCCACGCCGCCCGCTCCTGCTCTCGCTCCAGCAGCTGCATCGCCCGCTCCTCGGCGTCACGAGCCTGTTGCTCGTTCCGTTCGGCGGCTTCACGAGCTCCGGTGGCGAGCTTGTGCTGTTCTTCGGCGCGGCGCAGGGCGTGCTCCAGCTCGGCGTTGCGTTGGGCGAGCGCCTCCTTGGTCTGGTCGATCGTGGTGTTCGCCTTCTCGACCTCGGTCTCGGCCTCCTGGCGCCGCGCCGCTTCGAGCTGGCGCGCCCGCTCCTTCTCCTGGAGGGCCTCGAGGCGCTGCTGAGCCTGCGCCTCCGCCCGGCGCGCGATGCCCTCGTTCAGCTCGGCTTGCTTCTGGGCCCGGCTGATGACCACCAACGCCACGACGGAGGCGGCCAGCAACAAGAGCAGGAATCCGACGCCCGAAACGGTGAGCAGCTTCTTGAAGCGTTGACGCCGCAGCAGGTGAGCTTGCACCGCGTCGGCGAACGCCCGCACCGACGGCGCGAGGTCGCCCTTGAAGCGGCGCCGAAAGCGGAACAGCTCCTCCGCCATTTCCCCTGTCCAGAGCAGGCCGGCGTCCTTGCGCTTGTTCGCCCACTGGCGCGCCGCGCCGCGCAACTGCTCGAGGAACATGCTGTCCTCGTGGCTCTCCTCCAGCCAGCG
>JAEWOQ010000419.1 GCA_023460875.1 Pseudomonadota bacterium
GGGCCGCTGCGTGGCCTGCTTGGACGACGGGGACTGCGCGACCGCGAGCGCGCCGCGCTGTGACGGCGGCGAGTGCAAGCCGTGCGCGAGCGACGCCCACTGCGCGGGCGTCACCGGCAAGCCGCTCTGCGACACCGCCACGGGCGCCTGCGTGGAGTGCACGGCGGCGGACGAGAGCGCCTGCGGCGACGACAGCTGCGATCCGGCGACCCAGCGGTGCACGGACACGGAGCGCGGCAGCCGCGCCCGCTGCCAGAGCTGCGTCGCGGACAGCGAGTGCCAGGAAGACTACCGCTGCGTGCCCATGGAGTTCCGGGGAGAGCCCCGCGAGGGTGGCTACTGCTTGAAGATCGCAGCCACGGGGTGCAGCAAACCGCTCACGGTGCCGACCCCCGCCCGGGTGAGCCTGTCTGGCGCCGCGGCGGCCGTGTACTGCGGCGTCGGCGAGAACCGCACGACCTGCGAAGCAGTGCTGGATCTCTTCGCCGATACTGAATGCCCTGGCGGGACGGACGAGGAGTGCGGCGGGGCGGGCCTCGACGACGCCCGCTGCGAGACCGTCAACTTCGTCGCGAACCGCTGCACGTATTCGTGCGACGCCTCGAACCAGTGCCCCAACACCTTTGCCTGCGGCAGCGCCCCGAGCGACTACTGCGGCGCGGCGCAGTAGTAGGATTTCGCCATGTCCCGACCTGCTGCGAAGCTCTCCGTCAGCGTTCCGGCGGAACTGGCTGATGCGGTCCGGCGCCGCGTTGGCGCGCACGGGCTCTCCAGTTTCGTCGCGCGAGCGATGGCTCACGAGCTCGAGCGTGAGCAGCTGGGCAATTTTCTCGACGAGCTCGAGAAAGCACAAGATCCGGTGTCCAAGAAGGAGCTGGCCAAAGCGAGGCGCGCTTGGCAGGCGTCCTGGTCCCCCGACGTTCTTCCCCGAGCGGGACGATCTGCTGAGCCGGGGTTTCAGGTCCAGTGGCTGGAAATTGCTTCGGTTTGGGTGATCACAGGAGAGATGCTGGGACGCAAGATGTCCCCCCGCCCCCCTTCCCTCTGGCATCGTCCCTCGGCTGAAATTATGGTTGTGTCATGGTAACCACGCCCGTGCGTCTCGCTGACCTGCGGAGACTCTCCGACGAGGAACGGTCGGAGAAGCTCGAGGCGGTTGCTCGCGCCACGCGCAACCCGCCGAACGGAGAGGTGCGCCAGATCAACCTGGAGATCCGCACCCACGAAGATCGCTTCGGGTTCTCTTCGGATGAACTGCGGCGCCGTCTGGCAGCTGGAGAGCAACGAGAGACCGATGACGTGTGCCGCTGGTTGATGCTCCTGGCCCTACGAGAGCGCGTTGAGAAAGCACTCCCCCGCTAGGCTCAGCACCTACTTCCAAATCCACGAAAACAGGATGGAGCAGTTTCGCGCCTCCGGTTTCGTGGCGGAGGACAGCCTCGCTCTCAGCTCGTATGCCGGGGTGATTCGGCTCAAGGGGGAAATTGCGTGCCTCGGCGAGATCGTCGTCTACGTCGACAAGCTCATCGAGGAGCGCGACGACGGCCCTGATCCCCTGATTTGCACCTTCAAGTACACCTACAACGCTTGGGTGCGGGGGCACCAAAGCTTCATGCGGGTCGACAATGCGCACCCGCACCCAGGGCACCAAGACGAGCACCATCGTCACAAGATGGATTGGCGTACCGGTGAGGAACTTCCGGGAAGCCCGGCGTGGGTAGGGGTCGCCGGGTGGCCCACGCTCGGGGAGTTCCTCGACGACGTCCAGCGGTGGTTCTGGGAGCACCGCGGCTCCCTCCCGAACCCGGACTCGCATCCGCAGCTTGGAATGCGCAGCGAGTGACGCTGCCTAGCTCCCTGGCGGCTTGGGCACGCCATATCCAGGGCACGCGGAGAGTCCCGGGCTCGGATAGAGGAGTAGCCGTGGGGATCCACTCTCTGGAGCGGGGGCGGACATGTTAGCAGCGTGTTACTTGACGATCCGGCCGGCAGCGGCGATGGTGCACGCTCACGTACTGTAACGGAGCACTTCGGTCTTCATACGTTCGACCGAGGGGGCCTTCGAACCTGACAGGAGAGGTGGGGTCCCCTCACATGATCGAGATCACCACCGCCCGCCACCTGCTGCCCGATGGACGACTCGAGCTACTCGGAGCCGTAGACACCGTCACGGGCGCGATGACGCGCATCGAATCCGGCGGCGCGGTGCTCCTCGTCGATTGCGGCATCGCCCAGGGCCGAGAGGCCGCGCGCTGGGTGTTTCCCGAAGCCGCGCGCGACGTGGGAGCGGTGCTCCTCACCCACGGCCACAACGATCACGTGGGGAGCCTCCCCATCCTGCTCGACGGCGGCTTCGACGGTCCGATCTACGGCACTCGTGCCACGCTCGAAGTCGCCGAGCTCGTGCTGCGCGATGGGCTCTCCCTCAGCGGCGCCTCCGAGCGCGACATCCGGACCTTTCGGCGGAGGTTTCGGGAGCTCGCCCGCGCGGTGCCCTACGACCGAGCCGTTCAGGTGCCCGGCTTTTCGGGCACCGCGACGTTTCGGGAGGCGGGGCACATCCTCGGATCCGCGAGCGTGGACCTCGAGAGCGACGGGGCGCGCGTGATCGTGAGCGGCGATCTCGGTCGCCCCGACTCGCCGATCCTGCGCGACTACTGCGAGAGCTGGGGCGAGCGCCCGGTCGATCTCGTGGTGATGGAGAGCACCTACGGCGACCGCGAGCACCGCTGCAGTCACGACGACGTCGAGCAGGAGCTCGAGCGCATCGTGCGGAGGGCGATCGAGCGTCGCGGCCACATCTTGGTGCCAGCCTTCGCGATCGGCCGCACGCAGACGCTGCTCTACCACCTGAACACGCTGGTCGAAGCGAGCCGCGTCCCCAACATCCCGGTGGCCGTCGACACGCCGATGGGGCTCCGCGTCACCGAGACCTACGCCGAGAGCCGTCGGCTCTTCGACACGGAGGCCCTCGAAAAGATCGCCCGCGGCGACGACCCCCTCGACTTCGATGGCCTCTACGCCGTGTGGAAGGAGCGCGACTCGGCGCGCCTCCGCGACGTCCCCGGTCCGATGCTCGTCATCGCCGGCAGCGGCATGTGCACCGGCGGCCGCATCGTCGGCCACCTCCAGGAGCTCCTCCCCCTCGACTCGACCACTGTGCTCTTCGTGGGGTTCCAGGCTCCGGGTACGCCCGGGCGCGCAATCCAAGAAGCCGCGCGGGAGCGTGGCCGGAGCGGCGGCCCAGGCGCCCGCTCGGCCACCGTACGTCTAGCCCACGAAACGGTCCCCGTGCGCGCGACCGTCGAGACGCTGAGCGGGCTCTCCGCCCACGCGGATCGTCTGGAGCTCCTGCGCTGGCTGCGGGCCATTCCGTCACCGCGCCGCATAGCGCTGCACCACGGAGAGCCGGAGGCGCAGCTCGGTTTTCAACGGTGGGCGGGCGCGCTGATGGCGGGCAAATAGCGGAAGAAGCCCCGTGATTCGATTGAGCCTCTGCGGTCGGCGACTCGCGCCCACGGCAAGGCGCCGCGCAGTCGCAGGCAAGGCGCGCCATTGAGTTGAGTCACGAGCAGGATGGCTCTTCCAGATCAGCACGGACAACGGCTTCCCGGAGGCGTTGGTCGACGGCGAGGGGCGCGTGACGAACGCCTTCGAGCGAAGCGCCTTCGGCAAGCTCACCGCCCACGACCCGCGAGCGACCACCACGACGAGTCGCTTCGAGGGACAAACCGCCGACGACGAGTGTGGCCTCTACTACAACCGGTTCCGCTACTACGATCCCGAGGCCGGCACCTTCATCAGCCCCGACCCGTTCGGCCTGCAGGCCGGCGAGAACCACTACTACTACGCCACCAACCCGATCTCCTGGATCGATCCGTTGGGGCTGTGGCCGCATACGTGCTCTTGCACGCTGCGGGACAGCAACGGTAATGAGTGGGTGCCTACGAGCGGTATGCGCCGCCAATCAGGGGGCGCCTTGGAGCCCGGCTTCGTCTCCGGTTGGGCCGAAGACCCGAACTTCCCGGAACGCGAGAACACCGAACACAGGAACCGAACCACGTGCCACACGGAGCGCAAGGCGATGGAATGGGCGGAGGCCAACTTCTCCCAGGAGGAGCTGGATGGAGCACGGATGTCTCTTGAGGGCCGTTATCCGCCGTGCCCGCAGTGTCATAAACACATGATGGAGTTCTCCAAACGAGGGTGCCGGGTCGACTATTCGTGGCCCGTCAATAATCGGCTGCGGTACGGCGGGGGCGGTGCTTCGAATCCCGGGGGAACGAACAACGGTACCGCGTTGCTTGACGCGTACGCCCGGAACCCCAACGGTACCTGGGTCGACTACAGTGATGCACGGCAGACTTACAGAAACCAAACGAATGCTCTCGGTCC
>JAEWOQ010000420.1 GCA_023460875.1 Pseudomonadota bacterium
GGATCCCGGCGCCGCTGCTCCCGGCGCCGCTGCGTCCGGGCCCGGCTTGCTGCAGCTACCGCAGCCGAGCAGGGCCAGGACGAAGAGCGCCAGCGGCGCTGACCTCCGACGACGCGACGCGCGCGTCGCCGGAGGCTGGCTCGAGGGGCGTCGCCGGCGCGCTGCCATGGATCAAGCGTGCTCGAGGGCGCGGAGCACGTCGGCGACGACGTCCTCGGTGTCTTCGATGCCGACGGCGAAACGGATCAGGCTCGGCTCGATGTCGATGCGCTTGAGCTGCTCCTCGTCGAGCTCGAAGTAGCTCATGATCGACGGCTGCTCGATGAGCGACTCCACGCCGCCGAGGGAGGGCGCGATGCGCGCGATCTGCGCCGCGTCCACGACCCGTGAAGCGGCGGCCTTGCCGCCCCGCACGACGAAGCTGATCACCCCGCCGTAGCCATCCATCTGGCGCCGCGCGATCTCGTGAGACGGGTGTGAGGGGAGCCCCGGATAGAAGACCTGCTCGACGCGCGGGTGCTCGAAGAGGGCCTCCGCGAGCGTCTGAGTGGTGCGGTTCTGCTGACGTACGCGCAGGGCCAGCGTCTTGAGCCCACGGGCGATCAAGAACGCGGCGTGGGGATCGAGGGTGGCGCCCATCACGTCACGCGCCTCCCGGAGGAGCGAGACGATGTGGGACGGCCCCGCCACCACGCCGCCGAGGACGTCGTTGTGCCCGCTGAAATACTTCGTGGCGCTGTGCACTACGATGTCGATGCCGAACTCGTGCGGACGGCAGTTGATCGGCGTGGCGAAGGTCGAGTCCACCACCGTGCGGATCCGCCCCCGGCCCTTGATGCGCTGGACGAGCCGCTCCAGGTCGATGCAGTAGAGGAACGGGTTCGTCGGTGCCTCGGTGACGACCAGCCGCGTGTTGGGGCGCAGCGCCGCCTCGAGCGCGTCGAGATCGCCGGGCGGGACGACGCTGTGCTCGACGCCGAAGCGGTTGAGCCACGTGGTCACGAACTGCCGCGTACGGCGGTAGCAGTCGCGGAAGAGCACCACGTGGTCCCCCTGCTTCAGCAGGGCGAACAGGGTGGTCGTCATGGCGGCCATGCCGCTGGAGAGCGCGATGGCGTCGTCGCACTTCTCGAGGGCCGCCACACGGTTCTCCAGCTCCCGCACCGTCGGGTTGCCGTAGCGGCCGTACTCCTCCCGGTTGGGGTTGGCGTCTTCCCCGCGCATGTATTGCTCGAGGTCCGCCGTGCTCTCGAAGGTGTAGGTCGCCGTCTGGGCGACCTCGAGGGCGAGGGCGTGGTGGGGGCGGTGCCGAGGGGTGCCCGCCTGGACGGCGTCGGTGGAGCCGGCAAATCGGTTCTTCGAGTTGCTCATGGAAGTCTCGCTCAGGGTGAACCCGCGCCCGCGCGGGGTCCAGTCAGGGCCCGGAGCTCCGCGACCACGACGCGCGTCGCGTCTGCGAGCGGCACGGCTTGGGCGTTCTTTGGGTTGGGCTCCGTGCGCGGCTTGAGCTCCACGTTGCCGTCCTTGAGGCCGCGCTCACCCACGGTGATGCGGAGGGGCAGGCCGATGAGGTCGGCGTCCTTGAACTTGACGCCTGGGCGCTCGTCTCGATCGTCGACGAGGGGCTCCAGCCCTGCGGCGGTGAGCTCTCGCTCGAGGCGCGCCACCGCGTCGACGACCTCCGGAGAGGCGCCGAGCTGGACGATGTGCACGGGATAAGGGGCGACGGCGGCGGGCCAGCGAATGCCGTTGTCGTCGTTGTGCTGCTCGACGATCGCCGCCACCAGCCGGGAGATGCCGATGCCGTAGCACCCCATCACGATGGGGCGCTCGTTGCCCTGCTCGTCGAGGTACATCGCGCTCATCTTCGCGGTGTAGTGGGTGCCGAGCACGAAGATGTGTCCGCCCTCGATGCCGCGGTAGATGGCGAGCGCCGCGCCGCAGCTGGGGCAGGGATCGCCGCCCTCCACCATGCGCACGGGCTGCACCTCGGCCTGGAAGTCCCGCCCGAAGCACACGTGCCGGAGGTGGTAGTCCGTCTCGTTGGCCCCGGTGATGCCGTCGCCGACGGCGGCCGCGTCCGGGTCGATGACGACGCGCCCCGAGAAGCCGACCGGCCCCGCGAACCCGACCTCGGCTCCCGTCGCCTTCATCACGTCGGCGGCGGTCGCCAAGAACACCTCGTCCACGCCGAGGGCGCGGGCCAGCTTGAGCTCGTTGACGTCGTGATCGCCGCGCACGACCACGAGCACCAGCTCCTTGCCCGCCAGATAGACCAGGCTCTTGAGGAACTCGCGCGGGGTCGCGCCGAGGAACCCGGCGACGGCCTCGATGCTGCCGTGCCCCGGCGTGTGGATCTTCTCGGGTGCGGGCAGGTCCGCAGCCGGCGTGGCCGACGCGGCGACCGGGGGGGACGCCACCTCGAGGTTGGCGGCGAACTCACAGCTCGGGCAGGCGGCGATGAAGTCCTCTCCGCTCTGCACCAGCACCTGGAACTCGGCGCTCTTGCTGCCGCCCATCGCCCCGGAGTCGGCGCTCACGAGGCGATAGTCGAGCCCCATGCGATCGAAGATGTGCACGTAGGCCTGACGCATCGCCTCGTAGCTCTCGAAGGCGCGCGCCTCGTCCACGTCGAAGGAGTACGCGTCCTTCATGATGAACTCACGTCCGCGCAGCAGGCCACCGCGCGGCCTCGGCTCGTCACGGAATTTCGCCTGCACCTGGTAGAGGTTCTTCGGCAGATCGCGGTAGCTCCGGATCTCGCGTCGGGCGAGGTCGGTGATGATCTCTTCGTGAGTGGGGCCGAGGTGGTAGTCGCCGCCCTTGCGGTCCTTCAAACGCAGCAAGGTGTCCCCGAACAGATCCCAGCGGCCCGTCTCCTTGAAGTACTCGGAGGGGAGCAGGGCGGGGAGGAGCACCTCCTGTGCGCCCGCCCGGTCCATCTCCTCGCGGACGATGCGCTCGATGTTCCGCAGGGTCCGGAGCCCGAGGGGGAGGAAGCTGTAGATGCCGGCGCCCACACGCCGGACATACCCGGCGCGGGTCAGCAAGACGTGGCTGGCGCTGGTGGCGTCGGAAGGGGCCTCCTTCAGGGTGGGGAGCAGGGCGCGGTGGTAACGCATGGAGGCGGGTGGTTACCACGGGCTTCGCACGCGAAAAAGTCGGCGGCCCTGGTTCGGAAACGGGTCTGCGCCTTTCGAAAACGCCGCGCGGGACTGGCCAACTCGCCTGGAAGGTGCGAGAGGGTTCCGCGATGAGCGAGCCCCGGGCGCCAGAAGGCTCGAAGGTGGCGGAGCCGACGGCCGCGGAGTCTCCCGAGTCGGGACCGTCGGAGTCGAGGATCCCGGGCGCTGCCCGGAGCGCCGCAGCGGTACGTCCCCGCGGACGCCCGGACGCCATGCACAGGGCCCAGCTCCTGGCCTGGGCGCCTGTCCTCTTTCAGGCTGCTTGGGTGCTGCGGGAGCGCGGGCTCTTGCGCGAGCTGATCGCCCGGGTCGCCCTCGGGGCGTCCGTGGACGAGCTCGCCGGGGCGACGGGCACCAGCGCCTACGGGGTGACCGTGCTGCTCGAGGCTGGGCTGGCGGCGGATCTGGTGGTCCAGCAGGAGGGGCGCTTTCGGCCGACGGCGCTGGCTTACCTGGTGGAGCGTGACCCGATGACGCGGGCCAACATGAACTTCGTCCAGGACGTGTGCTACCGCGCGATGGAGCGCCTGGACGCGGCGATCGCCTCCGGGGAGCCGGCGGGGCTCGCGGAGCTCGGGCCGTGGTCCACGGTCTATGAGGGGCTCGCGGAGCTCGGGGAACCGGCGCGCACGAGCTGGCTCGAGTTCGATCACTTCTACTCGGACGACTCTTTCCCTCTCGTCTTGCCCCAGGTGTTCGCGTCTCGACCGGCGCGGATCCTCGACGTGGGAGGCAACACCGGCAAGTTCGCGCTGGCCTGCCTCGGCTACGATCCCGACGTTCGGATCACCGTGGCCGATCTCCCTGGCCAGCTGGAGAGCTGCCGCGAGGCGGTGGAGCAGACCGCGGACGGGCAGCGGGTATCGTACCATCCCGTCGATCTGCTCGCCCTCGACGCCACCCTGCCCGCAGGTCACGACGTGATCTGGATGAGCCAGTTTTTGTGCTGCTTCTCCGAGGTGGAGGTGGTGCACATCCTGCGGCTCGCGCAGACGGTGATGGGGCCCACGACGAAGCTGCTCGTCATGGACAACTTCTGGGACCAGCAGCAGACCAGGGCGGCGGAGGTCGTGCTGCAGGCGGCGTCTCTGTATTTCACCTGCGTGGCGAACGGGAACAGCCGCCTCTACGACAGCGGCACCCTGCGCCGCTGCGTGGAGCGCGCCGGCCTGGAGGTCGTGGAGGAGCGGCACGGCATCGGCCTGGGACACTCCTTGCTCGAGTGCCGCAGCGCTCGCCCGGGCAGCGCGCCCGAGGTGGCCTCCTGAGGGATTGCTCCCCGACTCTGGTACGATGCGCGCTCCGGTGGCCGACGAGCGCCCCAAGAGCGCCCTCCGCGCAATTGTCGCACTTGTCTCACCGGGAATAGGGGGTATACATCGGGTCCCCGCCCTGGGTCCGGAAAGCGTTCGCTCCGCCAGGGGATCCGCGCGCCGCTCGCTGCAGCGCTCGGCGCGGGCAGAGGAGCCTAGCCATGACCGCCCCCAGCACCTGGAAAGAGAAGCTCGACCCGACGATTCGTGAGGACTGGCGCAAGGAGCTCGAAGTCTTCGAGACCCAGATCCACCTGAAGAAACAAGGTCGGCTCGAGGACAAGATCTTCGCGGAGACCCGCCTGCGTCGTGGCACCTACGGGCAACGCTACGACAACGGTCAGCGCCACGACGGCGTCGAGACGAGGAAGCTCGAGTACCCGTCGGATCTGGCGAAGGGCCCCGAGACCTTGTGGGACGCCCCCGGGATGCAGCGCATCAAGATCCCCTTCGGGAAGCTCACGGCCGAGCAGCTCGACGTGCTCTGCGATCTGGCGGAGGAGTACTCCGATCAGATCCTCCACGTGACCACGCGCCAGGACATCCAGCTCCACTTCGTGCACATCGAGGACACGCCGGACCTGATGAGGCGCCTGGCGGCCGTGGGGATCACGACCCGTGAAGCCTGCGGGAACTCCGTGCGCAACGTCACGGCCTGCCCTTACGCCGGCGTGTGCCAGGGGGAGACCTTCGACGTGACGCCCTACGCCAGCGCGATCATGTTCTTCCTGCTGGGTCACGACGACACCCAGGACTTCGGACGCAAGTTCAAGATCGCGTTCAGCGGCTGCAAGGAGAGCGCCTGCGGCCTGACCAACTTCCACGACGTGGGCTGCATCGCCCGCGTGAAGGATGGTCGGCGAGGGTTCCAGTATTACGTCGGCGGCGGCCTCGGCGCGGTGCCCCAGGCGGCGTTCCTGCTCGAGGAGTTCGTCCCCGAGGAGGAGCTGTTCCCCCTCACCCAGGCGGTGTGCCGCGTCTTCGGCAAGCTGGGTGAGAAGCAGAACCGCTCGCGCGCTCGCCTCAAGTTCCTCGTCAAGAAGCTGGGCGTCGAAGAGTTTCGGCGCCTCGTCCTCGAGGAGCGGGACAACCTGCGGCCCGATCCGCGCTGGACGGCCTTCCTCGACGACCTGCACGCCACCGACGAGGAGCCCCTGAAGCCCGGCAGCGGGATGCCCACGGGCGCGTTGCCCGAGGGCTACGAGACCTGGGCGCGGCACAACGTGCGGGCCCAGAAGCAGGAGGGCTACTCGAGCATCATCGTCAAGATGCCGCTCGGGGATTTCACCCCCAAGCAGGGGCGCGGCTTGTCGGACATCGCTCGGGAGTTCACCGGCGACTCCATCCGCCTGACCGCGGATCAGAACACCGTCATCCGCTGGGTGAGCAGCTCCGACCTCCCCGCTGTCTATGAGCGGCTGGTGAGTCTGGAGCTGGCCGAGCCCGGCGCCGAGACGATCAGCGACATCACCTCGTGCCCCGGCACCGACACCTGCAAGCTCGGCATCTCGTCGTCGCGCGGGCTCGCCATGGAGCTGCGGCGCCGGCTCGAGGTGATCGGGAACGCCGCCGACGATCTCCACGTGAAGTGCTCCGGGTGCTTCAACAGCTGCGGTCAGCATCACGTGGCCGACATCGGCTTCCTCGGCGTGAGCCGCGTGGTGGGCGGTCGCCGCGTGCCTCACTTCCAGCTCGTGGTGGGCGGAGAGTGGACGAACAACGCGGGGGCTTACGGGCTCGCCATCGGCGCCGTGCCCTCGAAGAAGGTGCCGGAGGTCCTGACCGCGCTCACGGAGGCTTATACGGCCGGTCGCCAGGGTGACGAGAAGTTCCGCGAGTGGGTCGATCGTATCGGCAAGCGGCAGGTGAGGGCGCTCATCGATCCGTTCACCCCCGTGCCGCCCTACGACGTCGACCCGAGCTACTACACGGACTGGGGCGATCCGCGCGAGTACACCATCGGCGACATCGGCGTCGGTGAGTGCGCTGGCGAGGTCATCAGCTTCGTCGAGTTTGGGCTGTCCGCCGCGGAGCGCGAGCTCTTCGAGGCGCAGCTGCTCCTGGACGAGGACGAGTCCGCCAAGGCGGCGCAGCGGGCCTACGACGCCATGTTGAAGGCGGCCCGAGCGCTGGCGCGCGAGCTGAACCCGAACCTCTCGGAGGATCCCGACGAGATCGTCGGCGACTTCAAGAAGCACCTCGTCGACACGCAGGTCTTCCACGACAAGTACATGGGCGCGAAGTTCGCCCACTACCTCCTGCGCGCCCACGCCGACGGCCTCGGGGACAACAAGGAGAGCGCCCGGCAGCTCCTCGAAGAGGCGCAGCTCTTCGTGGACGCGGCCCACGCCTGCCACCAGAAGATGGCGTCGAACGCCGCTGCGGCGGAATGAAGACCAGCGCGCCCGCCCTTACCCTTGCGAGACGAACGCCCCATGAAAGCCACCAAGCTGCAGGTCAAGATCTTCGCCGATAACCTCGATCTCGAGGCGATCGAGCGCTTCGTGCCCGTCTTCCATCGCTGGATTCGCGACAACGTGCTCGACGAGATGGTGATCGACGTCGCGGATTACACGCACGTGCCGGGAGGCCCTGGCGTGGTGCTGGTGGGACACGGCTCCGACTACTACGTCGACGTCGCCGACGATCGCCCGGGCTTGCTCTATAGCCGCAAGCGGGCTCTCCCCGAGGGCGCTGAGCTCGTCGAGGACGCCCTGCGTCGCGCCCTGAAGGCGACTGAGCTGCTCGCCGCGGATCCAGAGCTGCCGGTGAAGCCGGTGTTCTCCACGAAGGAGCTCCTGATCCGTGTCCCCGACCGCCTCCACATCCAGAACGACGAGGCGAGCTTCGACGGGGTGCGAGGCGAGCTGACGGCCGCCCTGGGCCGGGTGTTCCCGGGCCAAGCCTTCGAGCTGGCGCGCGAAGGAGAGCCGCGCGAGCCGCTGACCATTCGCGCACGCGCGCTGGCTTGAGGGCGCCGCTGGGGTCGCGGGGCGGAAGCACGGGCTTGTGGCCTGGAGGCGCGCGCTGCTGCGGGGGATTCGGCTGGGCCTTCAGCTGGGCCGTCAGCTCGGCCTTCAGCTCGGCCTTCAGCTGGGCTTGGCTGAGATCGCCTCGGCGTGGGGCGCGCCCCGGGGGTCGAGCGCGTGGACGTGCACCTCGTCGCCGAGGGCGATGGCGCGCCCGACGTGCTGCTGCTCATGGAGGAGGTTCACGGCGAACCAGACCTTGCCATCCCAGCGCCGGTATTCGGCGAGGGTGCGCAGGGGCTCTTTCCCCCGCCGGCCCGAGTCCGGATCGACGGTGGTGATCGAGCAGCGATCGCAGAGCTTCGCGGCCCGAAACGCGACGGAGCCGATCGTGAGGCTCGCCCAGGTGTCCTCTCCGTGGGGAGACGCGCAGCCGCTGACGACGATGTTGGGGCGGAAGCGCCGCACGTCCAGGGCCGGCTCGCCGCGCTCGCCCAGCCGGCGGTTCAGCTCGCCGAGGGACTCACGGCTCAAGAGCAGGAACGGGTACGCGTCGGCGAAGCCCACGCGATCGCCCGGCCGCGCGCGCTTCGGGTTCACCTGCCGCAGCCGCGCTTCGGGCAAGAAGACACCTCGCAGGGGGCGCCCCAGCGTGGCGCGCAGCCAAGCGCTCAGCGCGGGGAGCTCGTAGGCGACGAGCTGATCGCCCCAGATCGTCACTGGGAGCTCCTGGGCGTCGTCGGCGTCGGGGGACAGGCGCCGTGGGAGCTCGATGGCTTCTCCCCGAGGTCCGCTGATGCGATAGGTCGGCGTCGAACTGTCGTCCCCCAGAGCGAGCTGGAGGCCGCTCAGCTCAGGCAGCTCGCGCTGGCTGACGAAGCGGCCCGCCTCGTCCGTGAGCATCCAACGTCGATCGTCCTCGAAGCCGCCCGCGCTGACGCGAGCAGCTTCGACGCGGATCCCTGCGCAGGACTTCACCGGGTAGACGAACAGGTCCGCGACGCGCACCCGGAGATCCCCGGCCGCGCTCGTCATGGGCGCTCGTCGCGCTCCTCCCTGGAGGCTGGTGAGCTGGTGTCCGGTGAGCTGGTGTCATGCTCCGGCGCGCTCAGCGCGACCTCGACGAGGCGCCGCGCCGCGTCCGGGAGGGACAAGCGGAGGGCCTCGGCTTGCCCTGCGGCGCTCATCTTGCGCCAGGTCTTGCGCACGATGTCGATCACCTTGGCGTCGTCGTACTTCTCTGCGAAGTCAGCGAACTCGTGCTCGAGAAACGAGAGGCACAGGGCATCTTCCATGACCTGCGTATCGGGGTTGGTCTTCAGGCCCTGTTTGAGCTGAATGGCGCGCAGCGCGTCTCTGGTCGTCGCGTCGAGGCCGAGCTCCTCGAGGACCGTGGCGGCGAGCTGAGCGTGGTGTCGGGCTACGGCCTTCCGCCACTCGAGGTACCCGAGGCGCCCCTCCGGATAGTCCTCCCGGGGGATCGCCCAGCGCTGCAGGTGTTGAGAGCGCGCCGCCAGGCGGAGCGGCACGGAGGCATCGGGCGCCAGGCGCAGGACCCAGCGTTCGAGCCAGTCGGCTCGGACGAGCTCCCGGGGGCGCTCGGCGCCGGCGACGGTCAGGGAGCGCGGGTCTTCGGCGTTCAAGGCATCGAACCGCTGCAGCGCTGTTCGGAGGAGTTCCTCGTTCATGGGGTCTCCAGGAGTTATGGGGCGGGAGGAGCGGAGAGCTCCGCGCCGCGGGCGTCCGCGTCGAGGTGCCCGCTCATGCGCGGGCTGGCCACGTAGAGCCGCGCCCGGACGTCGGCGTCGAACGGCAGGTGGCGGCGCACGACGAGCCCGGTGACGCGGCCATCCAGGGGATCCACGGCGGCTCGCGCCTTCGGAAAGAGCTTCCCGAGGGCGTCCCAGTCCACCGCGTCGAGGTCGAACAAGTTGGCGCCCAGCTCCCCATCACCGTCCAGGTGGATCGGCGCCGGGCCGAGCACCCTGCCGTCGTAAGAATATTCGGCGACGGTCGCGCTCTCGCCGACCCGCGCTTGCAAGACGACGCGTGTCCCATCCGCGCGCACCTCGAGCACCGAATGTCCCCGCGGAGCATAGGGGCGCAGCGCGCGGATGGCCTCTCCGAGAGAGGCGGGCTCCAGCGCTCGCTCGGCGCGCGCCCCGAACGGGGCAGGGGCCTCCACCAGCTCCGCTAGCTCCGGCGGGTCCGTCGCGGAGGGGACGCTCTCCCGCTCGCCATGGCAGCCCACGGTGACGGCGCCGAGCGCCGCGACTCCGAGCCGACTCCACGGGAGTGCGCACATAGATCGCTCCTAGACGGCCACGTTGAAGTCGCGCAGCGCGGCGTTGAGGCTCGTCTTCTTGTCAGTGCTCTCCTTGCGCTGTCCGATGATGAGGGCGCAGGGCACCTGGTACTCCCCGGCGGGGAAGCGCTTGGTGCGCGTCCCCGGGATGACCACGCTGCGGGCAGGGACGCGGTTGCGGATCTCCACGGGCTCGGACCCGGTGACGTCGATGATCGCCGTCGAGGCGGTCAGGGTCACCCCGGCGCCGATGACCGCTTCTCGTTCGACGATCACGCCCTCCACGATGATGCAGCGGGACCCGATGAAGCAGCCGTCCTCGATGATGACGGGCTGGGCGCCCGGCGGCTCGAGCACGCCGCCGATGCCGACCCCGCCGGAGAGGTGGCAGTCTTTGCCGACCTGAGCGCAGGACCCCACGGTCGCCCAAGTGTCGACCATCGTGCCGCCGCCGACGTAGGCGCCGATGTTCACGTAGCCGGGCATCACGATGGCGCCCGCCTCCACGTGGGCCCCGTAGCGTACGGTGCCCGGCGGGACGACACGCACCCCCGCGCGATCGAGGTTCTTCTTCAGAGGGAGCTTGTCATGGAACTCGAAGGGGCCCACCTCGAGGCGCTCCATCTCGCGCACGCCGAAGTAGAGCAGCACGGCCTGCTTCACCCAGGCGTGGGTCGTCCACTGGCCTGGAGCCTCGGGGGTAGCGACGCGGAGCACACCCTGGTCGAGGAGGTCGATGGCCTCGAGCACGGCGCTTCGATGGGGCGCGTGGCTCAGGAGCTTCCGATCTGCGAAAGCAGCCTCGATCAGGGGACGAAGGTCCAGGGTCTCCATGCGCTGGTGTACCCGGGAGACCTCCGCCTCGGCAAGGGGACGGTGGAGCTTCTGCTCAGGGGTCGACGTGGGGGGCACGCAGGATTTCTCCCGCGAGTCGAACCCGCGGTGCGTCGTCGAGCACGACGTCGCATCCGCGCGCCCGCAGGGCAGCCACGATGACCGCGAGGCTCGGCTCCAGGACGGGTGGGAGGGGCCAGGTGACCCAGGTGCCGGGGAGCTCCGAGGTGCTCAGCTCGAGCCACACCTCCGTGCCTTGCACGCGGCAGTGGAGCGAGGGGTCCTGGCCGTGCTGCGCCTGGTAAGCGCTCGCCAGGATGTTGAAGCAACCTTGCACGAGGGACGGCGGGAGCACGACCTCCAGATCCGTGAGCTGAGCGTCGAGCTTGAGCCGCACCGTCGGGGCCGCGGAGGGCGGCACTTGTCCGATCGAGAACAAGTCGACCACTGATGAGGGCACCGCCGGAGCCCACACGGCCTCCGCGAGGAGCTCGAGCAGGTCGCGACCACCTTCGAGTTCGGGGAGCACCTGACCGAGCACCTGCTCGAGCGCCAGGCGGTTCTTCGCGATCATCGCCTGACGTGACGCGCGCTCGAGCGCCGCCTCCACCTGCGCGAGGCGCCCCAGGACGAACTCCGTCACGTGCTCGACAGGGGCGCTCGCCGGCAGCGTCGCGCGGAGGAGGCGCTCCAGGGAGCGCACTGCCTCGGCGCAGGGCCGGCAGGCGGAGTGGACGTCAGGGATCGCGCGCTCGAGTCCTTTTGGACCGACGCGCATGGAACGCACAAGCTGGTCGAGGTTCCGAAGGCTACCAAGCGTGTCTCGAAGCACCCCTCCTGCTTCGATGGCCTCGGGCACCCGAGCGACC
Source organism: Pseudomonadota bacterium (assembly GCA_023460875.1). GTDB lineage: Bacteria > Myxococcota_A > Polyangia > Polyangiales > Polyangiaceae > NIC37A-2. The sequence goes on from JAEWOQ010000420.1 coordinate 11,476, forward strand.
GAGCTCCGCGAGGAGGGAGGGGACCGGCTCGCCATGGGTATTTGTTAAATATAGTAAGCCGTCAGGCCTGGTCCACTCCGGCGAAGAAATAATCACACTCCAGGGCGCCGTTCTCCTCGGAGTCGGAGCCGTGGACCGCGTTTTCACCGAGGCTGGAGCCCAGCTCCTTGCGGATCGTCCCTGGTTCGGCGTTGGCAGGGTTCGTCGCCCCGATGACGGCGCGCCAGCGGGCCACGGCGTCCTCCCGCTCCAGAGCGAGCAGCACCACGGGGCCTCGGCTCATGAAGGCGCACAGCTCGTCGAAGAAAGGCTTACCACGGTGGACCGCGTAGAAGCCTTCGGCGGCCTCGCGGCTCAAGCGCGCCTGGCGCATGGCCAAGACTCGAAATCCTTCGTCGAGGATGCGCTGCAGGACAACGCCCTGCTGACGCTTCTCGACCACGTCGGGCTTGATGATCGCTAGGGTTCGCTGGACGCTCATGGGTTTGCCTTTCGGGCCGCGGCCCTTATGCCACACCTGCGTGGATTCTCAACGTTTTCCGGGACATCCCGTCGCGTGACTCCGGAAGTGATTTCCTTGAGCGCGGGCGCCCGTACCATGCGCGCCATGCGCATCGAACGCGATCAGGTCGTAGCCCTCGAGTACACGGTCCAAGACGATGACGGCAAAGTCATCGACACGAATCAGGGTGGCGAAGCTCTCTACTACCTGCACGGATACGGGAACATCGTCCCAGGCCTCGAGCGAGCGCTCGAAGGCAAAGAGCAGGGGGCAGCCCTGGAGGTGACCGTCGAGCCTGCCGACGGGTACGGGGAGCCGGACCCCGAGCTCGTCTTCGAGATCCCGCGCTCTCAGCTCGCGGAGGGGTTGAACCCTCAGCGAGACTTGAAGCTCCAGGTCCCTACTCCTGACGGCCGGGTGGTCCGCGCGACCATCACCAAGGTGAAGCTGCAGACCGTCGTCGTCGACGCGAACCACGAGCTGGCGGGCCAGCGTCTCCACTTCTCCGTGCGCGTTCGCTCCGTGCGCAAGGCGAAGCCCGACGAGGTCGCCCATGGCCACGCCCATGGGCCCGGCCATCATCATTGACGAGTCGGTGCTCTCAAGGCTGAGGGCCCAGTGACCGCTCTTGAGGGCCCAGTGACCGCTCCAGCTCGCGGAGGGGCTCCGCGTAAGGGTACTCTTCGACCATCGCGGGCCACTCTGCGGGTTTGTGCTGGTCGCAGAAGCGCCAGGGGAAAGTGAGGTCGTCCCGCTCGTCGTTCCAGGTGGCCGGGCGCGGGCAGTCGTGAGCGAAGACCGCCTCCATGTCCTCACCGCTGACCCAGGTCCCGAAGCAGCGGGGCAGCGCGGCGACCACCGCGCGGAGGCGCTCGTTCTCTTGCTCGAGGTCGCGGAGCCGTTCTTCGAGGTCGTTGGGCCGCGTCATGATCATGTCTCCTTGTTCGATGTGACGAGCCCGCGGCGTGAGCGTGCGACACCTGGTGTTCGTCGCTCCGAGCGGACCAGATAGATGGGCCGGCGTTTGAGCTCGTCGTACATCTCGGCGAGGTACACGGCGATGATGCCGACGCTGGCGAGGAGGAGCCCGCCGATGATCACCTGCAGGAGGATCACCGTGGTGAAGCCGGTCAGCGCGTCGCCGCGGATGTAACGGTACAGAGACCAGGCGCCGAGCGCGACGGAGAACAGGAGCACACCGAAGCCCAACAGGGCGATGAACTTGAGGGGGAGGGCCGAGAACGCGAGCAGGTTGCGGATGGAGTAACGAACCAGCCCAAGGGTGCTCCACTTGCTCTCCCCCGCGGCGCGCTCGGCCACGGTGAACGGCACTTCGGCGGTGTCGAAGCCGACCCAGGCCACGAGGCCCCGGAAGAAGCGCGCCCGCTCCGGGCAGGCGAGCAAAGCGTCGACGACTTGACGGTCGAGCAGCTTGAAGTCCGAAGCCCCGTGGAAGCTCGAGCCCGCCGCTCCTCCCATCAAGGAGTTGAAGAGGCGCGCCATGAAGCGGTAGGCGAGGCTCTCCCGGGCTCGCTTCTCCTTGACCCCGCTCACTACGTGGTATCCCTGATCCCAGAGTTCGAGCATGCGAGGGATCAGCTCCGGGGGATGTTGGAGATCCGCGTCCATGAGCAGCACGGCCTCGCCCCGCGCCCGTCCCAGGCCAGCAGCCAGGGCTGCCTCCTTGCCGAAGTTGCGGGAGAGCTCCACCACGCGCACCCGCGGATCTCGGGCGGCGAATCCCCGGAGCAGCTCGGCGGTGTCGTCGGTGCTCCCATCGTCCACACAGATGAGCTCGAAGGAGCGGCCGCAGGTCTCGAGCTGAGCTGTCACGACGGACACGCTCTGCGTGACGACGGCCTGCTCGTCGTACATGGGCAGGATCACCGAGAGCTCGATGTTTTCCTCCGGTTCGGCCAGCACTGCCGCAGCCTATGGCCCACGCAGGCCACGGGCAACGGGAGCGCGTCGGGCTGTGGGGATTCCCGCCGCGCGACGTCTCAGCAGCGCTTCGCGGCGCGATGCAGCTGCCAGCGGGCGCCTTCCCGTGCGCGGGGCGTCACCCGGGAGCTGACGCTTTGGTCCTTGGGCGGCGCGTCGCTGGGCGGCGCATCGCTGGGCGGCGCATCGCTGGGCGGCGCGTTTCTCACGGGCTCGCTCGGGCCCAGAGGCGAGGTCTCCGTCCGGAGGGCGGCGTTCTGGAGGGCGGCGTTCCGGAGGGCGGCGTTCTGGAGAGCCGTGTCCCGGACGGCGAGCATCGCGAGGGCTCCCTCCACTGCGGTCGTGGCGTCGACGCCATGGCACAGGGCAGGTGCGATGCCGGAGCGAGGCGCTTGAAGCCGACACAGCCAGCCGGCGCCCAGGGATTCGACGGAGACGTCCCCCGCGGTCCGTTCTCGCCACTCTTCGAGCGTGCGCCAAACGATCTCGATGTCCTTCATGAGCAGCACATCCTTCCCTCTCGGTTTCTCCCCCACGGGGACGTCGTCGAGAGCTGCCCCAGGACGAGCACACCGGAGAGAGAGCTCGATCCCCCGAACGTCTCGTCTCAACCCGCGCGCGCCGAGCGCACGCACGCGCAGTGTAACCGAAGGGGCTTCAGGTCCCAACGGCTCCCCGTCTACTTCGTTAGCTACGGAAAATCAAGGGCGCTTCTTGCGAGTGGCGCGGGCCGGGCGCTCCCCTCCAGAGCTTTCGTCGGAGACGTCTCCTGGGGTCGGTGGCTCCTTGGGGCCCGGCCGGCGCGGGGGTGTTTCCTGCTGAATCGCTCGGGATTTCGCGCTTCTGGCCGCCACCTCTTGCCCGCGCCGGAGGAGGTTCTGCATTTGTGCGGCATAACCGCTCGCGATCAGCTGTCGCTCGGCGAGGTCGAACACGAGGAGCACGTCGCTCGAGTCCTGCACGGCGGGGCTCAGCAGCGCCTCGTTGATGGCGTCCCGAGGGTAACCTCGCTCCAGCAGGCGCTCTCGAGCAGCGCGCAGGTTGTCGAGGGGGAGGGAGCCGAGGGACGGGCCTCGGGCGCGCCCGCTGGGGCCGTGCGGCTCGAGCCGCGGGATCCGCGGCGTCGCTTTGGGCTTTGGTGAGGTGTTCTGGTCGAGCGCGCCAAAGAGCTCCGGATGCTCGGCGGCCCAGTCGCGGGCGGCATGCTCCAGCCGATCCAGCGACCCGTCGAAGTGCGCCGCCGCGATCTTACGGAGCGCGTCGAGCCCGACGCCCCGATGACCATCTCGTACGTTCACGACCCACGCGCCAGACACGCCGAGGCGCGCCGCGACCTTGGTCGGCTCGGTGTTGTCCAAGCCGATCACGACGTGCCGCACGTAGGCCGTGATTGCGGGATCCCGGTGGGGCAGCGGCATATTTCCGGGGCGAGCCTGGCATGGCCTGTTAGCCGTGGCTACCAATCGATTGCCTATGCACGGGCCCTCCAGGGGACCCCCCGGAGGACACTAGCGCACCGGCCGAGATGTCGGGTGGAGAGAACTCAGGGCCCAGACGCCCTTGACGGAGCGGCCGTTTCATTAGCTAATGAGGCGGGGTGAAGAGGAACGCCGGAGCAGCAGCGAAGCTGGCTCGATTTCGGGCCCGACATGGCCTGTCTCTGCGAGAGGCAGCGCGCTTGCTAGGCGTATCGGCGCCCACGGTGCTGGACTGGGAGCGGCGGCGGAAAGTGCCGAGCCTCGCCTCGCGGCGGGCCATTCGGATCTGGACCCACGGCCAGATCCGCGAAGAGGAGTGGGCCACCCCCGGAGAGCGGGCGCGAGAGGCGAAGACCGCGCTCGTCCGGCCCTTCCGCCCACGGCGAGCGGCGGGCTGAGCGTTGGCTCACTTTTTCCGAGCGCAGACCTGGCCGTCCTGATGCGCGGCATCGACGCAGGGTCGGTGGGAGAGGGAAGACGTAGCGTGCGTGTGGTGGTAACCGGAGCAACGGGGAACGTGGGCACCAGCGTGCTGGATGCCTTGGCCATGGATCCGAACGTGACGGACATCGTCGGCATCGCCCGGCGCATGCCTGCGGTGAACTTCGACAAAACTCGCTTCGTCACCGCGGACGTTGGGCGGGACGACTTGATGCCGTACCTGGCGGGAGCCGACGCGCTCGTCCATCTGGCTTGGCGCATCCAGCCGGTTCGTGAGCCTGGCGAGCTCGAGCGCACCAACGTGGAGGGGAGCCAGCGTGTGTTCGACGCGGCGGCGCGCGCGGGAGTGAAGACGCTAGTGTACGCCTCCTCCGTCGGGGTCTACTCCCCCGCGCCGAAGGAGCGCCGTCGGGACGAATCTTGGTCCCGTGAGGGGATCGCGACCTCGCTGTATTCACGACAGAAGGCCAGCGTCGAGCGCCTGCTCGATCGGTTCGAACAGGATAACCGCCACATGCGCATCGTCCGGCTGCGTCCCGCCCTGACGTTCAAGCGTGAGGCCGCCTCGGGGATCCGGCGCTTGTTCTTGGGGCCGTTGCTGCCAGGTTGGGCGATCCGGCCGAAGCTGATCCGGTTCGTGCCCGACAACCCGAACCTGCGGTTCCAGGCGGTGCACTCCGCGGACGTCGCGGAGGCTTACCGGTTGGCCATCATGAATGACGTCCACGGCGCCTTCAACATCGCCGCCGAGCCGGTGATCGACTCCGAGAGCCTGGCCCGCACCTTCGATTCGAAGCTCGTGAAGGTGTCGCATCGCACGTTGCGCGCCGCAGCCGACCTCACCCATCGACTTCATCTCCAGCCCGCTGATCCAGGGTGGATCGACATGGCTTTCCAGGCGCCGCTGCAAGACTGCTCGAAGGCCGCTCGGGAGTTGGGCTGGAGTCCGCGTCGTACGTCCATCCAGGCGCTCCTCGAGCTCCTCGACGGACTGCGCGAGCGCGCCAGCGCGGGGACCCCGCCCCTGTCTCCCTACGGACGGGCGGAGAGGAACACGCGGGCCCGTGCGGAGCTGTAGGCGCCCCTGACCCTTCACTCACGTCGGCCTCGCGGTCGTCACTAGGCCAGCCACGTGCGGGACCCCAGGGGGACGCTCTGCGCTCGCTCCCGCGCGCTTGCTTCCGCCGGTTGGCATCGATCTCTGCGCCGGATCTGCGCCCTTGATGGGCCCCAATCCCGGGAGGGTGGGGCCCTGCGCGCGTTTGCCGTTTCCCCTACCGTCGCGGATGAGCGACACTACAGCGGCGACGATGGGTCCCTCACTTGCTTGGAAGCCGAGCGCGTGGGGGGCATGGTCGACGCAACTGGAACCGCTGTTAGGCGGCCAAATGCCAACCGAGCGCGGAGTTTGTCGATGACGCAGGAGGAATCGAAGGGGAGAGTGCTCCTGGTGGACGACGACCCCGCTTTGTTGGAGGCGCAGGCGCGGCATCTGAGCCGGGCTGGCTTCGAGGTCGAGGCGTGCGAGCGGGGCGAGATGGCCTTGGAGCGCTTTCGAACGCACACCTCGGAGCGCACGCCGTTCGAGGCGGTGGTGACGGACATCGCCATGCCCGGCATGGATGGCACGCACCTCTTGAGGGCGGTGCGTGGCGTGGACCGAGACGTGCCCGTCATCTTGATGACGGGAGCACCGTCGATCGAGAGCGCGGCCGACGCGGTCGACTACGGCGCCCTCAAGTACCTCCTGAAGCCCATCCACGCGGACGAGCTGGTGGGCGCGGTGCAGCACGCCGTTCGGCTGCACCGTCTGGGTCGAGCGAAGCGGCAGACCTTGAAGGAGCTCGGGAACCACGCGGGGGAGGGGGGAGACCGCGCGTCGCTCGAGGCGAGCTTCGAGCGGGCGCGGGAGTCGCTGTGGATGGCCTTCCAGCCCATCCTCGACGTGAGCACCCGCTCTTTGTTTGGCTACGAGGCCCTCTTGCGCAGCAAGGAGCCGGCCTTGCCGCATCCCGGCGCGGTCCTCGACGCCGCCGAGCGCCTCGGGCGCCTCCAGGAGCTCGGCAGGACGATCCGCGGGCGCGCCATCGCGGCGCTGTCCTCCGCCCCAGGATCGTGGCGCTTGTTCCTCAACCTCCACCCTGGGGATCTACTGGATCCCGAGCTGTTCGAGCTGTTCGAGGGGAGCCCCGAGGTCGCCCGACGCTGTGTGCTGGAGGTGACGGAGCGAGCGTCCCTCGACCGCATCCCGGACGCGCGCGAACGGGTCGCGAGCCTGCGCCGGGCTGGCTGCAGCATCGCGGTCGACGATCTGGGCGCCGGGTACGCGGGGCTGTCCAGCTTCGTGCAGCTGGAGCCGGACCTGGTGAAGCTGGACATGTCCTTGGTGCGGGACGCGGACAAGAGCGCAGTGAAGCAGCGGTTGATCCGCAGCCTCACCAGCGTCTGTCAGGACATGGGGTTGTCGGTCGTCGCCGAGGGCATTGAGACGGCGGAGGAGCGCGACGTCGTGACGGCGCTCGGCTGCGATCTGCTGCAGGGCTACCACATCGGTCGACCGAGCCCGCCGTTCATCGAGCCCACCTGGTAGCGCGCGTCAACGCTGCCCGGCGACCTGGACGTCTTCGTGCAGCACGCGGCGGACGTAGAGGAGCTGCACACCCACGACGAGCGTGAGCAGGAGCGGCGTCGCGAGCAGCACGCCGATGAAGCCCAGCCAGATCACGCTGACCACCTGGGCCAGGATGATCAGCGCGGGCGGCAGGCTCACGGTGCGCGCCTCGATGAGGGGCTCCGCGAGGTAGCTCTCGACCAGCTGGATCCCGATGTAGAGGATCGACGCGTACAGCGCCATCTTCGGTCCCACGAGCAGGGAGACCAAGACGATGGGAACGTAGGCGAGCACGGGGCCGACGTAGGGGATGAAGCTCAAGAGGCCGGCGAGCACGGCCAGGGGGAGCTTGAGGGGGACATCGAGTAGCCACAGCCCGATCCCGAAGAGGACGCCGATGAACAGCATCAGGAGGATGCGGGCCACGAGCCACCAGCGCAGGGCCCGGGCGATGGCGCCGATCACGCGTCGCCCGCCGCTCCGGCGCGCCTCGGGGATCAGGAAGAGCGCGCCTTCGGTGTAGCGGCGCGGGCCGGCCGCGAAGAAGCAGCCGACGAAGATGGTGATCAGCAGGTTGGCGACGGCGCTGAACCCGCTGAGGACGGCCACTTGCGTGCGCTGAACGAGCTCACCAATGGGCGGCGTCACCTCCTCGACGCTGGGCACTAGCCGCATCAGCGATCGAAAGGGCTCGTTGTCGCGGAGCCACGCCTGCGCGTTCTGCAGCCCGAGCTGCATCTGGTCTTGGAGATCCTGGAACTGCTCCGCCACCTGCGGCCCCACCCAGGCTCCGAGCCCCGTCCAAAACCCGAGCAGGGCGAGGACCACGATGATCAGCGCGACCGCGCGCGGTAAGCGGAGGCTGCGCTGGAGGAGCGCCGTGGGGGCATCCAGCGCGATGGCGATGAGCGCGGCGGAGAACCCGATGACGAACAGCTCGACGAACAGGAAGAACAGCAGGTACACGCC
>JAEWOQ010000421.1 GCA_023460875.1 Pseudomonadota bacterium
CTCGAGCACCTCAGCCTCAAGGCCGCCGAGCTCGACGTGTACGACGCCAAGGGCGTGGCGGTCGAGCTCGTCGAGCGCCTGACCCGCCAAGAGGCCCGTGTGGTCGGCGTCGGCGCCAGGCCTCACACCCAGCATCTCCACCCGCGGGGAGCGGCGGAGCTGTTCGTCGGGGAGACTCAGGTCGGGCGCTTCGGGCCCCTGCACCCCGACGTGGCGGACGCCCTCGACCTCGACGGGGTCGCCCAGGTGATCGAGCTGGACCTCGTCGCCCTCGAGCAGGTCGGCCAGCGCGTGCCGCGCTACCGGCCCATCCCGAAGTTGCCTGCCATCGTGCGCGATCTGTCCCTGGTCGTGTCCGAGCGGGTGCCCGCCGCCGAGGTGGGCCAGGCGATCCGCGAGGCCGCCGGCAGCCTGTGTGAGTCCGTGCAGCTGACGGCGGAGTTCCGAGGAGGCTCGGTGCCCGACGGCCACCGCTCCCTCACCTACCGCGTGGTGTACCGGGATCCGAAGGCGGCGGAGCAGGCGGAAGAGGCTCGCACTCTCACGGACAAGGAAGTGGATCAGCTCCAGCAGAAGGTGCTCCGGAGCGCCCAAGAGCGCGTGGGGGCCACGCTGCGCGGCTGATGTCACGCCCCCTTCCCAGAGGCTGCCCGTCCAGAGGCTGGCTCCCCCCGCGGCGCTCTCCCCGAGGCTGGCTGCGCTGTCTGGGAGCGCTGCTCGCCTGCTCGCTCCCGAGCGCCCCCGCGAACGCCCAGGAGCCGCCCGAGGCGGACCCCGCAGCAGCGGAAGGCCAGGCCTCCGAGGAGCAGGAGCCGCTCGTGCCCACCTCCCAACAGCCCACCCCGGTCGCCCTCGAGGATCGACCGGAGCCTCCCTCGCGCCTGCTCGAGGTCGGCCCCTACTTCGGCTTCACCCTGCGGCCCTCGGAGGACGCGCGGGTGAGCTACGCCCCCGCCCTCACCTGGGGCGCCTACATCCGCCCCGAGGTGACCTCCTGGCTCAGCCTGCGCCTCTACTACCGCCAGGAGTCGATCCCCGTCACCGTGCGGCGGGGCGGCTTCGAGGTACCCGAGTATCCTCTAGGGGCCACGGACTTCCAGCAACCGAACCTCCGGCTGCGCTCCTTCGGCGCTCGCGCGGAGCCCACCTGGGTCGTGAACCCGCGCCTGCGCTTGATGGGGATCCTCGGGCTCGCCTGGCTGCGCCACGTCGCGCAGGAGCCCACGAGCAGCGGCGATCTCGACGTGCAGACGGCGTCCCGCGCGGCCGTGGAGCTGAACACGATGGTCGGCGTGGGGGCGTCCTTCGAGCTCATCCCCAACTGGATGGTCCTGTCCGCGAGCGTGACCTACGGCATCGCCACGAACCGTTCGGGGACGGCCTACGAGGAGCCGGTGCAGGCCTTCGCGGGCGGCGAGCGCCTCTACCTGGAGACGCTCCCGAAGTTCCGCAGCGTGAGTGACGTGCTCCTCTCCTTGGGATTCATCCTGTGAAGGGGAGCGCCGGCTCGGGGAGGTACCTGCGGGGCGCCCTGTGGCTGCTGTGCCTGGCGTGTGTGGCCTGTGAGCGCAAGGCACCCGGCCCCTTCGAGTGCGAGGCCGCGGGGGCTCGCGCCCTCGGCATCACACACCGATCACAGCTGGGCGATCCGCGGGTGAAGCAGGCCCTCGACGTCTGGACGGTCGAGTGCCTCACGACGCCCTTCGATCGTCAGCTCCTGCGCTGCGTGGAGGAGACGGGCCGCGCGCAGCTCTGCCTGCACGACTTCCGGCGCCGGCACCCGGAGCTGCTCCCCCCCGAACAACGCCCCAGCGGGCCGCGCCGCAGGTGAGCGCCACCGCGCTCAGGACGCGTCCATCGGCTCGACGGCGACACGGAGGCTCCGGGAGCTCGGAGACGCCGCGGACTCCGTGAGCGTGACCCGGACACGGCTCCCCACCGGGAGCCCCCCCGCCACGAGGGCCGTCGCCAGAGGGTCTTGCAGCTCTCGCACGAGCACCCGCTGTAGCGGCCGCGCCCCGAGGGCCGGCTCGTATCCCAGCTCCACGAGGTGCTCGGCCGCCGCGGGGTCCACCTCCAGGGCGAGGCGCTGCGGCGCCAAGCGCTCGTGCAACCGGCGCACCTCCTTGTCGAGGATGCGCCGGAGCAGCGCGCGCGTCAGGGGACGGAACACGAGCACGTCGTCGAGGCGATTCAGGAGCTCTGGTCGGAAGAACGCCCGCAGGCTCTCGGAGAGGGTCGCGCGGACCTGCTCGAGGCCCTCCGGCGACTCGAACACCTCCGGCGGCACGTCGAGGATGCGCTCGGAGCCGATGTTGCTCGTCATGAGCACGACGGTGTTGGAGAAGTCCGCCAAGCGTCCGCGCCCGTCCGTCAGGCGCCCATCGTCGAGCACCTGCAACAGCAGGTTGAACACGTCCTGGTGCGCCTTCTCCACCTCGTCGAACAGCAGCACGGAGTAAGGTCGCTTGCGCACCGCCTCCGTCAGGAAGCCCCCCTGGTCCGAGTCCGCGTAGCCGGGCGGCGCGCCGATGAGGCGCTGCGCCATGTGCTTCTCCATGAACTCGCTCATATCGAGGCGCGTCAGCGCGGCTTCGTCGTCGAACAGGGCCTCCGCCAACGCCTTGGCGAGCTCCGTCTTGCCGACGCCGCTCGGCCCCAAGAAGAGGAACGAGCCGATGGGCTTCTTCGGATCCCGGAGGCCCCCCCCCCCCCGGCGCCCCGCCCGCGCCAGGGCCGCCCCGGCC
>JAEWOQ010000422.1 GCA_023460875.1 Pseudomonadota bacterium
GGCCATGATAGGGGCTCGGGGGTGCCAGGGCACGGGAGTGTGCTGCGGGCGCCGCGGCGTAGCGCTGTGCGGCGTAGCGCTGTGCGGCGGTGGGGGCGCTGGGCTAGTCTCCTCACCCCGATGACGGACGCCGCTATCAGCGGGGTGGCGCGGCTCTTCGATCTCGATGAAGGGTCGCCACGCCTCGACCAGGCCCTGACCCATCCGAGCTTCGCCCACGAGAACAAGGGGGTGGAGGACAATCAGCGCCTGGAGTTCCTCGGCGACGCGATCCTCGACTTTTGCGCGAGCGAGATCCTCTTCGAGCGCCTCCAACGAGCGGACGAGGGGACCCTGACCCGCACGCGCTCGCAGGTGGTCAGCGGGGAGGCCCTGGCGGTGTTCGGCCGTGAGCATGGGCTCGCCGCGGTCTTGCGGTTGGGGCGGGGCGCTCAGGCGGGGGATCTCGGGGACTCGACGAACGTCCTGGCAGACGCGGTGGAGGCGCTGATCGCTGCTTGTTATCTCGATCAGGGGCTCGACGCGGCGCGGCGCGTGTGCGCGCGCGTGGTGGATTTCGGGCTGCAGCGCGTCGCCGAGGCGGGGGGCCGCGACCCGAAGAGCGATCTGCAGGAGAAGGTCCAGGCGCGGGGCTTCAAGCCGCCCACCTACCGGGTGGTGGACGGCGGGGGGCCGTCCCACGATCCGTGGTTCGAGGTCGAGGTGTGCGTGGAGGGCGCCACCGTCGCGGTCGGTCGTGGCCGCTCCAAGCGAGCCGCAGAGCGGGCCGCCGCGTCGCGGGCGCTCGTGGACGGGCTCGCGACCTTGGGTAAGATCGAGGACGGTGCGGATCCTCCGGGCGAAGACGATGCAGAAGAGGTTTGAGGCGACGGCGTCTCGCCGCCGAGCGCTGGGCCTCGGCGCGGCGCTGTTCGGGGCGGCCTTGCTGTGCGCGGTGCCCGCCCTGGGGGGCACGTATCTGACGAGCGCGGGGCTGCTCGTGACCGAGGCGCGGCGCGAGTCGGAGGTGCTGCGTAAGCGCCTGCACGACGTGGAGCTCGCCCGCTTGGTGCACAAGCTCGCGGACGGGCGCCTGCAGGTGGCCCGGGGCATGCACGTGCCGTCCGAGGTGGCGCAAGCGCACCCACACCTCATCCTCGTGCTCGAGGCCTACGAGCGCGCGGCGGAGGCGGCCACCAAGAAGGAGTACAAGCGCTTTCTGGTGCTGCTGTCCCGCGCCCGAGAGGAGGAGGCGAACTTTCGGGCGATCCTGAGGCAGCTCGGCTGGGAGCTCCCGAAGATGGACTGAGCGCTGAGCTGTCGCGGGGTCGCCGCGGGGTCAGGGCTCGGAGGCGTCGGAGGAGGCCTGCGGGAAAGAGGGAACGTCGACGTGCGCGAGGAGCTCGTCGCGCCGCTCGCCGACGTGCTTTTGGGTGAGCTCGCGGACCAGCCCGTCGATACGCTCGCCCAGCTTTTTCTCTTGGATCGCGCGCGCGATCGTCGGGCGCGCCTGGTCCTTCGGGACCTGCACCGGCTCAAGGCTGCCGCGCCGCCAGACCACGGCGAAGTGCTCCTTTTCGGCGATGGGCTCGGGCACCAGCTCCCCGTTCTCCAGCGGGTGCGCCGCCTCGAACAGCGCCGGGTCGACCCGCAGCTCCGGCACGTCCGTGTGGCCGTCCGGGTGCACGAAGCCGAGCTCTCCGCCCCGCTCCTTGGTGGCGGTGTCCAGAGACCGCTCCCGGGCGAGGGCGCGCCAGCGCTCGGGGCCTCCGGCGCCCCGGGCTGCTTCGAGCACCTCGCGGGCCTGCGCTTCCGAGCTCACCAAGATGCGCCAGAGCAACAGCCGCTCGGGGCGCTCGAAGTCCCGGCGGTGCGCGTCGTAGTAGGCGTCGATCTCCGCGTCCGTGGGCGGCGGGAGCTTCGCGCGCTCCTGCTCCACGAGGGCCTGGAAGGAGGCGTCCTGGAGCCGAGCGCGGACGTGGGGGTCCTCGGCCAGTTTTCGCCGCTCTGCCTCGGCCTGGAGCAGGAGCTCGGGGACGATCACCCGCTGCACGTAGGCGACGCGTCCGGCGACGCCGGGGCCGTGGGCGCGGAGCTCCAGGGCGGAGAGCCCGTCGAGCCGCTGGGCGAGCTGCTCCACGGAGAGGGCGAGGGGCCCGACCATCACGGGGGGGCTCGTGTCGCCCCGAGCGCTCGCGGCCGTGGCCAGGAGAGCCAGGAACAGTCCGCGGGCTCGCAGACGCTGCGGTGGTCGCCTGCCCATGGGGGGCGTGTACGGGACGGTGCGGGGGAGTTCAAGGGGGGGAGTTCAAGGGGCGAAGCACGGTCGCCCCTGGGGCCGCCGGGCAACGTCCCTCGGATCACGCGACGCGGCGGCTCACGGGGCGGCGCTCCCGAGCGGGCGCCGCGACGCGGGCGCTCCGCCGCTTACCGGTGGCGGCGAGGGCGGCCTCGACCCGCTGGTGCGTCGGGACGACCCCTTGAGCCTGGAGGCGCTCGCGGGTGACCCGGTGGGCCTCTTCTCCCATGTCGAGCCCCACCGCCTGGCGACCGAGGCGCGTGGCGACGGCCAAGGTCGTGCCGCTGCCCATGTATGGGTCGAGCACCACGTCCCCCGGATCCGTGCACGCCTCGACGAGGCGCTGCAGCAGGGACTCCGGCTTCTGCGTGGGGTAGCCGGTGCGCTCGCGGGCGACGGGCGCGACGATGCTGAGCTCCCAGACGTCCCCGAGGGGCGCGCCGAGGGAGGCCTCCTCCGTGGTGCTCGAGCGCACGCGGCGCCCGCTCGTGCCGGTGACCGCCCGCTGCTTGCGATCGCCCCAGGTGGCCCGGGTCGACGCCGCGAGGGGCTCGTACAGCTGGTTGAAGCGGGGCTCGGCCTGGGGATCGCGGACGTAGCGGAGCAGCACGTCGTGCACCCGCTGGAAGTTCCGGGTCTTCGACGGCCAGCGCCGATAACGCCAGACGATCTCGCTCGCGAAGCAGTCGGGGCCGAAGATCTCGTCGCAGAGGACCTTCGCGTAGTGGCTCGTCTTGGGATCGACGTGCAGCACGAGGCTGCCGTGGGGCGCCAAGAGGCGGCGCGCGGCCTCGACGCGGGAGGCGAGGGGCGCGAGGTAGTCTCCCAGGCTGTCCCAGCGGTCGTCGAAGGCGGGCGCGAGGGCGCGGTTCACCTCACCCGTCTTCGGGTCTCGGGAGCGGTGGACGCGGTGGTGCTCCCGTCCCGTGAAGAACGGCGGGTCCAGGTAGGCGAGGGTGATCCGCCCCTCGAGCTCCCCGGCGAGGGCCGTGAGGCCGAGCAGGTTGTCCCCTTGGAGCGTGCGGCAGTGAGGGTCACCGGAGGTGTCGGCGGGGACCAGGCGACCTTGGGGCAAGGCGTGCACGTCCGGGCGGGTGGGCCAGAGGAGGCGGGGACAGGAGGGGGCAGCCACGGGCGATATTGTGCGCGGATGTAGGTGAGGGTGGGCAAGAAAGCAGCGCGCTGCGGAGGCTCGGTGGACGAGCGCCAGGACGACGCTACCTTTCGGCCGATGCGCCCCTCGCCCCTCGCCCGCTGTGCCCGCGTGGTCGTGCTCCTCGGGGCCCTGGGCGCGCTCGCGGGCTGCGAGGAGAAGGAGGTCGCCCAGGGCCCGGAAGTGGTCGTGCAGCGCTTCATCGCGGGGATGCAGGGCGTGCACGGCGATCCCGCCCGAGGCGAAGCGGTGGTGGCGCTGCTCTGGGGGCCGGCGCGGGACAACCTGGAGGAGCGCGCCCGCCGCGCGGCAGCGGCATCCGGTCACCCGGTGCGGCCCGGGGAGATGTTGGCGCCCTCCTGGTTCTCCTTGCAGCTCACGCCGAGGAGCTACGCGAGCCGCATCGACGGCGACTGGGCGGAGGTCACCGTGCGCGGGGACGATCCAGCGCAGGGGCAGTATCGGGTCCGCTGTGTCCGCGAGGACGACACGTGGCGGGTGGCCCTCGAGCTGCCGCCCCTCGCGCCCATCCGCAAGCGCGATGACCTCGCCGGCTCTGACGAGCGCTGATCGGAGCCAGCGTGCCCTGGGCGGTCATTGGTGGCCGTTGGTCCCAATGCCCTATCGAGGCTCGCGGCGGGCGGTCTGGGCAGGACGAAGCGGGGAGGACAAAACGGCGACGCGCAGCTCGTGGCCGAGCTGCGCGTCTGGCGTTCCGGAGGGGGAACGATGAGCTTCCGAGTACCGGATCAGTTCGAGAAGAAGATCGCTTCGATCTCGTCCTTCACGTTGTCTTCCGTTTGCTCGCGGGCGATCGCGATCTCCTTGACGATCAGGGAGCGCGCCGTGTCGAGCATGCGACGCTCACCGAAGGACAGCTGCTTGTTGGCCTTCAAGCGATAGAGGTCGCGCAAGACCTCGGCGACGTCGTAGATCGAGCCCGTCTTGATCTTGTCCATGAAGCCGCGATAGCGCCGATTCCACGTCTGGGTATCGAAGCCGATCGTACGCTCCTTCAAGATATCAAAGATCTCACGGATCTCCTGCTCGCTGATCACCTGACGCAAGCCAACGGCGTCGGCATTGGCAACGGGCACCATGATCTTGCGGTCCGTATCCAGGATACGGAGCACGTAGAACCGCTGGGTGCTTCCGGCGATGTCTTTCTCGTCGATGCTGATGACCTCAGCAACACCTTGGGCGGGATAGACAGCCTTGTCGCCGACCTTGAATTCAACTTCCTGGCTTGCCTGCATGATGTCTCCTTGTTGACGGCCGTTGGAGCGCTCCGTTGTCAGGAACGCGCCGGGGGGACGGCCGTGACGCACACTTCGAACTCACCCTCTCCCGCGTGCTCTACATTGCCGTGAGCGGGATACGCTCCTGGCGTCGGTCGCCCGTGAGCGCGATGCGCTCTGGATCCCCGATGGGCACGCTGACAACGGATAAGGGAAGACGTTCATTCCAAAAATTTTGGCCCGCTGCCTCACTCTTTGCTGCGATCCTGCTCGAGCTCTCCGATGCAAACCGGCTCACTCTCCATGGTGCTCGCGGGCCAAAGCTGCTCAATCAGGTTCAATCCAAAAGTCCAAGTGTGAGCGCCGAGCCGGTCGGCGACGGGCCCCCGCTCCGTGGCCGGTCGGGGTAAGCGGGCCGGATTGCTAGCCCTCTGCGGCGCCGACGCGCGGTGTGGACTGCGATGACGGGCCGTTCTATGGAGAGCCGGTTCGGTTTGGAGCTCGAGTCGACGGTGACTTCCCCAAGAGCCCCAAGAAAATCCCCATCATCGATGGGGACGAGGGCTACCCGCGCCGAGAACTCGGAGGGGCAGATTCTGGACAGGGGTCGCCAGGCGCAGCACTGTAGTCAGAAGAGGGCGATGTGTCAACTTCCGGCTTATCGATGCTCGCCGTCTGCCGTGCCTTCAGTGTGGCACTTCGAAGGCGGGTTGTCCCGTGAGCTCCAGCGCGGGGTGTTCTTCGAGGGCTCTTCGAGGGCTCTTCGAGAGCTCTTCGAGAGGTGGGGTCGAGGGTTAGGGCAGCGCGCCGAGGAGACATCGGCAGCTGTTTTCAAGGGGAAGAGCGCTCTTCACGCGGCGCCCGACGGCGTGCGGACAAGGTGCGTGGAGCCCCATTGATGGACGCCGTGTGGGGTGGCTAGAGAGCTCTTCACGGGGGCGCCGCACGGTGTGCGTGACCGGCTAGAGAGCTCTTCACGGGGACGCCGCACGGTGTGCGGACCGGGTGCGTAGCCCGTTCGGCGAACCGTCCGTCGCTTCAGGGGAAAAGTAGCTCGTCGAGCAGTCCCCAGCGCACGCCGCGGTCCGAGACGAGCAGCCGAGGTGCCCCCAGCGCCCGCAGGACCTCCGAGCAGAGGACGGCGCCGGCTACGATGACGTCGGCGCGACGGGGCTCGAGGCCCGGCACCTTCTGGCGCTCCTCCAGGGGCAGAGAGGCGAGGCGCGCGACCAGCTTGTCGATGCTCTCGGCAGGGAGCGTGGCGCCATGGACCTGCTGGGGATCGTAGCGGTCGAGCCCGAGCTCCATAGCGGCGAGGGTGGTCACCGTGCCGGCCACGCCGACGACCGTTGGCGTCGCGCCGCCGAGGTGCTCCACGCTCCCACGGGTAGACACAGGTGGGGGGACCGCTCCTCCATCCTCGCGGCGGCTCGCTTCGGGCTCTGTGTCCCGCTCTGTACCCCGCTCGGCAGGAGGGCGAAGGAGCGCAGTGAGCGCTGGAGGAGCCGTGCTCAGCAGGGCGCGGATGTCTTTGCGCAGCGCGTCCAGCTCGCTCTCCCGGGGCGGATCCGTCCGCACGTGGCGCTCCGTCAGGCGCACGCTGCCCACGTCGAAGCTGAACGAGGCGCGCAAGCTAGGGGCCCCCGTCGTCCTGGACGAAGCGTTGCCCGCGCTCGCGCGCAGCTCCGCTGGGGCGAGGGTCGGCGCGTCACCGCAGATGAGCTCCGTGGACCCGCCGCCGATGTCGAAGACGGTGACGGGGCCGCGGACGTCGAGGCCGCTCAAGGCCCCACGGAACGTCAGCTCGGCTTCCCGCTGCCCGCTGATGACCTCCAGCGGGGCCCCGATGAGCTCTGCCGCCCGGGCCATGAAGGCCTCGCCGCCCTGAGCGTCCCGGAGCGCGCTCGTGCCCACGAGGGCGATCACGTCTACGCCCGCCTCGCGGATGCGAGCGCCATAGTCCTGCAGGCAGGCGAGGGTGCGGTCGACGGCGGCGGCGGAGAGCTTTCGGGTGGCGTCCACCCCTTCCCCCAGCCGGGTGATGGTGGCGCGCTCGACGACAGGGTCGACGACAGGTTCGACGACAGGTTGCAGCGTCGCCACCCCGGCGGCGGCTTCGACCGCCTGCCCCGCGCCCCTCGAGGACGATGGGGGGCTGCCGGGATCCGCGGGCGGCGCCGTCCTGACCGCGATGGTGAGGAGAACCGAGTTGGTCCCGATGTCGACGACCGCGGCCCGCCGGGCGCTCATTCGCCGGTGGTGAGGCTGTTGAGGTTCAGCATTTCCTCGACGTTCGGCTGCACCACCAGCTCGACGCGTCGATTCTGGCGTCGCCCATCGTCGCTCTCGTTGTCCGCGACGGGGTCCGTCGAGCCGTAGCCGGTGGCGCTCCAGTGGTTCTCGTCGAGGCCCCCGCCGCCCTTCTCCGTGGGCGTGGTGAGCAGGACGAGCACGGAGCGGGCGCGCATGGCGGACAGCCCCCAGTTGTCCTTGAAGGTGCCACCAGCGAGGGGCTTGGCGTCCGTGTGGCCGGCGACCTGGAAGTGGCGCTTCGACAGATCGGGATCCTCGCGGATGACCTCCGCCACCTTCAGGAGGATGTCGCTGCCCTCGTTCCGGAGCTTGTCCTTGCCCGAGTCGAACAGCACGTCTCCGGGCAGCTGGATCAGCATGCGGTTGCCGCGCACCTGCACCTTGAGGCCGAGCTTGGTGAGCTGGTCCAGCTTGGCGCGCAGCACCTCGAAGCGCTTACGCACCTGCTCGAGCTGCTCCATGCGCGCGCTGTACTCCTCGAGGGCCTTCTTCTGTTGGGCGAGGCTGGCGCTCATGTTGTCGAGGCTGAGGCCTCGCTCCGTCAGCTGCCCCTTCAGGGTCTCGATTTCCTGGAGGGCGTCCGCATAGTCGGCCTCCGACTTGCCGCGCGCCTGCTGCTCCGAGGCGAGGCGTGCTCGGAGCTCCTCGTTCTCGCGGGACTTCTGGTCCCACTCCTCCTGGGAATAGCCACAGCCAGCGAACCAGCTAGCGGTGAGAGCGATGAGAGCGACCGGAAGGAGGGTGGGGCGTACACGCATCTTTTTGCCGGGTCCTGGAGGGAGGTTTCAGGAGACCGAGAGTCCGGTACCGCAGGGGGCTCATGATCGTCAAGTCAGCGCAGTTCGTAGGCTTTTTGTCGCCGTACGCTCCCACGAAGCGCGCCCCGAGATCTCGCGCGGCGGACGCCCATGAAACACCGCACGCTTGTGTCGTATGCAAACTTTGCGAGGCCGTTCGTGGGGACAAACGGCCTCCAGCGACGGCGCTCGCATTTTTTTCGTTGACACATCGCACTAGGTGGCAATATACGTCTTGCAACATACCCTAGGGGTGGACGAACTCCCTTCGCTCCGCTCCCGACCTGTAGGGAGGCAAAAACATGGCTGCAAAGAAGACCCGCAAGAAGGCCGCTGCTAAGGCACCGGTCGCGAAGACCGCCAAGAAGGCGGCGAAGAAGTCTGCCAAGAAGACCGCCACCAAGAAGGCGGCAAAGAAGACTGCGAAGAAGACCGCCACCAAGGCTACGGCCAAGAAGGCGCCTGCTCGTAAGGCTGCGAAGAAGACCGCCGCCAAGAAGGCGCCTGCTCGCAAGACCACCAAGAAGGCTGCGGCCAGCGCCCCCGCCACGAAGAAGACGGCCAAGAAGGCGCCTGCTCGCAAGACCACCCGCAAGACCGCGGCCAAGGCTGCGCCCGTCGAGGCACCCGCGGCGCCCGCTCGCAAGGCAGCCAAGCGTCGCGCCAAGAAGGCCTGAGGTTCGGGTCGGAGCGCAGGGCGGACTCTCCCCGGACGGTCCGCCCCTGCAACGATGACGAGTTCGGCACGAACGGGGCGTCCGTCTACGCAGGCACGTAGGTGAGCGCCCTCGATTCGTTTCCCCGACGCCCAGCCAGCCAAGGGGTCCCCACCGATCGGATCCCCGCCCAGCGGGCAGGGTCCCTCGGCGGGTCTTCCAGCCTTAGGGTTTGAAGTTGAACGGATAGTTCACCGTCGTCTCCATGCCTCGGGAGGATGGAGGGAACTTCCAGGTGAGGATCTCGGCGATCGCGCACTTAGACAGGTCCGGAGACTTGACTGAGCTCGCGTCGAAGTCCTGCTCGGCGCTCTTCACCGCGCCCTCCGGGTCGATCACGATCCGAACGATGAAGTCGCCTCCGGGGAGGGCAGCGTTCTTCTCCCGGGCCTTGTCGTAGCAACCCCGCACCGCCGCGCGGCGCTCGGTCACCACCTTTTGGATGACCTCCAGCGTGCGCGTCTCCTTGGTCGCGCCTGCGTCGGCGGCGCCTGCGTTTGCGGGGGGATTGTTGCGCTGCGCGTCGTTGGCCGGCGTAGTGTCCTCGTCGCCCCAGCTCTCCTCGGGCTCGTCTTCGGCGAAAGCTGTGACGTCGTCCGGATCGGAGGCGGCGTCCGTGGGGACGGCTTCGGAGGTGGTCTCGGCGGGCGGCTGGCTGCCACCACAGCCGAGGGTCAGCGCGGCGGCTCCGGTCAGGGCTGCCAGCCAATGGCTCCACCGCGGGGCCAGCGCGCGGGGCTCGAGATCCGTTCGCTTCGGGAAGGTCATGGGCACGGATGGTACAGCAAAGTCGGCCACGTCCCAGGGAGGCGAGCAGAGGGGGGAGCAGAGTGGGCGAGCAGGGTCCGCTGGCCCAAAGTGGTTGGGGCCATGATGGCTCTCCCGCACAGGGCGCCTCGACCTCACGGTGGTGATGCGTTATCCCTCGTGCGGCCCGAGCTTCCCGTCCCCACCGATCTCCTCTCATGGTGCACCTCTCCTTCGCCGCTTCGCGGTTCTCTGCCGATCCAAGGGCCCACTCACGGGGCCATTCAAGGGCTCGCTCGTCCCTGCTGTGGGGCCCGATCCTCGCGATCGCCGTGAGCGGCTGCGGAGGCGCCGTCACCGGCGAGGCCGCGTGGCCCGAAGGCGCCCGCCAGTGGTACGAGCGGGCGGACACGAGCTACCGCCACGGGGACATCGAAGACGCCGCCGAGGCCAGCGAGCAGGCGCTGCGGGCGCTGCCCGAGGAGCCCCGGGTGAAGCTCCTCGCGGCGCAGGTCGCCCTCGCGCGGCTGGAGCTGGATCGGGCCGTGCAACTGACCCAGGGCATGAACGACAGCGAAGCCCGCGGGGTGCGCGCGCGCGCCCACTGGTACGCCGGGCGCGTCGAACAAGCCGCCGCGGAGCTCGACGCGCTGCTCGCTGATCCCAGCGTGCGCGATCCTTGGGCCCAGAGCGTCGCGAAGCTGGCGCGCCGCGGCCGCGGGCGGCGCCCCTTCGAGATCAGCGGCGGACTGGTGGCAGCCCTCGAGATGCCGCGCATCGGCAACACGACGCTGCTCGTCCCCGTGGAGGTGAACGGTGAGCCGTCCCTGGCGATGATCGCGACGGACACCGCGGAGACGGTGGTCGACACCAGCGCGGGCGGTGAGGGCGGCTGGGTCTCGCTGCGCTTCGCCGAGCGCATCGAGGTGAGCGACGTCCCAGCGGTCGGCAAGGATCTCTCTGGTCTGTCGCGGCAGCTGAACGCGCCCATCAAGCTCTTGATCGGCGTCGAGCTGTTGCGCCAG
Source organism: Pseudomonadota bacterium (assembly GCA_023460875.1). GTDB lineage: Bacteria > Myxococcota_A > Polyangia > Polyangiales > Polyangiaceae > NIC37A-2. The sequence continues at coordinate 10,268 of JAEWOQ010000422.1, forward strand.
CTGAACGCGACCGTCGACTTCGCCGCTGGGCAGTTCGTCGTCCGCTCCTTCGAGCCGCCGCCTCCGCCCCAAGCCACGACGGTGCACCCCGGTTACGTGCGCGGCGGGGCCATGATCTTGCCTGCGAACTTCAGCGCCGAGTCCGATGACGCACGCGCGTCGTTGCTCGTGCACACGACGATGGCGTACCCGGTCGCGCTCGATGAGGGAGGATGGGAGAAGGCGGGCGTCGACGTGAAGGGGTTCAGCGCGCTCCCCGGCCAGAGCGGCGTGAAGATGGGGCACCTGCCCATGCTGCGCCTCGGAGCCTTCGAAATCCCCAACGTGCCGGGCATCCTGGGCGCCCCCATCCACGACGTGGAGAAGAGCCTCGGGGTAGAGCTCGATGGCTTCGCTGGCTCCGGGCTGGTCGCCACCTTCCGTGTCACCTTCGCTGACGGCGGGCGGACCGTGTGGCTCGAAGATCTGCCAGCCGAGGTGCTCGAACAGGAAGCGCAAGCGCGAGTTCGTCAAGCCGAAGAGGCGGCGGCAGCGCGCGCCGAAGAGGAGGCCGCCGCAGCCGCCGAGAGGGCCCATGCCCCAGGAGCCGATCAGGCGCCCCCCGCTGCTCCGCCCTCCGCTCCGTCCCCCGCTCCGTCCGCCGTTCCGGCACAGCCCGCAGGTGGCGGCCGATGAGCGGCAGCGGCGCGCACCTGGCGATCTACCCGGGGAGCTTCGACCCTCCCACTCACGGGCACCTCGACGTGGTGCGTCGCGCGGCGGACCTCTTCCCGCGGGTGACCGTCGCCATCGGTGTTCACCCGAGCCGCCGCCCGCTGTTCACGTTGGAGGAGCGCCTCGACCTGATGCGCGAGGTGTGCGCGGGGATCCCGAACATCACCATCGAGAGCTTCAGCGGCTTGCTGGCGGACTATGCGCGACGGGTCAACGCGCGGGTGATCGTGCGGGGGCTCCGGGTCGGCGCCGACTTCGAGTACGAGCTGCAGATCGCCCACGCCAACGCGGATCTGGCGGAGGAGATCGACACCGTGTTCCTCCCTACGCGCACCCGCTATGGCTTCATCTCTGCGTCGTTGGTGCGGGAGATCGCCAGCCACGGGGGTGACGTGAGTCGCTACACGCCCGAGCCGGTGTGCGTGGCGCTCGGGCGCAAGTTCGCTCCAGATCAGATCTGATCGAGCCGCGCCGCTGGGCGCCGAGCCGCGCCGCTGGGCGTCGAGCCCTCGGGGCACGACTCAGGGGCGGCGCGCCGCGTTCATGAGGGTGTCGAGGGCGCCGCTCACTGTCGCCTCGAGCCGGCCGAGCTCCGTGTCCAGGAGGAGGGTGTTCGGCGGGAGCGCGGCGTCGGCGGTGACGGTGACGTCCTGCTCCAGGTCCCGCTCGCTCAAGGCTCGCGCGAGCCGGGCGGCGTCCGGGGGAGCGCAAGAGAGCTCCAAGCGCCGGGCGCCTCGAGCTTCGTCGAGGAGCTGGGCGGCGAAGTGGAGCAGCGCCTCGTCCGACTGCGCGAGGGCCGCGCCCACGAGGCGCTCCGCCAGGATCCGCGCGAGGGCGGCCACGTCGGGGAGCCGACTCGCCATGGCGTGCGCCTCCGCTCGCCGCGCGCGCAAGGTGGCGCCGATCGCGTCCTGGGTCGCGTCCTGGGTCGAGGCCGCGGACGTCCACGTGGAGCGTGAGGGGAGACCTCGTGGGTCTGTCTCGGAGTGTGGGTCTGTCTCGGAGATCGTGCCGTGGGGTGTGAGCGCCGCGTAGGGGTCGGACGGACCATCGCCGCGCGGTCCGCCCACGATGCGTCCGCGCACGATGCGGCCCCGTCTGAGGGGTGAAAGGCCGTCGTTCATGGGGTTCCTGGTGATCTCCGCGTTCGAGCGTCAGCGTCGGATCCGACGATCGGAGCGCGCCGTTCTGCTGTCAATCGGCGCCGTCGAGCGACGCCCAGGAGCGCGCCGCGCCGTCCCGCGTCGTCCCAGTCCCGCAGGTCCAGCGCGTAAGGTTTGTTCGGAGACGGCTCCTTCGAGATCGCTGCATCGAGGTGGGCAGCGCGCGCTCGTGGAGTTGCTCGCGGTGACACGCGATCTGCGTCGTTGCAGGAACTGGTGCGCGATGGGACAGTGAAAGAATCCCCTTATGACCAAGACGATCTCCCATCAGGCACACACATGGCCCCTCCGTCCGTGGCTCGGCTCTCTGCTGGTGGGGCTCCTCGGTAGCCTCGCGTACGTGGGCTGCGGCAGCAGCGACGAGGAGGCCACGCCTGGGGGAGCGGGCGCGAGCGCCGCGAACTCCGGAGGAGCGGGCAACAACCACGGCGGAGGTGGCGCGCCCGGCGGGGGCGCCGTGCTCATCGATCCAGGGCCTCAGAACCCGGGGTTCGGCGGGAGCCGCCCCGTAGCCGTCATCGAAGAGACCCTGCCCGACGGCTTCACGGCAGAGACGAGCGGCGGCTGGAAGGTGATCGGGCCCTTGGCGGAGTTCGACGAGCCGAGTGAGAACGTGTGCGCGAACGTGCTGCGGGTGATCGCGCGGGACTTCTCCTCGACGCACGTGGACTTCGGGCAGCACAAGCCCCCGGGACAGAGCGTGCAGGAGCTGTATCTGGGCCTCGTCGAGGCCACGCTCGGCCCCGATCGCAAGCCCGTGGTCCATCCCGACCGCTCCCCCAACGTCATCGATGACTTCTCCGACTGGTACGTGAGCACGGCGGAGACGAACGTGCCCTACGTCATGGACCTGTGGCTCGAGCCGAAGGCGGGCGAGGAGGGGACGTTCGTGTTCGACTCGGACGACTTCTTCCCCCTCGACGAGCACAACTCCTGGGACGAGATCCACTACGGAGGGGGCGGGCGGCCCCACAACTTCCTGTTCACGACGGAGCTGCACACGGCCTTCGAGTACAAGGGAGGCGAGGTCTTCAATTTCCGCGGCGACGACGACGTGTGGGTCTTCATCAACGGGAAGCTCGCGGTGGATCTCGGGGGCATCCACGGCCCCGTGGAGGGCGAGGTGGATCTCGACGAGAGCGCGGAGGCGCTCGGCATCGAGGTCGGGCAGGTCTACACCCTCGATTTGTTCCAGGCCGAGAGGAACCCCACGGGCTCGAACTTCCGCATCGAGACGAGCCTCGATTTCCGAGAGTGCGGTATCCTGCAGCAGGACATCATCCGCTGATCTCCGCCCATCCGGCGCCCGAGAGAGGGCGTCGGATGGACCGACGACGTATGGGGGCGCCCGCCCCTCCGAGACGGGGGCGCCGCGGGCTTCTCCGGGGTCACGGGAGGGACATCGTCACCGCGTCGAAGCGCAGCGGGGCCTGCTGCCCGCGGAACACGATCGAGTGCCAGCCGGGCTCCGGCTCGGGCACCATCAGCTCGGCAGCGCTCAGGTGGTCGATGGGGATCCGGTACACGGTCACCTCGAGCAGCGGGTTCCCGTCCACATCGAGGATCTCGGCGCGCTCCGGGGTCCCCGCAGCCTCCGTCGGTTTGGAGTAGGGAGTCACCCAGCGGGCCCCTCGCGCGTCCGTCACCGCGGAGAGCCAGGTGGCGATGGGCAGGTCCGTGGAGCTGAAGCCGCTGCCGCCGTTGATGGTGGCCACCCGCTCCGTCAGCAGGCGGTAGACGTAGTCGCTCACCCACGGGTTCTGGCAGTAGCCCATGATGTCCGTGCGATCGGGGGCGTGGAGGGTGTTGGTGGCCTCGAAGCCCCACCAGCCGATCTGGGCGCCGCTGTGAGGGTAGTTGGGGTCGGCGGAGTCCGGGCCGCCACAGGGTGAGTGGGGGCGCCCGTGGGTGTGGCCGATCTCGTGGGCCATCGTCTCGGCGTCGCCCCGGGTGCCGCGAGAGAGTCCCATCGCGACCCGGTAGTGCCGAGCGTTGTTGCCCGCCTCGGGGACGTAGCCCACGCCGGCGACGCAGCCCTGTCTGCAATAGTTCACCTCGGAGGGCTCGAACAAACCGTAGTAGTAGACGTCGTTGGGGGCGTTGTCCGCCTCGTGGCGCAGGCGGATCTCCACGAGCGCCTCCGTCCACCCGGGGCCGGTACGGTCGATGGAAGCGGAGATGTTGAGGGGAGCGCCGAGGCTGTGATCCACCCCCGCGACGGGGAACATCGACGCCAGATAGCTCGTGTACAGGTCGAGGCGCTCGGGGGAGACGTTCGGGGTGACGCCGTTGGGGACGTTCAGGGGCACGTACACCAGCTTGAGGCGACCGACGTCCCGGGCGGCGAGGGGCGCGGTGCCGTCCGCCGGGAACTTGGGAGCGATGGGCGTCCCGACGGGCGGGGAGGTGTCACACTCGACGATCTCCACGGCGTAGCTCGTCGACGAGGTGATGAGCTCCCCGGGCACCTCGATGTTGAAGGTGCTCGTCCAGGTCGCCTCCGAGGAGGCGGCCGAGACCGTGCGCTTGTGGAACACCCGCTCGAGCTCGTCCCCGTTCAGGAGGCTCAAGCGGGCCGAGAGGACGCGCGGCGTGAAGCCCGCATCGATATCCGCGTAGACGCGGAGGACGCCGTCCTTGCCGGCGATGACGTCGGCGACGCGGCTCTCCACGGGCTCGCCGTCGCTCATGATCGAGATTTTGCCCGCCTGGAGCACGGCGATCTCCCGGACGGCGATGTCGGACGCCAGGACGGTGGTGCAGTCGTCACCTACGGGGCGGGAGCAGCGGCCCGTCACGCAGGTCTCCTCCTCGGCGCAAGGGGCGTCGCAAGCGCCGCAGTGGAGCGCGGAGGACTCCGTGTCGACGCAGGCCCCGTCACACAGGGTCTCGCCCTCGGGGCAGGCGCAGGCCCCGTCAGTGCACGGATAGCCGTCCGTACAGGGGTTGCCGCATTCGCCGCAGTGGGCGGCGTCCTTTTGCAGATCCGCGCAGCGGGTGCCGCAGCGCACCTTGTCCGCTTCGACGCACTCGCACTCACCTTCGGAGCAGCGCTGTCCTGCCGCGCACTGCTCACCGCAGCCCCCGCAATGGGCCACGCTGTTCTGCGTGTCGACGCAGCCGCCCTCGCAGTCCGTCAGCGGGCAGCCATTGGCGGCGGGCACGCAGCCGCCGCTGACGCACAGCTCGTCGGCGGCGCAGGGGGAGTCACAGGCGCCGCAGTGAGCGTTGTCGGAGGACGGATCGACGCACCGCCCCGTGCAGAGCAAGGTGTCGTCCGGACAGCCACAGTCGCCCCCGAAGCAAGGAGTGCCCGCGGAGCAGGCGTTGTCGCATTCTCCGCAGTGGGAGGAGCTGGTCCGCGCGTCGACGCAGGCGCCGTCGCACTCCAGGTAAGGTCCGGTGCACTCGTGGCCGCAGGTTCCGCTCGAGCAGAGCTCTCCGGGCGCGCACGGCGACTCGCATTCTCCGCAGTGCGCCGCCGAGGTCCGGAGATCGACGCAGGTCGTGCCGCAGGGGTCGAGCCCCGATTGGCACTCGATCGCCGGGGCCCCGCCGCTCCCGTTCGTCGCGCCTCCGGTGCTCGCGCCCCCAGCGGCGCGATCGTCGGGATGGTCGCTCAGCTCGCCGGTGCACGAGGCGGCGGCGAGCGCCGCGGCCGCGAACAGCGGAGTGAGGCGGATCGTGAGGGCACGCACTGCTCGTCGTCTCCCCTGAAGCGTCCCGGCGGATTCTCCGTGCTCGCGTTGGAACATCCTAGTGAGTCTCCCGGGTGCCGTTCGAGAGCTCAAGGTGTGCGTGGAGCGTCAATGAAGAAACGCGCGGACCATGGACGGAAAGTTCTGTAACGGCTGTGGAGGCTCGCGCGACGTGGTTCGTCGAGCTGCGCGGGAGCTCGTGAGAGGGTCGCGCAGGCCCGTCGCTGGCCCGTCTCGCTGGCCTGCGACGAAGAAGTGTCCATTCGAGATCAAGCGAATAGTCCGCCGATCGGATCCGAGCGCATGGTCTCGTCGTCGCCCAACACGAAATCCGGTACGCCGAATGCCTGCCCGCAGGCCATCCAGTAGTCGTTCGTGGAGCGCATGTTGTTCCCCGTGGCCGACGAGGGGCGCCCCCCGCTGTGCGCCCAGTACTGGCCTCCGCGTAGGCCTGTCTCCGCGCCGCCGAAGAGGAGCCAGGGCATGTCGTTCCAGCTGTGACTGAAGCCGTGGCTCACCTCCGTGACGTACGGCACGAGGGTCGTGTCGAGGATGGATCGTCCGGTCACGTCCTCGGTCTCGGCGAGCTCCTGGAGGAACGTCGCCGCCCGCTCCGCGTACCAGACCTCGATGCGCGTAAGGAACTCGCGCACGTCGTCCGTCTCCGGGTTGTGGCTGGTGGTGTGGTGCACCTTGAACACTCCAGCGTCCGGTGGCCACATCCCGCCGAAGCTCACGTGGTTAGTGCCCGGTGACCACTGGAAGGTCACAGTGCGGGTGAGGTCGCACCGGAACGCGGCCTTCACGAGGGCGAGGTGCAGCTCGCCGATGCGGCGGTGCTTCTCGTCGTCGCGATCGGGGGACACGTTGCCGCCGCCGTAGGGGTCGACTCGTTGACTCACCTGGATGACCTCAGGGGGCTGATCGACGCCACAGAAGCCAGGATCGTGGGGATCTGCGTCGAGCTCCCGCTCCAGCTCCCGCACCGCGTCCTCGTAGGCGTCGAGCTTCTCCCGTTGGCCTGCGGGAGCGATCGTGCGCATGCGCTCCAGATCTCGGAGGGCGAAGTCGAGCACGCTCTTCTTCCCCGCCCGCGCCCGCGCCAGGGCTTCGAGGTTGCTGCTGGTGGTGCCGCCCGGCATGAGGGTGCCGAAGAGGCGCTCGTAGGCCTCGAGGGGCTGGTAGTACGGCGTCATCGGCGCCCGCGGGCCCGAGTAGGAGAGGTGACGGGGAGAGACCTCGCCCGGGGTGTCCGCGCGCTGATCGCAGGACAGCTGCAGAGACTGGATCGGCACGTCTTGCAGGACGCTAGAGGCCTCCAAGAGGAGCTGATCGACGCTCGCGCCCTCCGCGTAGGGGTCATCCCCGCCGTTGCCCGGGTAGAGGTGGGGCGCCCGCCTCCCGGTCACCATGAGCACGGTGCCGCGCTCGTGCCCTCCTCCAGCGGAGCCCCCAGCGGGGAGCCCCAAGCCGCGGAAGACGACCATGCGATCCTGCAGAGGAGCGAAGGGCGTGAGGATGCGGGACAGCTCGTAGGTGGACAGATCGCTGCCGCTGCCGGTGGGCCACCAGTTCGCGAAGATGGTGCCGACGGGGCGCTGGATCATCAAGAAGCGCCGGGGCGCGGGATCGCCCTGTTCCTGGGCCTCGAGGCGATCGAGCAAGCCAATGAGGCCGACGGCCGCGCCGACGCTGCCGATGAAGCCGCGTCGAGAGAAGGAGTAGGTCTTCATGGAGCGCTGTCTTTCTTGCGTAGGGAGAGGGCGGGGGAGCGGGCGATGGCCTCGAGCACGTCAGCGAGGTTGCTCTCTCCGGTGAGGTCGTGGCTCGCCTGCTGGACCTCGCAGGCGTCTCTGCCGAGGCTCTCTTCGCCGGTGCCGTAGACGAGCAGGTGGCGGGTGACGCACTGGACGAACTCGGGGCGCTGCGCGATGTCCTCGGCGAACTCGATGATGTCCGCGTACTGGCCGTCGAAGGTCGCGTGCTTGCTGAAGTCGACGCTGGCGTCGATGGGGACGCCCTTCTCCATCGTGCGGTAGCGACCGATGGCGTCGTAGGTCTCGAACAACAAACCGAAGGCGTCGAACTGGTTGTGGCAGTTGTTGCACGGGGTGGTGGTGGCGCGCGCGTCGGCCCGCTCCCGCTCCGTCATGTCGTGCTCGAGCTGCGCTTCGATCTCCGCGATGGCGTCCTCGGGCGGCGACGGGATCTTGGGCAGGCAGAGCAGCGGGCCGTTCACGAAGAGCCCGCGGGCCACCACGGACGTGCTGTCCGTGCGGGACAGGGTCGCGAGCACGCTGGGCTGGGTGAGCAGGCCGATCCGCTCCGGGGGCAGCGGCACCTCGACGAACTCCGTGGGATCGGAGCCGGGGAAGGGCACGCCGACCAGTTGGGCCAGGGCCGCGTTCATCGGCGAGGTGCGCGCGGTGAGCAGAGAGGTGAGCCCCTCACCGCTCCAGAGGCGCGCCTCGAGGAAGAGCTCGGTCTCCCGGTACATCTGCGAGGCCAGGGAGGCGGAGAACTCCGGATACATCCCGGGATCCTTCACTTTCCCGAACAGGTTGCCGAGGGTCCAGGCGGCCAACAGGGTCTTCTCGACGCTGCCCCGGACCTCGGCGCTCTCGAGCAAGCGGCGCACCTGGAGCACCCGCTCGTCGGGCTCTGCGAGGGCCCCCGAGTCCGCCGCGGCGAGGAGCTCTGGATCGGGGAGGCTGTCCGTGAGGAGGTAGGAGAGGGCGCTGGCGAGCTCGTGGGGCGTCAGCTCGTAGAACCCGTCGTCTCGCTGGGAGCCATATTCCGTGCGATGATTGAAGGATGGGGAGACGATCACCGCCTGCGCCGCGAGCTGCACGCCGTCGCCGAAGCTCGTCTCCGCGCCCTGGGCGTACACGGCCATGAGGTCGTCCAGCTCTTCTGCGGACACGGGCCTCCTGAACGCGCGGTGGGCGAAGCCCTCGAGGTAGTCGCGCACGCAGGCGCTGTCCGTCCCGTCGCAGCCCGTCACCTCGCCCGCGGTCGCGGGGAGCCCCCGGGTGGCGTGGGCCGCCCACTCGAGGCGGGTGCTCACCACGGACGTGTTGGCGACGTAACCCTTGCGAGCAAATGTTTTGGTGTAGACGTCGGGCGCGAGGCGCCCTTCGATGGCCGCTGGACCCAGCAAATCCCGCAGGGAGCTCACGAAGGCGAGCTCATTGAGCAGGATGAGCGATTGCTCGATGCGGGGGAGGCAATCGCCGGCTTCCGGATCTTGCGAGCCGTCGTCGGGGCCGCTCCCCCCCTTGGTGGCGCCGTCGCCTTCCAGGAGTGTCCCGTGACAACCCAGGGGGGACAGCAGGGCGGAGAGCAGGGTGAGCGCCCAGGTGAAGGTGCCCAGGGCGCGCGCGGCGGCGCGCAGGGTGGTGCTGCGCCGGCCCCGAGGAGGGTGGGAGCGCGCTGGGCAGGGGAGCGGATCTGGCGAAGCGCTCGTCGCTCCGGCTGAGGGCGCAACTGATGACATCGTGAAGGGCTTGTCGCTAGTGGGCCTCGTTGATGGTCAACTTTTAGGGACGCGGCAGTTTTCTGGCGCGCGCGACCAGGGCAGACAGTGTCGGCGCAGCGGTGCCGGCGCAGTGGTGTCGGCGCAGCGGTGCCGGCGCAGTGGTGCCGGCGCAGCGAACCGTGGGCCGGCGCTGAAGCCGGCATCGGGGCCCGCGTACTGGGCGACGTCTCGGGCCGCCTCAGGGCTCGTCGGGTCCGCGCCGAGCGAGCTCCCCAAGCTCCTCTGGGCTCAGGGCACCCCGATAAATGCGGAACTCGTCGTAGCGCCCGCGAAGGAACGTCGCCTGGTCCTGGACCCACTGGGAGCGCCCGAGCCAGGCGTTGGCGTCATCGAGGTCCGCCAAGGACACCGCGGGCCGCACGCCTTCCCCTGCGACGAGCTCGCCGTTCAGGTACAGCTCGAAGCGCTCCTCTACGTCGGAGAAGACGAGGGCCACGAAGGCCGGCTCCCCGACGGGCAGCGGGGACGAGGCGCGGACCCATTGGATGCTGCCCACGACCTCCCGGGCCGCGGTGAGCACGTGGGGCGGGTCCTGGGAGGCGCTGCCGCAGTTGGAGGGCGTCACGAACACGGAGCTCGTCGCGTTCCCTGCGTCCCCGGGGGTCTCCGCGTCGTTGTTGCCAAAATCGAAGATACGCTGCCAGCAGCGGCTGAGATCGCTCTCCCAGGTGAGCCAGGCGACGAAGGTGACCGCGGGGAGGTCGCTGACGAGCCGAGGGGGCAACGCGACGTAGTCGTCGACGCCGTCGAGGCGGAGCTCGCCGGTGCCGGTCAGGGCGGCGCCCCCGAAGATTTCACCGTCAGCGCCCCCAATCCGGTCCAGCGCCGTCGTCCCTTCCCCCGCGAAATCGTAGCGATGCAGGAGGAGGGAGGCCGCCTCGCCGCCCACCCCGTCGGAGCCTCCAGCGCCCGCGGCGCCGTCGTCGCCGCCGCCGCCGGGGTCGGGACCGCGGCCACCCGTGCTC
>JAEWOQ010000423.1 GCA_023460875.1 Pseudomonadota bacterium
TGTTGTTGGCGCCGTAGAGGGTGGCGGCCGCCTCCTCCGCGAAGAGGGTCACGGGGCTGACCGCCCGCCCCCGAAACGCGACGATGGCTCCCTGGTTCGTGCCCCCGTTGCTCTGGAAGGGCGCCCCCACCAGGAGGTCACCGCGCTCCCCGCTGAAGAAGGTCCCCGCCCCCGTGACCATCCACCCGAAATTGCCGACGACGCCCGGGTTGCCCTCGATGCGCTGGGCCCCCGTCCCGAACGCCGTGGGCAGGGTCACCGTGGGCTCGAGGCCCCCCTGCTGGCCCCGGAGCACCACGACCAGGCCGCGCCCGCCATCGTAGAAGGGCGCGCCGATCGCGAGGTCCTCGACGCCATCGCCGTCGAAATCTCCGAGGCGGCCGGTGCTGATGCCGAATGAGGCATTGACCGCCGCGGGGTCCAGGGCCGTGTCGAGCACGATCCGCGCGCTGGCCTCGGCGCTGGACAGCGTGGCCGGCCAGGTCGTCCGCCCGGCGAAGACGTACACGGTGTTCTCGTTGTGAGAGCCGATGACCAGCTCGGGCCGACCATCCCCGTCCAGATCGACGGCGCCGACGGACGCTCCAAAGCCGACAAAGCTCCCGGTGATGGTGGTCGTCCGCCCCGTCGCGGAGGGACCGGAGGCGCTACCGAAGTAGACGTGCGCCACGTTCGACGAGAGGAGGTTGCCGGCGATGATGTCGCTGAAGCCGTCCCCGTCCAGATCGGTGGATCCGTCGAGGGGGCTCCCTAGGTTACCCCCGCTGCCCGCGGCCGCCGGCAACACCGCTGTCTCGAACCTCGCCCGGAGGGGCGTCGCCGAGGCGTGGATGGGCCCACGGTTCCCCACGAGATCCACCGCGGCGACGGCGAAGTAGTAGTCCGTCTCGATCAGGCGGGACGCTACGTCTACGCTGTCGAGAGCTCCCGCGGCGGAGGGCGTGCTCGTGTAGGGCACCGAGGTCGCCGCGTCGAAGGTGCCGTCGGTGATCTTCGTCTTGCTGACTCGCACCTGGTAGCCGCTGACGGGCACGGCGCCATCGGCGGGGGCCGTCCAGGCGAGCCGGAACGAGGTCCGCCGGCGATCGAGCACGCTCGGGGTGAAGCCCGTGATCGCGCTCGGCCTCGTGACGTCCACGGGCACGCTGATCGTCGCGACGCCCACCGCGCCGTCGATCTCGGAGGTCGTCGCTCGGAGCTGGACCGGGATGCCCTCGGGCACCGTGGCGTTCGTGAGCTCCGCGCAGCTCTGGGTCCCCTCCGCCACGAGGGCGACCGGCGCCCCGAGGGCCGCGCCGCCGACGACGGAGAACCGCACCGTCGCCCCGGGGTGCGTGTCCAGGTCGATGTTGGTGCAGGCCTTCAAGCTGCCCTGCCAGCCCGCCGCGCTTCCGTCCGCGTCGGGGAGAGCCACGGTCCCGGTGGTGGTGCTCGCCGTGAGCCGGCTCGTGCTCAGCGGCGTCTTCCAGACCACCGTGGGGGGAGGTACCGGGCCGACCGTCACCTCGCAGGGGGACGCGATGCGCCCCACGTTGCCCGACGGCTCCGTGACGGAGGCCGCGAGCTGGTTGGTGCCGAGGGCGAAGGCGACCTGGCTCACCGTCGCGGTACCGAAGACCACGCTGGACTCCGCGGCGCACGCGGGCCCGCAGCTCCCCCCGTCGACGGTGACCTTGACGGGCGCGATCGCGCTCGCAAAACGAAGATCACGTGTCACGCCGACATCGCTCTCGATGAAGGAGCCGCACAGGCCCGCCGGCAGCGACAGGGCTAGGGCCGGCGGCGTCGAGTCCACCTTCACCTCGACCTCCGTGGCTCCGGACGCGGTAGAGGTGTCGGTCACCTCCACCCGCAGGCGCGTGGCGTCGATGAACTCGAACGAGGGGTTCTGGAGGGTCTCGGGCAAGCGCGCGTTCGCGAAGACGACCTTGCCGACCATGCCCGACGGGCAGTGGTCCGTCTGGAGGGCGGGGACGATGGTGCCCGTCGCGATCGCCATGGGCGCGGCGCCGCTGGGGCCTCCGAGCAGTCGCGCCGTCCCCTGCGCGGCCGTGGTGCAGGCGACCACGTCGTACTGGGCCCCCGGCGTGGCGCCGTCCTTGTCTCTCTTGGCGGCCGCGGCGTTGTCCGCGGCGAGGATGGTGTCCCCGTCCACGGGATCGAGGAACTGCACCGAGGGGTTGCTGGAGGCGCACGTCAGGTTGTCCGCCACGCGGGTCGTCGGGTTCCCCGCGCCGTCCCGGAGGGTGACGCTCAGCGAGAACACCCCCGCGCCGGGGCAGTCCACGTCAATACACGCGCCAACGTCGCCCGGGACGCCACCGGCGCGCGCAGGTGCGCAGTCCGCCGCCGAGGTCCCAATCCTCACACAGAGGTTGTCGGGCCCCGTCGCGAGGTGCTCGGCCAGGTCGACGGCGTCTTCAGAGGTCGTGGCTCCGCAGAGACGCATCTGCAGCCCCTCTCGCGCGGGATCTGCGTCGTCGGCGGGACCAAAGTGATCGCCGTTCGCCAGCGGGCTCAACGCTCCGCCGCCGCCGAGCTCCTTGTGCACCGTCAGGGTCGGGGGCTCCGTATCGACCACGTAGATCCCCTGAGCCGAGCGACCGACGACCCCTTCCTCACCGAAGCAAGCCGCCGACACCGCGTGCTCGCCGTCGGGCTCGAGGGCCACCGCGGGAAAGATCGCCTTGCCGTTCTCTGCGGGGACGCTGAGGCCCGCGGCGTCTCCATCGACCTGGAGCACGACAGGCTGCCCATCGGCCACGTCCGTCTCCACCTCGAAGGTGACCTGATAGGGAGCCCCCGCGGAGCTGACCCGATCACCGCCCTCCGCGATCGGGACGCCGTTGAGCGTGGGCTTCGACGGCTCCACCACGGGCTGGACGATGTTGCAGGTGGGCACGCCGCATTCGACCTCGAACTGGATCTTGCCCTCACAGCCCGTGCTCCAATCGATCGCCACCAGGAGATCCACCTCCCCCTGAGACGTGAGCTGTACGCCCTCGAAGTTAGCCGTGCCTCCCTGGACCGTCGCCTTGCCCACCTGAGCCGCGCCCGCGAACAGCAACGCGGACGTCCCGTTCGGCGCGTCGGTGGCGACCTCGACGTCGTACTGGAAACCATCACCACACCGATCGCCGTTCGCGTCGTCGGCGTGGGTCAGGACAGCGCCCGGCGCAGGCGTGACGAACCTCGCTCCGCAGGCTTGACGATTGCCGCCGCTTCCTCCGCTGCCGTTGCCAACCCCACCACCACCCGAGCCGCCCCCGCTCCCGGGAACCCCTCCCGTTGCGTCGACGGGCAGCGAAGAGAGCTCACGACCTCCACAGGAAGACGTGAGTGCCGCGACAACAGCGAGGCAACAAGCAAAGCGGAAAAGTGACATGGAGCCTCCGGTGGCCGTCTTTAGAGTCGGCACGCTATCTAGCGCCACTTTAACCGGGGGAGGAACCCGGTGGCAACGCACCATGGAGGCGTTTTCCTCACACCACGCGTCCCGACCACCCGCCCTGCCCTGGCTCTGATGTCCCTGGCCGACCGCCCCTCCCCCTCGTCTTTGGCTGGCGCCGTTCTCGGTCGGACCCGTTCGCTCGGAACATTCCACCGCGCCGCGCGAGGGGCGACGGCCTGCGTGCTACCCTGGAGATCAGGTCACCGTCACGGGACCGAACGTAAGGAGGGGGGAACGATGAAGGTACACTGATTCGACCACGAGCTGATTCGAGCGAGCCCTCGCGGGTCCGCCGTTTACGGGTCCGCGGGAGTTGGCTCCGCGGCGTAGGGGCGCCAGCCACCCAAGGCGGTGATCTCGAGGGCGCCCTCGATGGCGTGGGGCTCGCAGAGGAACCCTTTCACCCAGCGGCCATCCGCCAGCTCGATGCTGCCGATGCCCAAGGGCGGAGGGATCTCGGCGAGGAAGGAGCCGACCTCCTCGAGGGGGAGAGCCCAGAGTTCCACCTCGATGCGCCCTGCACCACCGCCGCTCCCCCGACCACTGCGGAGCAGCCCGGGTTTGGCGGGCCGCGTCGCCTGCAGGGCATAGAGGCGATAGTGCGGCGCGGTGTGGGTCGCTTCGAGGAAGCGAGCGCCTCGATCGGTGAGCTGGTGGTTCAGGGGCATGCCGCGCAGGTGTGCCCCGACCACCGCCACCACCAGCGACGGAGCGGGGCTGGCGAGTGACGTCCCCGAGCCGGCCAAGGAGGCCGCGCGGGGACGATTGGTAGCGCCGAGAGTGCCCCCGAGTCGCCCCTCCCACACCCGCGCCAGCTCGATCAAGGCGGCGTCTTGCCAAGCCGGGGCGAGCAGGGTGAAGCCCGCGGGCAAGCCATCGTCCCGCCCGTGGCCGGGCACGGCGATCCCACAGAGATCCCCGAGGTTGGCGAAGTTCGTGTAGTGGCCGAGGCGCGTCACGCTCCCGATGGGGTCCGCCTCCACCTCGTCGAGTCGGTAGAAGCGTGGCGCCGTTGGGACGACGAGCGCGTCGAACTCTTCGAGCTGGGCGTGGATGCGGCGCGTCAAACGGGCGCGCTCGTACTCCGCCTGAAACAGATCACGAGCGGAGTAGTCGGCGGCGCCCTGGAGCAGCTCTCGCACGATCGGGTGCACCGCAGCGGGCGCGAGCTCGAGGAGCTCGCCGACGACGAGGCGGCGCTCGGCGACCCAGGGCCCGCCGTACAGCAGGCGCGCGAGCTCCAGAAAAGGGCCGAAGTCGATGGGAACGAGCTCGCCGCCGAGCGCTTCGAGGGCACGACGATCCCGAGCGAACGCGGCGGCCGCCCGCTCGTCACCGTAGAACTCGAGCTGAGCCGGAACGGCGAGGCGCCAGGGAGCTCCGAGGGGACGGCCAGGCCGAGGACGGCGCGCGTAAGGGTCCTCTGGATCGTAGCCGTCGATGATGTCGATGACGACCTCCGCGTCGTCCACCGTCAGCGCGAACACGGAGACACAGTCGAGGGTGCGACAGGCGGGCACCACGCCGCGGGCGCTGACGCGGCCCCGGGTCGGCTTCAGGCCGACCAGGTCATTGAAGCCCGCAGGCACCCTACCCGAGCCTGCGGTGTCGGTGCCGAGGGAAAAGGGGACGAGCCCCCGAGCCACCACGGAGGCGGATCCAGAGCTCGAGCCTCCCGCGACGTAGCGCGCATCGAAGGGGTTGGGCACGGCTCCGTAGGGAGACCGGCTGCCGGCCAGCCCCGTCGCGGACTGATCCAAGTTCGGCTTGCCCCCCAGGCTCG
>JAEWOQ010000424.1 GCA_023460875.1 Pseudomonadota bacterium
ATTCTCGGCCTGACCGAGGCTTTCCTGCGCGACGAGCGACCGCACAAGATCAACTTGTCCGTCGGCGTCTACAAGGACGCCTCGGGAGCGACCCCCATCCTCGACGTCGTCAAGGAGGCGGAGCGGCGCCTGCTCGCGGCGGAGAAGTCCAAGGGCTACAAGCCCATCTCCGGGGATCCCGCCTACGGGCGCTGCGTCCGCGAGCTCCTCTTCGGCTCCAGCAGCGAGCTCGTCTCAAATGGTTTGGCGGCCACCTGTCACACCCCCGGCGGCACGGGCGCCCTGCGCCTGGCGGCGGACTACCTGCGCCAGCAGCACCCCAGCACGAAGATCTGGCTCAGCGATCCCACCTGGGACAACCACGGCAAGGTCTTCAGAACTGCGGGGCTCGAGTGCGGGACGTACCCCTACTTCGACGCGGCCCAGAACGGCCTCGCCTTCGACGCCATGGTGGAAGGGCTGTCGGCCGTACGTGCCGGCGACACCGTCCTCCTGCACGCCTGCTGTCACAATCCGACGGGCGTCGATCCCTCCCCCGAGCAGTGGCAACGGCTCGGAGCTCTGCTCCGGGAGCGCGGCGCGCTGCCCTTGGTGGACTTCGCCTATCAAGGCTTCGGACGCGGCGTCGAGGACGACGCCGTCGGCGTGCGCGCGCTGCTGGAGGCGGTCGACGAGCTCCTGATCTGCTCGAGCTTCTCGAAGAACTTTGGCCTCTACAACGAGCGCACCGGCGCCCTCACGGTGAAGGGCCAACGCGCCGAGGAGGTCGCCGCGGTCTTCAGCCAGCTGAAGGCCTGCGCCAGGACCAACTACTCGAACCCGCCCGCGCACGGCGGCGCCATCGTGACGGCCATCCTGACGGACGCGGAGCTGCGGCAGCGCTGGGTCGACGAGGTGGCCGGCATGCGGGATCGCATCAACGGCATGCGCCAGCTCTTCGTGAAGTCCCTCGCGACCCGGGGCGCGACCCGCGACTTCTCCTTCATCGTCGATCAGAAGGGGATGTTCAGCTTCTCCGGGCTCACGAAAGCCCAGGTAGAGCGGCTGCGGGACGAGCACGCGATCTACATCGTGGGCTCCGGGCGCATCAACGTGGCGGGCATGACGGAGACGAACATGGGCCCGCTGTGTGACGCGATCGTCCAGGTGATGTGAGGGGCGCGCCGCCCGATGGTAAGGAGAGGACATGGCGACCACGATCTTCACGAAAATCCTCAACGGCGAGCTCCCCTGCCACAGGGTGTACGAAGACGACCACGTGCTCGCCTTCCTCGACATCAACCCCCTGAGCTACGGGCACACGCTGGTCATCCCCAAGGAGCCGGCGGAGACCCTCGACGAGCTCTCGGACGAGTCGGCGGCGGCGCTGGGACGGGTCTTGCCGAGGCTCTGTCGCGCGGTGAAGCAGGTCACGGGCACGGCCGCCTACAACGTGCTCGAGAACAACGGATCTGCGGCGCACCAGGCCGTCCGTCACGTCCACTTCCACATCATCCCGAAGCCGGACAGCGCCCGCGGGCTCACCATCGAGTGGCCCGCAGGCACGCTGGAGACCGCCGCCGGCGAGCAGCTGTCGGAAGAGCTTCGCCAAGCCCTGGGCGGGCGCTGACATGGCCGTCATCTACACGGACGGCGCCTGCAGCGGGAACCCGGGGCCTGGCGGGTGGGCCTGGGCGGCGGTGGACGGGGCCTTCGAGAGCGGCGCGGCCGAGCGCACGACCAACCAACGCATGGAGCTCTGCGCCGTGCTCGAGGCCATCCGGGCAAACCCCGAGGGCCGGGTGGAGATCGTCAGCGACTCCACCTACGTGGTGAACTGTTTTCGCGATCGTTGGTGGGCGGGCTGGCTGCGGCGCGGTTGGGTGAACTCCAAGAACCAACCGGTCGCCAACCGGGACCTGTGGGAACCGCTGATCGCGCTGGTGCAGGCGCGACCCGTCGGCGAGGTGACCTTTCGCTGGGTGAAGGGTCACGGGGGCGATCCGATGAACGACTTCGTGGACGCCTTGGCGGTGGAAGCGGGTCGAAATGGGGTCGGGCGCAGTGGGCGCACCCCCGCCGGGGGCTCCGCTGCATTCGCGTCGAATTCGCGATAAGCACACTGAGCCATGAATTTTCCCCCTGCGCCCCTGGCTCTGAAGCCCCTCGCCCTCTCCCGCCTGCCCGAAGGCCCGAGCGCTCTGGAGCTCACCTGGGCCATCCCCGGCTCGAAGAGCATCACCAACCGCGCCCTCGCCTTGGCGGCCCTCGCAGAAGGGACGACCGTCCTGCGGGGGGTGCTGCAGAGCGACGACACCCGGTACATGCGGCAGGGGCTCGAGCAGCTCGGGATCACCATCACGGAGCGGGATCCCACCACCTGGGTGGTCGAGGGCGGCCTGCGACGCCTGCGCGCGCCCAGTGAGCCGCTGTTCGTGGGCAACAGCGGGACCACGGTGCGCTTCCTCTCCGGTCTCGCGGCCCTCGTCCCGGGGCCCGTCACCCTCCAGGGCGACGAGCACATGGCCAAGCGCCCGATCGCCGATCTGGTGGACGGGCTCCGTCAGCTCGGCGTGCGCGTCGACTGCGAGACAGGGTGCCCTCCCCTGCGCGTCTGGGGCGGCGAGCTCCAGAGCGGCAGCGCGACGATGCGCGGTGATCGCTCCAGCCAGTACTTCTCCGCGTTGCTCATGGCCGCTCCCCACGCGCAAGGCGAAGTGACCCTGCAGGTGGACGGAGACCTCGTGAGTCGTCCCTACGTGGACATCACGCTGGAGATGTTGCGCCGGTTCGGCGCCGACGTGGTCGACGAGGGGAATCGGTTCGTGGTGCGGCCCGGCGCCACGCGCTCGCCCGGTGAGTACCTCATCGAGCCAGACGCTTCCTCCGCGAGCTACGCCTTCGCGGCGGCCGCGGCCACCGGGCTCGCGATCACGGTGCCCGGGCTGGGGACCTCCGCGCTGCAGGGCGACTACGGCTTCGTCGATCTGGTGGAGAAGATGGGAGCCCAGGTGGAGCGGAGCCCCGACTCCACCCGCGTGATCGGCCCTCGCCCGCCCCGCGGCGACGCTCCGCGACCGGTGCTCCGCGGGCTCGACGTGGACATGCACCACATCTCCGACACGGTGATGACCTTGGCCGCGCTCGCGCCCCTGTGTGAGGGCCCGACCCACATCCGAAACGTCGCGAACATCCGCCTCAAGGAGACGGACCGCCTCGCCGCCACCGTGACCGAGCTCGAGCGCGTCGGTCAGCAGGTCACCTCCGGACACGACTGGCTTCGCATCGAGCCCCGCCCGGTGCAGCCAGCGACGATCCACTGCTATTCCGATCACCGCATGGCCATGAGCTTCGCCCTCCTGGGCTTGGTGAGACCGGGCATCACGATCGAGGATCCCGCCTGCGTCGCGAAGACCTACCCGGGGTTCTGGGACTCTCTGCGGGTGGTCTACGCCACTCTGGGCCAGGCCGCGCCTTACTGAGGTTCCGAGCCTACGTCCGTACTGAACCCCCGGACCCTAGTTAACACCGTTAACCAGGGTTCGGGAGAGCTTCGTCAGGCGCCCTGGGAAAAACCGTAGGAAACCAGGGCGCCGCTCCCGCGTAGAGCTAAACTGGGCCGGTACCCGCGCCCAGCCCTCGACAGCGGGCGCTCCCCTGCCCCGACCGACACGGAGACGAGTCATGAGTCAGAAGTCCCCTTTCCACCGCATCGCCACCACCGCCGCTGCCCTCTGTGCCGTGGGCCTCATGGCGGGCTCTGCCACCGCTGCACCCGCATCGGCGGCTCATAGCGTCCCCTCGGACGTCGGCTGCGACGATCACAAGAAGAAGGACAAGGACAGCTCCTTCGCCGACCTCGGCTGTGACGGCGACAAGAAGGACAAGGACAGCTCCTTCGCCGACCTCGGCTGCGACGGCGACAAGAAGGACAAGGACAGCTCCCTCGCCGACCTCGGCTGTGACGGCGACAAGAAGGACAAGGACAGCTCCCTCGCCGACCTCGGCTGCGACGGCGACAAGAAGGACAAGGACAGCTCCCTCGCCGACCTCGGCTGCGACGGCGACAAGAAGGACAAGGACTCCCTGCTCGGCTGAGCGAGCCAGGTGCTCCTCGAGCAGAGTCGGCCGCCCAGGTGTGCC
>JAEWOQ010000425.1 GCA_023460875.1 Pseudomonadota bacterium
ACGTGCGCGAGGCCCCGACGCGACACTTCGGCGTCTGGCGAGAGGCCGAGGCGGGGCGCGAGAAGATCTTCGATCCGATCATCCAGAAGCGGCTCGGGGCCTCGCTCGAGGGCTCGGTCATCGCTCAGCGCACCTATCGACCGGTGCACTCCGTGGGCCGTCTGCGCTTCGTCGAGTGCGGAGGCCTCGATGCCGCCGCGCAGCCGACCGGCGACCTGACCCCCTGGGGCAACGTGCTGTTCCCCTACGATCCGGCCCTGCTGGACTGCTCGGAGCTCGAGCGACACTGTCCGGAGCGCAACGAGGGGTTGGCCAGTGAGGAGATCGTGGAGACCTACGAGTACGGGGTGACCGGGGTCATTCGGGTGCACATCGAGAACCGCACCAGCGGGTACTCGCGGTCCTACGTGTTGGGCGAATGCGTGGGGGAAGGCGTCGCCTGAGGTCGAGGCGTCAGAGGGTCGTGCTGAGGCGGTGCTCCTGGCGCGATGGCAACCAGGCCGAGGCGATGAGTCCGCCGCCTTCCCGGTTCGCCAAGGTGAGCCGTCCGCGGTGCGCCTCGACGATCTCCCGCGCCAATGCCAGGCCGACCCCGGTCCCGGTGCGTTTGGTGGAGTAGAACGGCAGCGTCGCTTGCTCGAGGACCGCGCCGCTCATGCCTGTCCCGCGATCGAGCACGTCGACGCGCGTGCCGTCGCCCTCGTCGACCACGCGCAAGCGCACCTCCCGCGCCAAGCCGCCCGCCTCGTGGGCGTTCTTCAGCAGGTTGAGGAGGACTCGCTCCATCTGCGCCGGGTCGAAATATCCCGGGCGTGTGGGGAGCTCTCCCTCCAGCTGGACCTCGATCTGCGCGCGGATCCCTTCGACGAAGTGGGCCCAGTCGACGTCCTGGCGTGCAGGGCGAGGCAGGCGCGCGACGCTCCGGTAGCTCTCGAGGAAGGTGAGCAGGTGCTGGGCCCGCTCGGAGATCGTCGAGAAGATCCTGTCGAGCTGATCCCGGCGATCGGTGCTCGCCGCTAGGGTACGCGCCGAGGACACGAGGGAGGTGATCGGCGCCAAGGAGTTATTCAGCTCGTGGCTGAGCACGCGGATCAGCTTCTTCCAGTGCTCGACCTCCTGCCGTCGCAGCTCCTGCGTGACTGGGCGCAGCATGTAGAGGGCGTGCAGGCGGCCCTCGATGGTGAGCTCGCGTATGCTCACGAGCAAGGTCTCTCCGGCGCCGTCGTCGCCCTGCGCCACGACCGTGTCCTGACCGTCGATGAGGGCTTCGCGGAGCTCGGGTGACAGCTCCGCGAAGACGTCCGTGACATGGGCGTCCTCGAGGGAGCGAGGGGTCTTGAGGACGCGCGCGGCGGCGGGGTTGGCGTAAACGACCCGCAAACGATCATTGACGAAGAGAACGGCGGCCGGATCGGTCTCCATCGCCGCCGAGAGGGGCTGCAGCGAGCGAGCGAGGCGGTCCAGTCTCCGTGAGACGAGCAGCGATTGTTCGCGCAGGCGCAGCGTCCACTGCCCCAGGAGCGCGAAGCCGATGGTGGCGATGAGCATCAGCGCCACCAGGAGGAGCGCGGCCTTGCGGACGACCAACGTGGAGGCGAAGGCGTCGGACGCGGACACTTCGGCGGCTACCCCGATGTCGTAGTCCGCGAGCCAGGTCCAGGCGCCGACGACCTCACGCCCTAGATAGTTACGATAACCTTCCACGTTCGAGCCCGGCTTGCCCGAGGTGGCCTCCAGCGCCATCAGGGTCAGCGGTCGAGCCGCGCTCGCCCGAGGAGCCCCGCCGTCAGGGCCGCCGACGGGGGCACCCGGATCGGTGAGCCGCAGCTGCAAGGCGGTGCTCCGGATCCCGTCGGGGAGTAGGCCCGCTCGGAGCACGTCCGCGGTGAACCGGCTCTCCGTGAGCATGAGCCCGTCGCGGTTGAAGGCATACACCTCGCCCGTCTCGCCCCAGGATCCTTCGCCGAACTGCCGGGCGAGCCGACGAGGATCGAAGGACAACAGCAGCGCGGCGGCGGGGCGCGTGGGCAGGCGCGCCGCCGCAAGCACGTAACGTTGGAGAGGAGCTTCCTCTGCCACCGCGGAGACGGGAGGGACGGGGCCAGTGCTCGTGCTCTCGGCTCGTAGGAGGCCCTCGATGACCGGATGCGCGCTCAGATCACGCCCCAGGGCAGACGGGGCAGAGCTCTCCAAGACGACGCCATCGGCGCTGACCAGGAAGTAATGCTCAAAGGCGCCCGCTTCGCGTAGGGCGTTCAGGCGCGTGCTGAAGTCGCGCTCTTGCTGACCAGCGGCTCGGGGGTCACGGAGCACCGCGCTGGCCGCCGCGACGACGGGGGGGGACACCGCCAGCTCTCGCGCCATCGTCTGCCGGCCTTGGAGCCACGTGCGCGCCACGCGCACGTTCGCGTCGAGGATGGCCTCGAGTTGCTCGTGCATGCCGAGGCGCAGCCGCTGGTCGACGGCGTCGTAGGTGAGCCAGCTGATGACGGCGAAGGTCGCCAGCAGCGTCAACGCGAGGGCCGCTCGCGCGCGCCGGACGCGCCGGGGCTCCCCTGTGGGACCTTGGGGGCCATAGGAGCCGATCAGTGTGTCGTAGCCGTACTCGGGCGGCCCCATGGTCCCCGACGGCGATCCCCGCGTCACCTCTCCGCGACCGCCCTCGTGATCCGCCCGCGCAGAACCCGGCGTCGTCGTCATCCGCGGGAGGTCATCCGTCGTTCCACAGCGATCCCCAGGCGGCTCATCCGTCGATACAAGGCCTGCCGGCTCAGTCCCAGCTCGGCGGCGGCGCGGCTGATCACCCCGCGCGCCGCGGCGAGGGCCTCCTCGATCTCGCGCTTCTCCGGATCGATGCTCTCCTGAACCTCCTCTGCGCCCGCAGGCGCCGGGACGTAGCGCTCGGGCCGATGCGGGACGGTGGCTTCGTCGAGGCCGAGATCATGGGCGGTGATGATGGGGCCCGTGCCGATCAGGGAGGCGCGTTGCATGCGGTTCTGCAGCTCGCGCACGTTGCCGGGCCATTCGTGGGCCATGAGCGCGTCCCGAGCCTCGTCGCTCAGCTGCTTGACGCGATCGTCGGGGCCCGGGAAGCGGGGCAGCATCCACTCGGCGAGGGGCAAGATGTCGTCGGGGCGGTCCTTCAGGGGCGGCACGTGAATCTCGATGACCGCGAGGCGAAAATAGAGATCTTCCCGGAAGTTTCCTTGCCGGATGTCCGCCTTCAAGTCGGCGTTGGTCGCGCTGATGATGCGGACGTCGCTCTGCTGTGTGCGGTTGCTGCCCAGGCGCTCGAACTCGCCCGTCTGGAGGACCCGCAGGAGCTTCATCTGCCCTTTTGCGCTCAGGTTGCCGATCTCGTCGAGGAACAGCGTGCCTCCGTTCGCTTCTTCGAAGCGGCCGGCTCTCCTGGTCTTCGCGCCCGTGTAGGCGCCGGGCTCTGCCCCGAAGAGCTCCGCCTCCAGGAGCTCGTCCGGCAGCCCTCCTGCGTTCACGGTGAGGAAGGGACGATCTCTCCGCCGTGAATTTGCCTGGATGATCTGCGCGATTTTCTCCTTGCCCGCGCCGTTGGGGCCGGTGATCAAAACCGCCGCGTCGCTGGCGGCCACGTTCGTCGCCAGGGTCAACACCTGGTGCGTCTGCGGGCTAGCGTAGACGATGCCGCACAGATCGTAGGTCTGCGCCAGGCGTCGCCTGGAGCGATCGTCCTGAGCGCGCAGGCGCTTGTTCTCGAGGCGCAGCTGGCGCACCCGGAGGAGGCGCCGCACGCTGTTCACGAGCTTGCCGTCGTCCCAGGGCTTGCCGAAGTAGTCCTCCGCGCCCTCCTTTACGAGCTGGACGGCGGACTCTAGAGACGTCCAGGCGGTCATGACCAGGACGGGCAGATCGGGGTCGTGCTCGTGGATACGGCGGAACAGGTCGACGCCCTCCTGACCGCTCGTGGTATCCGCGGTGAAGTTCATGTCCTGCAGCACCACACCGATGTTGTCGGTGCGGATCGCCGCGAGCGCCGCGCTGGGGTTGTGCACCGCGCGGGCAGGGATCCCGTGGACCTCGAACAACACGCTCAGCGCGGTGCACACGGGCACCTGGTCATCGACGATGAGGACCTTTGCCTGATCCGCCATGAAGCCCTCCACCGAGACCACTATGCAGCCTCGCGCCGCGGCGGGCCAGCCAGCGCGAGCCGACGTGATCACGCCCGCCAACGGTCGGTGCCTGCCGGCGCCGCTTCAGTCAGCCCGTTTCCGTCCGTCAGCGTGCCCAGGTCCACCCCCGGCCGTGTCCGCCATGCCAACCCCCCAGGAGACCCACCCCAGGAGACCCACCCCCAGGGGACCCACCCCCAGGGGGACGGAGAGCGCGGGTGGTCAAGCGAGCGGGCGGGCCACCGGCGGCGGCGCCACGGGTTCGTCCACCTGGAGCCGGAGGGGGAGGGGCGTGCCCAGAGCATCAGCGATCGCGCGGATGAGCTCGGCTTCCTGACTCAGGACCTCCCCGTCTGCGAGCACCACTCGGGAGCACGAGTCGATCAGGGCACGCTTGACGAGGGGCCCGGCTTCTTCGAGACGGTCCAGGGCCGCTCCGACGGCGCCGAGGCCGCAGTGCGCGTCCGAGCGCAGGGTGAGGCGCAGCCCAGGTTCCTGTGCCTGGAGCGCCGCCGCACCCGCTTGAAAGGCCACCGCCAGGGCCTCTGCGTCTCCGCGGGAGCCCACGCGCGCGAGGGCGGACAGCAAGACCTCTGCCGCGTCGCTCACGTCCCGTAGACGAGCGAAGCGCACCTGCGGCTGTCGCCTGCGCCGAAAGTAGATGTCGAGGTGCCGCGCGAGGATCTTCTCGAGGGTGAACTCGAAGAGGTCGACTCGATCGTCGCTCATGACGACCACGCGCATCCGCTCTCGGAACGTGTCGTACTCGCCGGGGCTGAGGCGCCGCAGGGCGGGGATCGCCAGATCGATGAGCGCGAGCTTCTTCTGCGAGGAGAGCTCCGCCATTTGATCGTGTCGTACGGAGGCGGCCCTCGCGGTGCCGTCGTCCTCGACGCCTTCGAGGAGGCGAACCTGCTTGTCGCGCAAGCCCGGGTCCCGGGACAGGAGGAGGGCGAGCAACGTCGCCTGAGCGCCCGCAGGTCGTCGGACGCCCTCGACCCAGGCCTCGGGGAGCTCCGCGTGGAGGCGCGCGGCGCTTGCGATCTGGGTGTCAGTGGGCTCGCGGAACGCGGGGATGGGGGACGCTGCGGCTGCCGGCGCGGCGGGCGCGAAGCCAGCGAC
>JAEWOQ010000426.1 GCA_023460875.1 Pseudomonadota bacterium
GCGGAGGGAGGCGAGGAGGGGCGAGGCGCGGGAGGGGGAGCGAGCGAGCCCGGCGCGGACGACTCGGAGTCCGTGGAGCTGGGCGCGCTGGAGCTGGGCGCGCTGGAGCTGGGCGCGCTGGAGCTGGGCGCGCTGGAGCTGGGCGCGCTGGGGGAGGAGGCGTGATCGGTGGCCGGCTCGTACTCGTACTCGTTCAGCACGCTGCCGCTCCAGAGCTGGGTGCCTCGGCGGAGGGTGGCGCGGGCGACGACGTGCGCCGAGAGGGGCGCCGTCAACATGACGAAGGCCGCGATCGCGCCCAGGCGGATGATGGAGGAGACGTCGGTCAGCTGGAAGGCGGCTCCTACGAGGAGACAGGCCAAGCCGAGCGTCGATGCCTTCGCGGAGGCCTGCATACGCAAGAAGGTGTCCGGCAAGCGGACCATCCCGACGGCCGCCAGCAACGCCAGGATGGCGCCGACGAGCAGGAAGAAGGCGGTGAGGATCTCCAGGACGATCACTGCTTGCTCTCCTTCTCCACGTACCAAGAGTAGGCGACCGTACCCAAGAAGCCGACCAGGACGATCACGCTGGCGGCGTCGAGCAAGAAGTGCTGCCCGGTACCCGCGGCGGCGGCCACGATGACGCCCACGGTGAGCACGGCGATGAGGTCGACGGCGACGATGCGATCTTGCAGCTTGGGCCCGCGGATGAGGCGGTAGAAGCTGAGGAGCAGCGCGACGCTGAGCAGCGCCAGCACGATTTTCATCACGAGGTTCAGCATGGGCGGTGCTCCTGGTGGCTCAACGCAGGACCTCGAGGACGCGGCGCTCGAAGTTATGCTTGATCTCCCGGCGCACGGCGTCCGCGTCGGCGACGTGCATGACGTGAAGGTAGAGGATTTTGTTGTCCCTCGAGATGTCCAGGGAGATCGTGCCAGGGGTGAGGTTGATGAGCGTGCTCAGGAGGAGCAGCTCGTAGTCCGTCTCGGCGTCGAGCGGGATCTGCACGATCCCGGGCTTCATGTGGCGGACGGGACGCATGACGTCCATGGCCATGCGGAGGTTCGCGATCATGAAGGCCCAGAAGAGGAAGGCCGCGAGGGACAGCACCGCGTGGACCTTGTTGCGGTAGCCCGGCGGCAGCACCCCCCCCCGCGTGAGCCCCGCGATGATCAGGTAGCCGAGCCCGTAGCCGATGAGCAGGTTCGTCAGTGAGAACTCACCCTGGAGGGCGGCCCAAGCGATAGCGAGGAGGAGGTTACCCAGCAGCATGGATCATCGGGCTCCGTCGAGGACAGCGCGCACGTAGGCGCTCGGCTCCAACAAATCGCCAGCGACGCGGGAGGTCATGTCGAGCAGGGGCTCGGCGCCGACGGAGATGGCGAGGGAGAGCAGGGTGAGGCCGCCGATGGGCAGGAGCTGCTTCCATGTGGGGCTCGACCTGTCGGCGCCCTCGGGGGCGTCCTTCCAGAAGGACTCGTCCCACAGGCGGGCCATGGAGAGGACGCTCAAGAGCCCGACGAAGAGGGCGATCCCTCCCGCCCAATAGACGCCCTGCGCGAAGCTGGCCTGGACGAGGACGATCTTGGCGATGAAGCCAGACAGGGGGGGGATGCCGGCGAGGGCGAAGATGGGGACCAGGGCCAGCAGCGCCACGTAGGGGTGGGTGCGGTACAGCGAGCCCAAGCTGCTGAACTCGGTGGTCCGGCGGACCCGAAGGAAGATCCCGCCCACGAGGTAGAGGTTGGTGATGGCCACGATGTGGTGCAGGACGTACAGCAGGGAGCCCGCCAGGGCGACCGGGCTCAGAAGGCCCAGGCCTAGCGTCGTGTAGCCGATGTGCCCGACCAGGTTGAAGGAGAGCACCCGGCGAAAATCTCGTTGAGTCAGCGCGCAGGTCACCCCCACCACCATGGTCACGGCGGACAACACGAGGATGAGCGTGTAGATGCCCGGGGAGACGCGCTGAAACAGCAGCGTGAAGACGCGGATCATCGAGTAGACGCCCACCTTGGTGAGCAGCCCCGCGAAGATGGCGCTGATGGCGGCCGGCGGCGTGTGGTACGAGGCGGGCAGCCAGAAGAACCAGGGGAAGAGCGCCGCCTTGATGCCGAACGCCGTGAGGAAGAGCAGGGCGAGCGGCAGGTGCAGAGGCGGCGGGCCCGCCGTGCTCCACTGGCGGGAGAGATCGGCCATGTTCAGCGTCCCGGACTGCCCATAGAGCAGCCCTAGGGCGGTGAGCAGGATGGCCGAGGCCAAGAGGTTCAGGGTGACGTAGGTGAAGGCCGCGTGGACCTGCGCCTTCGTCCGGTGGAGCGCCATGAGGACGAAGGACGCCACGAGCATCACCTCGAACCACACGTAGAGGTTGAACAGATCTCCGGTGAGGAACGCCCCGGAGACCCCCATGAGCAGGACCATGAACAGGGCGTGATACCCGCCGGACTCGCGGCGCGGATCCACCCCCGCGAAGCCGAAGGCCGTCGTCGCCGAGCCGACGATGCCGACCGCGATCACCAGCAAGGTCGTCAGCGTGTCGGCGACCAGCACGATCCCGAAGGGCGCCTTCCACGAGCCGCTCTGCAGGACCTGGATGCCCTCCGCCTGGACGAGGAGGAACAGGGCGACGCCGCAGCCCAGGTGGGTCATCGAGCCCAGGAAGGCGAACCAGCGCTGGACGCCCCTGTGCCGAACGAGGAGCAGGAGGGCCGCCGTGAGCATCGGCACGATGATGGGGAGGATGAGGAGCATCTACTGTCGGTCTCCTACGTCGTCCGTGCCGCTCGAACGGTGGACTTGGTGGGCGAGCACGAGAGAGAAGGCGAGCACACCGAAGCCGATGACGATGGCTGTCAGGATGAGGGCCTGCGGGACGGGATCCGCGAAGGGCTCGGTGGTCTCGATCGCGTCGGGGGACAGCACCGGGGGGTTGGTGCGGGTGAGGCCGCCGGAGGTGAAGATGAGGATGTTCGTGCCGTTGGTGAGGAGCCCCAGACCGATGATGAGCTGCGCCAAGCGGCGCCGCAGCATCAGGTAGAGTCCGGAGGCGTAGAGCACGCCTGCTGTGAGGGCGAAGAGGAGTTCCACGGTTCAATCCTCGGCGAGGCGAAAGGTCATGGTGAGCACGACCCCGATGACGACCAGGCAGACGCCGATGTCGAAGAGGAGCGGCGTGCCGACGAGCAGCCCCCACTCGGGCGGTCCCAGCTCGGCCCAGCAGGCCGTCAAGAAGGGCAGCCCCGCCGCGACGGGGATGAGGCCGCTCGCGAGCGCCACGAGGAGGCCGATGCTGAGCAGGCTCCAGGGATCGACGAGCAGGGCCTTGCGCGCCGCCTCGATCCCGTCGGCGAGCATCAGCAAGACGAAGGCGATCGCGACGATGAGCCCCGCCACGAAGCCGCCGCCGGGCAGGTTGTGACCGCGCAGGAGCAGGAACACGGCGAACATGAGCAGGAGGGGCATGAGCACCCGCGCCGCGGTCCGGAGGATGATCGAGTTCATCGGGCGAGCCTCTCCTGGCTGGCGATGTGGAGGAGCGCGGCCACGCCGACGGCCGCCGTCACGAGCACCGTGATCTCGCCCAGGGTGTCGAGGGCGCGGAAGTCGACGAGGATCACGTTCACGATGTTGCGGCCATGGGCGAGGGTCGGCGCGGCCTCGGCGTAGAAGCTGCTGAGCCCCGAGCTCGTCGGGTTGATGGCCGTCACGAGGGTGAGGACGAAGATGTACCAGCCGAACGCCATCGACACGACGCCGTCACGGATCCGCGCCATGCGCGAGGTGGTCTCCTCCACCTTGGGGAACTGCCAGAAGACGAACACGAAGATGATGGCCGTGAGCGTCTCCACCGAGAACTGGGTCATCGCCAGGTCGGGCGCGCCATAGAGGAGGAAGGTGAGGGCGACGCCATAGCCCGCGGTGCCCAGGGAGAGCACAGCGGTCATGGTCGTCCGCGCGCGCACGGCGGTGAGCGCGGCGGCGATCACCAAGAGCACGATGAGCACCTCGTAAGCGCGGAGCGGGACGAGGGATGGCAGGTGGACGCGGACGCTCAGCGACAGCCCCGTCCCGATGAGCACGCCCGTCGTCACCACGAAGACGAGGATGTACGAGGTGAGCGGGGCGGCCTGTAGCGGCCGCGAGACGCGCTGGCTGATCGCGTCGAGGGCGCCGACGGCGCCGTCGTAGAGACGCGCCGTGCCCAGGGCCCGGGGCCACGCGAAGCGCCGGACGTTATGGCGCTGCCAGTACAGCAGCAGGGTGAGGGCGACGGTGGCGACGCTGAGCAACAGCGGCGGGGTCACCCCGTGCCACAGGGCGAGCTCGAGGGGGAGCGCTCGCCCGACGACGCCGCGGGCGGCGATCTCGAGGGGGGCGGAGAGCGCGCCCGCGAACAGCCCCAAGGTGCCCAAACAGCCCAGGAACAGCGGCGCCAGCCACAGGCCGGCGGATGCGCGGCGCGTCTCACGGAACTCTTCGGGGAGCTTGCCCGCGAAGGGCGCGTAGCCGACGAGGAGACCGCAGAGCCCGAGCAGCGCGCTGGCCACGACCAGCGCTCCGAGGGCGACCTGGGGGACGAGCGGCTGCCCGAGCACCGCCTCGTAGGCGAGCTCCTTGGCGAGGAAACCAAAGAACGGCGGCAAGCCCATCATCGACAGCGCGGCGAGCCCGCCGGCCGCGGCGGTCAGCGGGAGGACGCGCCGGAGCCCGGCGAGCCGGGTGACGTCGCGGGTGCCGGTCTGATGATCGATGACGCCAGTGACGAGGAAGAGCGTCCCCTTGTAACAAGCGTGAGCGACGATGTAGCCGACCGCGGCGGTGAGCGTCGCCGGCGTGCCGAGCCCGAGCAGGAAGAAGATCGTGCCCAGCGCGCTCACGGTGGAGTAGGCGAGGATCTTCTTGAGATCCGTCTCCTGGACCGCGCGGTAGGCGGCGCCGAGCATGGTGAGGGCGCCTACGGCGGTGATCGTCCAGGTCCAGAGCTGCGTGCCCCCTACGGCGGGGCTCATGCGCGCGACCAGGTAGACGCCGGCCTTCACCATGGTGGCTGAGTGAAGGTAGGCGCTCACCGGGGTCGGGGCGGCCATCGCTCCCGGCAGCCAGAACTGGAACGGGAACTGCGCCGACTTGGTGAAGGCCGCGAGCAGCAGGCAAAGGACGATGGGGAGGTAGAGGGCGTGATCGCGGAGCAGCTCTCCGCTCTGGGCGTGGGTGAGGAGGGACTCACTCCCCGTGACCTGGATGAGCAAGGCGGCGGCCGCGAGCAGCGCCAGGCCGCCGCTGCCGGTGACGATGAGGGCCTGGATCGCCGCTCTGCGCGCCTCGGGCTTTCGGTGCTCGAAGCCGATGAGGAGGAACGAGGTGAAGCCGGTGAGCTCCCAGAAGACGAACAGAGCCAGGACGTTGTCTGTGAGGACCACCCCGAGCATGGCGGTCATGAAGCCGAAGAGGGTGGCCTGAAAGCGTCCGCTGTGCGGGTGTCCGTCGAAGTAGTGCGCGCCGTAGACGACGATGCAGGTGCCGATGCCCGTGACGAGCAACGCGAACAGCCCGCTCAGGCCATCCAAACGGAAGGAGAGCTCGAGCCCCATGCTGGGGATCCACGAGAGCCGATCGGTGAGCGGTTCACCTGTCAGCGCCGTGTGAAAGCCGCGCGCGAACCAGACGGTGAGGAAGAGAGGCCACAGCGCCAACAGCTGCGCCCAGCGCGCGGAGCGCCGTCCGAGCCAAGCGGCGAGAGGGCTGAGGGCTAGGGTCGTGAGGATGAGGACGGCCATCGGGGCATTCGTGTCGGGAGCGGCGGTCTGCGGGCGTTGCCCACCGACGCGGGGCTCGACGGGGCGGGCCTTCGGTTCCGCCTGGGGAGGAGCCGCGAGCTCCGCGCGATGGGGCGAGAACCCTTCGCGAGGAGACCCGTCGTGGGAGAACCCGCCGTCGAGAACCGAAGCGGGGTCGGGCAGGCTTGGAGCAGCGAGGCGAGAGGAGGACGAGCCGGTCGACCGATGCCGCGCAGCGCGCCACAGGGAGGCTCTAACGGAGGAGCTCGGCCTGTCAATTCGAGGTTTCGTGAATTTCTCCATGAACGCCCGTCGCGGCCGTCGGGGCGCAGCCCGGGCCCAGCCGAGAGGGAAAAATCCTTCGAGCACGCCGCCACAGGGGCGCCAACGGGCGGCGGAGGGCACGGTCAACGCAAGTGGGGAGCCGCTGTGAGGCGCCTTTTTGGCGCGGGTGAGCTACCTTTTGCAGGTCCCGCGCACGAGCCCGGAGGGTCTTGGGGCCTACTTCCGGGCGCTGGGGCCGAGGATGGAGACAGCATTCATGACCGGAGCAGATATTCTGAGAGCCGACGGCGAGGCCAAGGGGCGGGCCGAGGGTCGGGCCGAGGGCGAGGCCAAGGGTCTCGCCGCAGGCGTGCTGAGGGTGCTGGAGCGTCGTGGCATTGAGTTGTCGGCGAGCCAACGCGGCGAGATCGCGGGGTGCCGCGATCTGGCGCAGCTCGAAGGTTGGCTCGAGCGAGCGT
>JAEWOQ010000427.1 GCA_023460875.1 Pseudomonadota bacterium
GGCGGTGGGACCACGGACTGGGGCGGCGGGGGAGGAGGCGCACCTGGTCGAGAGGGAGTACCGGCAATCCCAAGCAGGGTTTTCTGGCGGACGTTGCTCGGCGCGGTCGAGGGCTTCTTGGAAAGACCCTCGAAGACGTCCAGATCGGAGCCCTTGGTACTCATTGGTCGGTCATTCTCCTACGGGGCGCAGTAAGCGACAGATGCCCCGGAATGTCGGCGAGCCTGGGGCGAAGCCGAGGTCGAGGTGACGGCGAAGTCCCAGGAAACCCTCGGGCCGACAACAATTTCGTCTGGGGAAGAATAGCTGGGGTGGGATAGGTTGGCGAGGGAGCAAAGCCGAATTTCCCGGCTGCGTGGATCGGATCTTGCCGAAGTGTCACAGGCGGGGGGCAAAAAATTGCTGAAGACACACGGCGCTCAAACCCATCTACGGATCAGCGCGCGGGGGGTCGGTTCGCCTGGTCCGGTGAGGTGAGCTGCTCCTCGACTGTCACCGGCAGGTGGGTGAGTTGCCGATATGCCCAGACACGGGGCTCGACGACGGGAGTCTCCGGAAAGAGCCGCGTCGCCCGGGGGCCTTCGATCGCCCAGAGGTCGACCCGACGTCGAGGGAGCGTCGAGCGGGAGCTCGTGTCCTCCAGTTTTGGGACGTCGTGGGCCGCGGGGGTGGCGCCGTCTGCGACGAAGCTCCAACGCAGCTTCTTGCCCAGGGCGAGGGCGGGCTCGAGGGCGAGGGGCTCGGCCAGGGTCGAGAGCTGCTCACGCGTCACTCCTTGCTCCCCGTCCAGCTCTGCATAGAGGAGGAAGCCGTCCGGATCGATGCCGAGCAGCGCCACGGCGGCCTCCCCGTCCCCCTCGACGGGGACCAAGGACGCGAGCGGGCGGGCGCCGGTCGGTTGTCGTCGGGCGATCTCGAACCCTCGAGGTGTCCACCACAAGGCGACAGCGTCTTCATCCGTGGAGCCTGGTGAGACGGCGGACCCAGGAGCCTCGGCGCTCTCCAGGGTGGCGAACCAGCGGGGAGACGACGGAGGGGGCACGACCAGCGGCGCGCCGACACCGTGAGGTGAGTCCTCCGTGAGCGCTCGCCCTGAGGCGCTTGGACGGAGGCGGGTCGGATCGAGGGCCACGAGGTGCACCCCGAGCTCCGGGCGGTGGGGGAACGGGTGCGCGGAGGCGTGTGCCCATGGGCTCGGGGCACCACCGGGTCCGAGCGCGCCGAGCGTCCATCCGCCAACGGGTCCGCCGGGGCGCCAAGAGCTCGGGAGGGGGCGCTGGCCGGGGCTGGGCCGCAAGGTCAGGTAGAAGAAGTCCCGCTGCTCTCGGTGGATGTATCGGGGGAAGTTCATGAGCGGCATGCGCCGGGTCATGCGGCGCGCTAGGAACTCGTAGCCCGGGGCGTCCGGGACGGCGCCGCGCGCCTGCCACGCTGGATCGAGGGAGACCGGCGCGGGCAAGCACCCCGCGGGAGCGACGCGGTACAGCTCGAAGCCGGTGTGGCCAGCGTTCATGTCCAGGTGGACGGCGTAGTCGCAGCGCAGGGCCTGGCCTGCGGCGATCAGAGAGCTCGGATCGAGGAAGTCCCCGTAGAGGTACGCCAGCAGGCCGTCGCGGGTGAGGCACAGGGCGGTGCGCACGGTGAAGGACTCGTGCCGCCACCCCTCGGGGGTGCCGCCCCACCAATGGCGCTTGTAGGGGTTCGCACGCTCGTCTTGGAGGAGCGGGGTCATGTTCTGGCGGAAGCTCCGCAGGGTGCCGGGAAGGCCTGGAGCGTCGGGCCACGTCCCCAAGGCCGTTGAGCCGTCGTCGAGGGTGGCGATGGTCGCTCCGTAGGGCTTGGGCGGGATGTAGAGCGTGTCCTCCGCCGCCATGCCGAACTCGCCGTGGCGTGTTCGGAACGCCCCGTTGAACGCGCCCGCCAGCCGCTCGAGGACTCGAGGATCTCGGGGGACGCGGCCGCTCCCTCGCTCGCCCCGCTCGCTCCGGGGCTCCGCGGTCCCGCCGACCGCGTGGAGCTCCACCCGGCGAGGATCCCAGAGGATGACGTAAACCTGGACGTGGGGGCGTTTCGCGTCCGGACGCAGGTACGTGAAGAGGAAGGGGGTATGTCCCTCGGGCGTCCGCGGGACGAACGGGTCGTCGTCGAGGGAGAGCCACATGCCCTCGTCCGGTGCGGCGGAGCCGAGGGGCGGAGTGAGGGGCGCTGGTGGCCAGCCCTCGAGCCTGCCTGGGTCCGACACGGCGGCGGGGCGATGCACGAGTCCTCCGAGATCCACGGCGAGGCCCTCGGTCGGCTCTTCTTCGAAGAACGCTGTCGCGGCGCGCCGGGCATAGTCCCGTCCCGCGAAGCCGACCGCCTTCAGGAGCGCCACCCCCTGCTCTCCGAGAGGGCTCTCCCGCAGCCGCTCTGCGAGCCAGGTGGTCACGTCTCCGGGGCGGCCGCTCGTCTCCACCTCCCACCGGGGGAGGCGCTCGTCGACGGCAGCGAGGCTCACTCGCAGGGCGCGAGCAGGCGAGGTGAGCTGAAGCGTCCGGCGCTCGAGCGGCTGGGGCAAGCCGAGCTCCTGCCACGCCTCGACGCGCTGCTGCCAGCGTTGCAGTCGTGTCCAGTCCGCCTGGTGGGCGAGCTGCGGACACCCTTCGGCCTCGAACACCCAGCAACCGAGGACGCGAGCGGGGGTGGGGGGAGGCTCGAAGGTGACCATCGTCGCGCCCACGACTCCCTCCGGTGAACCCCTCAGCCACGCAGCGCGCAGTGCGCGGACCTGCAGGGCGTGCTCCGCCACACCGGGCGTCTTCGTCAGGTTGTGGAGGGGGGAGAGCTCGAGCAGCTGCCCGTCGGGTCCGAAGCGCCCGGAGCTCAGATACACATCTGTGGGCTGTCCAGCGGAGGCCGCCACGACGACGGCCCTGGGGCGCGCCCACAGAGAGGCCAAGCCTCGCGGGGCGGGATCGATCCAGCGGAGCTCGGAGAGCTCGAGCCTCTCGTGAGGGACACCTCGCAGAGCGTCGCCGCTGGCTCCGTGGCCCAGGCAAGAGGCAGCCAGGAGCCACGGCAGCGGGCGGAGCCAGCTCCACCGGTAGACCCCCCGACTCGAGGCATTCGATAGGGGTGCCACGGAGCACGTGAACGACGGGGGGCGCTCTCGGCGCGCCGGCCGCATCAACCCGGGAGCGCTGCGTCCTCCGAGGACCCGCTAGTTGGCGCTGGAGCGCCATATCGCCAACATCGTTGGCTCCCGGTCCCGCCAGATTTCGGGTAACTCCTGATGATCCTTTGGAAATGCGCGAGCCGATCGGCTCGGCACGGAGCGTGCTACTCTGGGGCCCGTGCCTGCCCGCCTCACGTCCCGTCGCCTCTTCGCTACCGTGCTGGCGGGACTCGTCGCTGGCGCCTGCCTCTCGCCGACCCTGCCGCTGCCTCCCCCCGCGCGGCCCGAACTCGCCGGCCCCGATGCGGCTGGGAACGTGCGCCTCACCGGGAGAGCCCCTGGGGAGGTCCGGGTCTCCGCCCTCAACGTCCGCACGGATCTCATCAGCGGCCAGCAGACCCACCCGGACGGCGCCTACGATTTCACGATCGCAGCCGATCCCGGCGACCGGCTCACCTTCTGGTACACGAAGGATGGGGAGAACAGCGCCGCGCTCGTCGTCATCGTCCCTGAAGGTCCGATCGGAGCGGGAGGAGAGGGGATGGGCGGCGCGCCGTCCGGCGAGCGCGACGAACCTGGGCGCTGACCTCTCGGCTCGGTCGCCGCGGCCTCTAGTTTACCGAGCTCGGCAGCAGCCGGCTTTCAGGATACCGTGCGCAGGACACGGCGGCCGTCGCTGCCGTGGTGGACCAGCGCCGACCCGAGGGTTGCAGAGGGGGTCCCAGCGATGAGGGAGCTCTCGTCCACCTCGCCGAGGAGATCGTAGTCGGTGGCCTGGGTGACGGTCACCCGAACGAGCTGCCCGGGCGCGACGGGCTCCCCGGAGAGGTAGACGCACCCGTCGATCTCCGGCGCCTGCCCCCGATGACGTCCCACGAGCACCAGCTCGCTCTCTTCGCTCGTACCCTCGACCAGCACCTCGAGCTCCCGGCCGACGAGCGCTCGGTTCTTTCGCTTGCTGATGCGGCGCTGCAAGCCCATGAGCTTCTTGGCGCGCGCCTTCATCACGCTCGCCGACACCTTGCCGTCCATGTCGTTGGCGGCGGCTTCGGCCTCGTCGGAGTACTGGAACACCCCCACGCGCTCGAACTCCGCCCACTCGACGAACTCACACAGGTCGGCGAACTCCTCGTCCGTCTCCCCCGGGTGCCCCACGATGAAGGCCGTGCGAAAGGTGAGATCGGGGATGGAGGTGCGCAGCCGCTCCACCAACTGGCGGAGCCGCGCTCCACCGTGGCCGCGCCGCATCCTGCGCAGCATCGCGTCCGCGCTGTGCTGGAGGGGCATGTCGACGTAGGGCACTACCGTCGGGTGCTGAGCGATGAGCTCGATGAGCTCGTCGTCGAGTCGCTCGGGGTACAGGTAGAAGATGCGCAACCAGCGCAGCCCGGGGACGTCCGCGACCCGGCGGACGAGAGCCGCCAGGCCCGTGCCGTCGCCTAGATCCCGCCCGTACGCGACCGTGTCCTGGGAGACGAGGTTCACCTCGACCACCCCTGCCGCCACCAGGCCCTCCACCTCCCGCACCACGTCGTCGATGGTGCGCGAGCGCTGCTTGCCGCGGAGCTTCGGGATCACGCAGAAGGAGCAGGAGCGATTGCACCCCTCAGCGAGCTTCACGTAGGCGCTCGCTCCACGGGTCGAGATCTTGCGGGGATCCGCGGCGCTCACGACCCAGTCGGCGGGGTTCCCGACGAGCATCCGATCCGCGGCGCCCGCGAGCACGTGCCGGATCTTGAGCATGTCGCTCGAGCCCAGGAAGTGGTCCACCTCGGGCAGCCCCTCCGCGAGCTCCCCGGAGTAGCGCTGGCTCAGGCAGCCGGTGACCACGAGCTTCTCGCAGCGCCCCGTCGATTTCTGATCGGCGAGCTCGAGGATGGTGTCGATGGACTCCTGCTTGGCGGCGTCGATGAAGCCGCAGGTGTTTACGACGATCACCTCTGCGTCCGCGGGATCCACGACGTGGCGGAAGCCCTCCCCATGGGCGACCCCCAGCATGACCTCGCTGTCGACGCGGTTCTTGGGGCAGCCGAGGCTGACGAAGTGGATCGTGCGCTCGGGGCGATCGCTCATCGGGCGTCCTGCTCAGTGGAGATTCCAGGGCTGCTCATGGTGCTGGGGCGCAGAGGGATCAACCGCGCATCAGATCCGTGAAGCGCCGGAACAGGTAGAAGGCGTCGTGGGGGCCAGCCGCCGCCTCGGGATGATACTGGACGCTGAACGCGCGCGCTTCCGGCGCCTCGAGGCCCTCGCTGGTGCCGTCGTTGAGGTGCAGGTGCGTGGAGCGGGCCACCTTGGCGATCGAGTCTACATCCACCACGAACCCGTGGTTCTGGCTGGTGATCTCGACCTTGCCCGTGGCCAGGTCCTTCACGGGCTGGTTGAGGCCGCGATGTCCGAACTTCAGCTTGTAGGTCGTCGCGCCGAGCGCGCGGGCGAGCAGCTGGTGGCCGAGGCAGATGCCGAAGATCGGCTTCTTGCCGAGCAGCTCTCGAACGGTCTTCACCGCGAACTCGACGGCCGCTGGATCTCCCGGGCCATTCGATAGGAAGACGCCGTCGGGGTTCTCCGCGAGGATCTCCGCAGCCGAGGTGTGCGCCGGCACGGCCGTGACGTGACACCCCGAATCCACCAGGCAGCGCAGGATGTTGCGCTTCGTGCCGAAGTCCAAGGCGATGACCCGCAGGGGGGCCCCGTTCCTGGCGACCAAGCGCTCCGCCATCACCTCGGGGGACCACTCCGCGAGCCCCTCGGTCACCTCGTAGCGCGCCTTGGGGGTGACCCGGCTCACCAGATCGAGCCCTTCCATCGAGGGCGCCGCGCGGGCCAGATCCACGAGGTCATCGGGGTTGCCCGTGCCGATGCAGCCGTTCTGTGAGCCGTGGTCCCTGAGGTGCCGGGTGAGGGCCCGCGTGTCGAGGCCGCTGATGGCGACGATGGAGTTCCTGCGCAGGTACGTGCCCAGATCCTCTTCGGAGCGCCAGTTCGAGACCAGGGGGCTCGCGTCGCGGACGACGAAGCCGGCCACATAAGGGGCCTCCTCGCTCTCCGAGTCCTCACGGTTGATGCCCGTGTTGCCGATGTGCGGCGCGGTCATCGTCACGATCTGACCGTTGTAGGAGGGATCCGTGAGGACCTCCTGGTAGCCGGTCATGCCGGTCGTGAACACGACTTCGCCGGTGGTTTGCCCGTCGGCTCCGAGACTCTGACCCTCGAATACGGTTCCATCGGCGAGGGCGAGAAAAGCTTGAGTCACGTGGTCGCTCCTACTTCGTCGAAGACGATGGCGCCGTGGGCCAGCGTCATGAGTATCTTCGAGCCGAGCTCGCTCTTGAGGAAGGGCGAGTTGAGGCTCTTCGTCTGCAGACGCCGCTCCGCGGGGATCCAGCGGGCCTGAGGGTCCACCAGGGTGAGCTCTGCCCGCGCGCCCTCCCGGATGCGCGGCGGCTCAATTCCTATCACGCGCGCGGGCGCCTGGCTCATGGCATCGACGAGGCGCGCCAGGGTCAGCCCGTCTCGACCGACCAGCTGCACCAGTAGGCCGAAGCAGAGCTCGAGCCCCATCATGCCTGGGCTGGCCTCCGCGAACTCCACGTCCTTCTCGAGGGGCGAGTGAGGGGCGTGGTCCGTCGCGATGGCGTCGATGGTCCCGTCCGCCAGGGCGCGCCGCAGCGCGGCGACGTCCTGCTCTTCGCGCAGGGGCGGGTTGACCCGGCACGCGGTCTCGTAGCCGACCACGGCGCCGTCCGTGAGCAGGAGGTGGTGGGGGGTCACCTCCGCCGTCACCGGGAGACCGCGGGATTTTGCTTCGGCGATGATGCGCGCCGCCCCGAGCGTGGAGATGTGAGCGGCATGGTAGCGAGCGGCGGTGTACTCGGCGAGGAGCACGTCTCGGGCGATGATGATGTCCTCGGCCACCCGGGGCCAACCCTTGAGGCCCAGCTGCGCGGAGACCGCGCCTTCGTGCATGTGGGCGCCCGCGGTGAGCGTGTGATCTTCGGCGTGCTGGATGACGGGCAAGTCGAAGTTGCGGGCGTACTCGAGGGCGCGCCGCATCACGGCGGCGGACATGACGCAGACGCCGTCGTCGCTGACGCCCACGGCCCCCGCGTCACGGAGCTCCGCCATCTCCGTCAGATCCTGCCCCTGCTGACCTTTGGTGATCGCGCCGATGGGGTGCAGGGACGGCCCGCCATGCTCCCGCGCTCGCGATAGCATCAGCTCTGTCACCGCCCGGGTGTCGTTGACGGGGCGCGTGTTGGGCATCACGCAGACGTGGGCGTAGCCGCCGGCAGCGGCCGCGTTCAGCCCGGAGTGGACGTCCTCCTTGTACTCGTGCCCTGGCTCCCGCAGGTGAGCGTGTAGGTCCACGAAGGCGGGCAGCAGCCACTTGCCCGTCCCGTCAACGATCCGGGCCCCCTCGGCCCCGAGGTAGCCGTTGGCGGCCCCGGGACCCACGCGGGTGATGGTCCCGCGCTCGATGACGACGTCCACCTGGGCGTCGAGCTGGCTGGATGGGTCGAGTGCCCGAACCCCTCGGAAAATCAGGAGTTCGGCCGTTCGGGGAAGGGGGGGGGCGGCCACGGGGCGCTCCCATAGCACGGATGCCCGCCCTTGCGGCAGGGGCGAGGAGCTCAACCGCCGAGGTGTTCGCGGCCGTGGGGGCTCGACAGGTCGACGGTTGGCCCCCGGGGGATGATCCGCGTGGGGTTCACCTGGGGATGGCTCCAGTAATAGTGCTGCTTGATGTGGTCGAGGTGGCAGGTCTCGGCGACCCCGGGGTGCTGGTAGAGGTCGCGCAGGTACCCGGAGAGGTGCGGGTAGTCCCCGATTTTCCGCACGTTGCACTTGAAGTGGTAGTGATAGACCACGTCGAAGCGCAGGAGGGTCGTGAACAGGCAGACGTCCGCCTCCGTGAGGCGGTCTCCGATCAGGTAGCGGCGGCGGGACAGCAGGTCGTCGTAGCGATCCAGCGCTTCGAAGACCTCCGTGACGGCCTCGTCGTAGGCCAGCTGCGAGCCAGCGAACCCAGCCCGGTACACCCCGTTGTTGATCGGCTCGTAGATGTCGTCGAGCACCCGATCGATGTCCGCTTCCAGGTCGGGCGGGCAGAGGGTCACGCTCCGATCGCCGAGCTCCAACATGTCCCTGTCGAAGGTACGGATGATGAGGCGCGACTCGTTGCACACGACCGTCCCGCGCTCCTTGTCCCAGAGCACGGGGACCGTCACGCGGCCGGTGTAGCGCGGCGCGGCCCGCGTATAGATTTCCCGCAGATAGCGGGCGTCGAACAGGTGGTCACGCAGCTCCTCGTCGGGCCCGAAGTGCCAGCCCTCGTCGTCCAGGAGTGGACTCACGACGCTGACGGACACCACGTCTTCGAGGCGGCGCAGCTTGCGGACGATGAGGGTCCGGTGGGCCCACGGGCACGCGTGGGAGACGTAGAGGTGATAGCGCCCGGCCTCCGCCGGATACGATCCGGAGCCATCCGCCGAGACGCGATCTCGGAAGGTGGTCGCCTCCCGTCGAAAGCGGCCTTCCTCATCGGGGGTCCAGTCTTCGGACACCCACTTACCGTCCACCAGTCTTCCGCCCATGCTCCAGTCTTTTCGTTATGGCCGCTCATGGCCAGAGGCTCCGATGAAATAGAATCTGGAAATTCCTGCGACGTAAGAGATTTCCAGCCCAGCGGCGCTGTGCTGCGCCGCTCTTGGACCAATGACCAGGCCAAGGGTACCGGGTTGCGGTCGGAATGGGAGTAAGCTCCGGGGCCTCCTGGGATTATCATGGTCGATCAAGCCTCCAAGAAGTCGCGCGCGTCCCGTCCCCCTCGTTCTTCCCATCGCCCCTCCGGGCAGCCGTCGCGAGCGTCGCGCGGAAAGAGCGCTCGGCCATCCACCCCCGCCGATGAACCCTCCGAGCCGACGGCGACGTCGGGGGTCAGCGCGGGCGCGGAGGAGGCATCCAAGTCCGAGGGAGCTGCTGCGTCGTCCGCCGATGCGGCGTCCGCAGAGCAGATCACAGCGGATACGTCTCGCCCGCCCCCCCCATCCCGCCCGCCGCCGCCCCGGCGCTCCAAGGCCCCTCTCCCTTCCGTACCTCCGCCCCCGGCACGACCGCCGAGCCCGGTGGCGTCGACGGCGCCTCCGCCTCCCCGGCGTGGACCGGCGGCCCCGAGCCGAGTTCCTGGT
>JAEWOQ010000428.1 GCA_023460875.1 Pseudomonadota bacterium
GCTCGACGGCGGCACCCTTCGAGGCAGGGGCATCGGTCGTCGGCAAGGACAGCGAGGGCGTCAGGACGAGAGACATGGCTGGCTCGTGGGTTGTAGGACGATAGCGTGAGTGACCGATGAACTATGCCAGGCAGCCCCGAGCGCCAGGACTTAGGACCCGCAGGGGGAGGGGGTGGACGTCCGAGCGACTCTCAGGTTCATCTACCATGTAGGTTTCCTGGGGCCACATTACCACATGTCGATTCCCCCGGATCTGGGGGCGCGACCGGAGAAAATCGCTGGGCGCCTTTTTTTTCGCCGAGAATCGCGTGTCTGTCCGACAACTGCATTAAGCTAGAGGAGTGCAGGGCCGCTCGTGAACGAGGGGCTCGAGATTGAGGTACTGACACAAAGACCGCGGAGAACGAGATGGAGTCACCGGAACGAATGGGAATGGGCTGGTCGCTCTGGGTCGTGGGGTGGTCCTTGCTCGTCGGTGGCGGCGCCCTCGTGTTGCCCGTGTTCTTTGTGTTCGGTGCGACCGGGGCCCTGTGGGCGAGCGGCGTCGTGCTGTCGTTGTCGTTGATCCTGGCCTGGTTGTCGGCAGAAGCTGGGCGCGCCGTCAACGCTGAATCGGGTCGGGTCGTCGAGCCCGTGCTCGCCGAGCGGGTGACCTCCAAGGGACGCTGAGCGGCCACGCGGTCCGCTCGATCTCCGGGCGGACCCTAGGCGTGCGCCCGGCCATCCCCGCTGGTTTTCTTGGTCCTGCGCCGTGAGTGCATTTTCCACGCCCGTTACGGAGCGATTCGCGGTAGGCGATCCGCCATGCAGGTACTGGTCACCGGCGGAGCGGGCTACATCGGATCCCACGCGCTCCGCGCGCTGCTTCGCAGCGGTCACACCCCCGTCGCCCTCGACAACCTGAGCCGCGGTCACCGCGAGGCCGTGCCCGCAGACGTGCCCTTCATCGAGCTCGACGTGCGGGACACCGACGCGCTGACGAGAGCGCTCTCCGCACATCGCATCGAGTGTGTCATGCACTTCGCCGCGCTCGCTTACGTCGGCGAGTCGGTGGCCGAGCCCCTGGCGTACTACGACAACAACACGCGTGGCACCTTGAGCGTGCTCGAGGCGTTGGAGCGCGCGGACGTGGCGCGGCTCGTCTTCTCGA
Organism: Pseudomonadota bacterium; assembly: GCA_023460875.1. GTDB lineage: Bacteria > Myxococcota_A > Polyangia > Polyangiales > Polyangiaceae > NIC37A-2. The sequence continues at coordinate 1,151 of JAEWOQ010000428.1, forward strand.
GCACCTGCGCCTCCTACGGCGAGCCCGAAGAGCTGCCGATCCGCGAGTCGACGCCCCAGGCGCCCATCAATCCCTACGGCTCGTCGAAGCTCATGTCGGAGATCATGATCCGCGACTACGCGGCCAAGGCACCGAGCTTCGCCCACGCGGCGCTGCGGTACTTCAACGTGGCGGGGGCGGCTGAAGACGGATCGGTGGGAGAGGACCACGATCCAGAGACGCACCTGATCCCCGTGATCCTCCAGGCTGCCCTCGGGCGGCGAGAGGGCGTCACCATCTTCGGTGAGGACTACGCGACCCCCGATGGCACATGCGTGCGGGACTACATCCACGTGGAGGATCTAGTGGAGGCTCACGTCCGCGTGATGGAGGCGCTCGAGCCCGGTGACGCGCGCGTCTACAATTTGGGGATCGGACGAGGTTACAGCGTGCGGGAGATCATCGACGCGGCGGAGCGGGTGGTGGGCACGCCGCTGACCGTGACGCGAGGAGCGCGCCGCCCCGGAGATCCCCCGAGCCTCTACGCCGACGCCAGCAAGATCGAGCGTGAGCTCGGCTGGCGCGCCCAGCGCACGGACATCGAGGAGATCATCCGGAGCGCGTACCGCTGGTTCCAGGCGCATCCCCAGGGCTACGGCGCGAGCCGATCGACGTGAGACCGTAGCGCGCGAGACCTTGCGCGGCGCACGCGGCTCGGCGTCGGGGAACGCCACTAGCCTTGGGGCGCCGCTCACTCCCCGCTCAGCCCCGCTCAGGGGAGGAGCGCGAGGAGGTCAGCGCCCAGCTGCGCGAGGCTCGCGGGATCGAGCTCCCGCGCGTGCCGGGCCCAGCGCTGGGCGGCCTCCCGCTGCTCGAGATCGAAGAGGACCTGCGCCAAGCCAGCCGCTGCGGCTGCGTTCTGCGGGTCCAAGGTCACGGCGCGCCGAAAGTAGCGCTCGGCGCGGGGCAAATCACTGCTGCGAGCGGCCCGCTGTGCGCCCCGTGTGTGGCTGCGGCTCACCGCCTCGAGCTTCGCGGTCTCGGCGCCCGTGAGCTGCATCGTCGTGAGCCAGTGTCGGCGCGCTTCAGCGACGTCCCCGCGTTGGTTCGCGATGTCTCCGAGCAGCTCCCGCGCGGAGCGGTTCGCGGGATCGTGTTGGAGGGCGACCTCCGCCCAGTGCTGGGCGTTCTTGAGTGAGCGATCCGTGAGATATAGCTGCGCGAGGCCCTCGCTGGCGGGCCCAGCCGGCTCGAGGAGCGCGGCTTTGCACATGAGGAGGCGCGCTTCCTCGACGTTCCCGGCCACGAGCTGCTTGCGGGCGCGGTGGAGGTACCTGGACGCCATCGCGCGGGACTCACCGGCGACGGAGGTCGACTCCTCGCAGGGGGTCATGTGGATGTCGGGGCTCACCTGGAACAGCTCGCGGTCGCGCTCGCCGGCGGGGTCCATCGCGGGCGGATCGTCCGCGCTGGCGGAGGGAGGGGACGCGGCGCTCGCGCCGGGCGTCGAGGGAGCGCTCGCTGGCGGCTCTTGGGGTGGCAGCTCGTCGGGCGTCGCGCCTTGGAGGGTGGTGACAGGCGCCTCGAGATCGTTGCCTCGGGCGAGAGCGGCGACGAACGGCGCCAGCAGCAGCAAGGCGCCGACCCCGAGGGCCGCGTGACGGCGGGGCGGCGAGAGCTCGCGCCAGCGAGGAGCGATCCAGCTCCGGAGCCCTGACCAACCCTGGCGAGCCCGTGCCAACCCGGAACGAAGGAGCCGCTGGAGCACGAGCTGGGCCGCGCGGGCGCGGCCTCCCGACTCGGCGTGGGGCTCCGACGACGCTCGATGAGGCACCGAGAGCGAGGCCGAGACCAGCGCACGATCGGTGGCGCGGGTGAGGAGCTCCTCGATGGACGCCCCCAGGTCGGTGGTAGGCGGGGGCTCCCGGATCTCGGCGGCGTGGACGTGGCACTCCGGGTGGGCGACGAGCCACTCGAGGGCTCGCTCGGGGGGCAGGGGAGTCGACTCGCTCGGGGGGCCTCCGTCGAGGTGGGCGCTCAGGGCGCGACCGCCGATCAGGTCCCAGGAGAGCCGGAGATCGCCCTCGACGCAGGTGAGTCGCGTAGGTCGCGCGCGCTCGCCGAGCACCGCGAGCAACCGCAGCACCCCGAGCTGGTCGAGGCGCACGTGGATCTCCGCTCCAGCGGTGAGGCGCTCCCGCAGTGCGGCTTCTTCGACGTCCAGGGGGAGCAGCAGCGGGGCGAGGGGGCGGAGGTCCACGTCCCCGGAGCTCTCCTGGAAGAGGCGCGTCAAGGGGAGGACCAGGAGACGGACGTGGCGCAGGAAGGGATCCTCCCGCAAGGCTTCCAGCCAGGCGGTGCGGGCCAGGAGGCTCCCCTCGTCGACCACGAGCCCGTGGGGCGCGAGGCGCCGGAGCAGGTGCCAGCGGGTGGCGTCCAGATCGGGGGAGACGAGCTGGGTCGTCACGCCGTGGCGCCGGAGCTCCTCGGCGACCGCACCTGCGCGCGTCAGATCCGTGTCCACCAGGCCGAGGCGCAGGGGAGGGAGCGTCTGCTCGCCGAAGGGGAGCGAGGCGCTCGTCGCGGCAGCCTCACCGCCTCCAGCGGGGTTCGCGCTGATGGGTCGGAGGTCGTCGACCTGGGGGGGCGCTTTGGGTGGCGGCCTCGAAGAGATGGAGCGAGCGGCGTGAGCGTCGTTGTTCGAGGTCGCGGGGGCTTTCGTGGGGACGTGTGCGCTCCGCGCTTTGGGTGGCGGCCTCGAAGAGATGGGGCGCGCGGCGTGAGCGTCGTTGTTCGAGGTCGCGGGGGCTTTCGTGGGGACGTGAGTGCTGTGGTCGTCGCGCGCCCCCGTCGTGGATGCCTTCGCGACGTCGCGCGCTCTCTGGTCGGTGCGGGCAGTCGTCGTGGCTGCTTTGGCGGGGAGGTGTGCGCTCCTTGCGGCGGGTGCCACGGACGGGGTCCGCTGGAGGGGTTCGCCGCGTGCCGCGCGTTCGCCGAACTCGGTGATGCGCGCCGCGAGCAGGGGCGCGGCGGTTCCGCACGAGAGCACGGCGCCGATGACCCGCTCTCCACGGGCCCGCAGCGCCCGATGCTCCCTCCAGTCGGCGAGGACCACGAGGGGCGTGCTCGGCTCCTGATGTTTGAGGAGCGCGATGATCCGGTCGAGGTCTCCCGTGGACGTCGCCACGACCAGATCTGGGGCGACGGCGATCACCGCTGGTTCGAGCTGCTCGAGCGGGGTCGTCTCCACGAAGGCGCCCTTCGCAGAGAGCTGCTCCTCGAGCCCGCGCGGGAGCTCGGCAGGATTGACCAAGAGCAGAGTCGCTTCCATCCCCAGATCCGAGACTCACAGGCTACCGGCCGAGGGTCGTCACGTCACCCCCGGGTCCCGTTCCGCCCACGCGGTGAAGATCTGCTCTGCAGCCCACTTTCTGCGACACGTCGCTCCCTGGTGCCCTGGCCAAGACGATCTCATCGGCGCACACGAACTCACCATCTGGTCATCGTTCCAGGGCGCCGACGTCGCGCCGCGCTTATCGCCATCAGATCACGTAGTTGTGCCGAGGTGTGACCTTGACGTGGCGTAGCCGCACGACGACCTCGGCGCCGAGATCGATGGCGCGCTCCTCCAGCTCGTGGTGTGGCATCTGCACAAAGATCAGATCGCCATCCCGGAGCAGCACGGAGACCTTCGCGTGCGCGCCGACGCGGACCAGGCGCTCGACCCGACCCACGGGGCCGCGGCTCGGGCCAGCGTCGAGGCGCTCGAGCTGGACGTCATGGGGGCGCACGTAGGCTTCGACCGCGGCTCCGTCCTCTAGGCCGTGTCCGGGAGCCTCCAGCGCTTGCGCGGAGAACTCCGTAGCAAAGCCGCCGCGGAGCTCGGCGCGACCCCGACGGACGCTGCCCGTGAGGACCTTGGCGCCCCCCAGGAAGGACGCGACGAAGGCGTTGGCGGGGTTCTCGTAGAGGTCTCCGGGGCTACCGGCCTGTTCGACCTTGCCGCCCCGCAGCAACACGACGTGCTCGGAGAGCTCGAGCGCTTCCTCCTGGTCGTGCGTGACGAGGAGAGTGGTCACCTGGGTCTGCTCGTGAAAGCGATGCAGCCACTCACGCAGCTCGAGTCGAACCTGCGTGTCGAGCGCACCGAAGGGCTCGTCGAGGAGGAGCACACGGGGGCTCGGCGCGAGCGCGCGGGCGAGCGCGACGCGCTGGCGTTGCCCGCCGGAGAGCTGCGTGGGCAGTCGGTTCCGGTAATCGGCGAGCTGTACCAGCTCGAGCAGCTCCTCGACTCGCTCGCGGATCGCGCGCGGATCGGTGCGGCGTACGCTGAGCCCGAAGCCGACGTTTTCGGCCACGCTCATGTGGTTGAAGAGGGCGTAGTTCTGAAAGACGAACCCGACCTGTCGCTCACGCACCGGCGTCGCCGTGACGTCGTGGCCGTGGATCTCGACCGCACCGCCGTCGAGGGACTCCAGGCCGGCGACGAGCCGGAGCACGGTGGATTTGCCGGATCCGGACGGTCCCAGCAGGGACGTGATGCCACGCTCCGGAGCTTGGAAGGAGACGGAGTCGACGGCGAGGACCTCTCGACGGGATCCGAAGCGCTTGATGAGCCCAGTGACTCGAACGGACATTGCTTTCTCCAGGGAGCTTTCTCCGGGGGTGCGGTGAAGGGACGCGAATCAGGAGGCGGCGCGGAGTGGCCCGTCAGCCCGCCGCGACGCTGCGCGCGGCGGCCGGGATGACGGCCCGGGTGGCGAGATCGGTGGTGCGCTGCTCCGCCCGCCACTCGACCCATTGCTTGAGCACGAGCGTGACGATCGCCAGGAGAGCCAGCAGGGACGAGACGGCGAAGGCGCCGACGAAGGCGTACTCTCCGTAGAGGACCTCCACGTGGAGAGGCAGGGTGTTCGTCTCGCCGCGGATGTGACCGGACACGACGCTGACGGCGCCGAACTCGCCCATCGCCCGGGCGTTGCATAGAATGACGCCGTAGATCACCCCCCACTTCACCTTGGGGAGGGTCACCCGCCACAGGATCTGCCACCCCGTCGCACCCAGGGTGAGCGCAGCTTCCTCCTCGTCGCTGCCCTGCGCTTGCATCACGGCGAGCACCTCGCGGGTCACCAAAGGGAAGGTGATGAACGTGGTGGCGAGCACGATCCCAGGCACCGCGAAGATGACGCGGACGTCCCAGGCCGCGAGCAGCGGTCCGAACCAGCCGTGCGCACCGAAGAGCAGGACGAAGATCAAGCCCGCGATCACCGGGGAGACGCTGAACGGTAGATCGATGAGCGTGACGAGGGCGCTCTTGCCCGGGAAGTCGTACTTGGACAGCAGCCACGCGCTCATGACGCCGAAGACGAGGTTCAGCGGGACGGCGATGCCCGCGGCGAGCAGCGTCAGGCGCACGGCGGACAGCGTCTCATCGTCGGCGAGCGCGGCCAGGTACGCGTCGACGCCGTCGGCGAGGGCCGACGAGAACACGATGACGAGCGGCACCAACAGAAAGACACAGAGGAAGAGCAGAGCGGCGCCGATGAGGAGCCAGCGGGCCACGGGGCTCTCCTCGGAGGTGGCGCGGTGCCTCGCGTCGCGGCTCTGCCCGCCAGGCGGAGAGATGGGGCGGCTCACGACGCTCCTCGGACGCGCCGCTGCAGCAGGTTGATCGCGAGCAACGCGAGGAAGGACGCGGTCAGCATGACGCAGGCGATGGCGGTCGCGCCTGCGTAGTCGTATTGCTCGAGCTTGGTGACGATGAGGAGCGGGGCGATCTCCGTCTTCATCGGCATGTTCCCGGAGATGAAGACGACGGAGCCGTACTCACCGACGCCGCGCGCGAAGGCGAGCGCGAAACCAGTGAGCGCCGCGGGATAGAGCCCCGGCAGGAGCACCCGACGAAAGGTCTGCCAACGTGTCGCGCCCAGGATCGCGGCGGCCTCCTCGAGGCTCGGGTCCAGCTCTTCGAGCACCGGCTGCACCGTGCGGATGACGAACGGGATGCCGATGAAGGTCAATGCGACGAAAATGCCGAGCGGGGTGAAGGCCACGCGCACCCCGAGGCGGCCCAGGGGCTCTCCGAGCGGGCCGTTTGGCGCGTACGCCGCCGTCAGCGCGATGCCGGCCACGGCCGTGGGCAGCGCGAAGGGCAGGTCGACGAAGGCGTCGACGAGCTTGCGCCCTGGGAAGCGGTAGCGCACGAGCACCCAGGCTACGAGCACCCCGAACACGGCGTTCAGGGCAGCGGCGAGCAGCGCGAGCCCGAAGGTGAGGCGGTACGAGGCGATGGCCCGCGCGTCGAGGGCGCTCCGCCAGAACTCGGTGAAGCCCAAGCCGCCGGCCTTCACGGCCAGCGCCGACAGGGGGAGCAGCACCAACAAGCCGAGATAGAAGACCGTGTAGCCCAAGCTGAGGCCGAAGCCGGGGAGCACGCCGCGCCGTCGCAACATCGCCGCCAGGTCCTTTCGTCAGCGTGCGCGAGCCGCCTTGGCGCCCGGCTGGTAGATGCGATCGAACACGCCGCCGTCGGCGAAGTGCTTCTCATGGGCCTCCCGCCAGCTGCCGGCGATCTCCCGCACCGTGAAGCGGGTGACCTCGGCGAACTGGGTTGCGAACCCCGCGGCCGCGCCGGCGTCCGAGGGTCGATAGAAGTGCTTGCCGGCGATGCTTTGTGCCTGGGGCGTGTAGAGGAACTCGAGGTAGGCCTGCGCCACCTTGCGGGTGCCGTGCTTGTCAGCGTACGCATCCATCAAGGCGACGGGCGGCTCTGCGAGGATGCTCACCGAGGGGACGACCAGCTCGACGTCGGCCTTGTCGCCGAGCTCCTTGAGGGAGAGCAAGGCCTCGTTCTCCCAGGTGAGCAGCACATCTCCGATGCTCCGCTCGGCGAAGGTGGTCGTCGCGCCGCGGGCGCCAGAGTCGAGCACCGGGACGTTTCCGTAGAGGCGAGCGAGGAAGTCGTGCGCGGCGCTCTCATCACCGAACTCACGGAGCGCGTAGCCCCAGGCGGCGAGATAGTTGTAGCGGGCGCCCCCCGAAGTCTTGGGGTTCGGCGTGATCACGCTCACCCCCTCGCGCACCAGATCCTTCCAGTCGTGAATCCCCAGGGGGTTCCCCTTCCGGACGAGGAAGACGATGGTGGAGGTGTAGGGCGCGCTGTCGTGGGGCAGACGGGACTGCCAGTCTTTGGGGAGGAGCCCGGCCCGCTCGTGCATGGCGTCGATGTCGAAGGCGATCGCCAGCGTGACCACGTCCGCCTCGAGCCCGTCGATCACCGCGCGCGCCTGTTTGCCCGCTCCCCCGTGTGACTGCCGGACCCGGACGCTCTGGCCTGTCGTCTGCTGCCAATGAGCGGAGAAGGCGGCGTTGATCTCTCCGTAGAGCTCGCGGGTCGGGTCGTAGCTGACGTTGAGGAGCGTGACGTCGGCCCCTGCATCCCGCCGGCACGACAGCAAGCCGAGGCAGAGGACGAGCAGGGTGGGGAGGGCGGCGGCGATCTTCATGGGTGACCTCTAGGGCGAGGCTCGGCGGCGAAAACTCTATTAAGCCGATAGAGATAATCGTGCGCGAGGGTCGGGGTGTCAAGCGTCCGGCCCGTGTGCTCAGGGACCCGAAAATTTCTCCTTGACCCGCCCGCGACGAGTAGTCTATTAAGTCGATCAACAGCTAGGCCCCCGGCTCCTTGGATGGATCCTGTCCCAAAATACCGCTGAAAGCCGGGAACTTTGTGCTTCTGGGTACACCGTGAACGGATTCTGTTCCTGAGTCGATCGCCCCTTCTCGCTCCTCGCACCTGGATGGTGGCGCGGCCTGCAAAGCCAGACGTTTCGGGTTCGATTCCCGGCAGGAGCACCGGAGGCCTGTGCCTCTTCGTTGAAAAGTCTAGTTAGATGATGGGTTAAATTATGAATGGCCCCGCGGGAACTAGTGTTTTCGCCGGGCCGGAGACCTCGATGACCGCTCCTCGTCCCCGCTCCCACCCTCGATTCCTCTCCACCAGCGCCTTCCTCGCCGCCTCGTCTCTGGCGAGCGGAGTCCTCGCGGCGCCGTGTCCGACAAACCTGCCCAACGCGATCTACGGGGCGGGCGGAAGCGCCGTGACCAACACCTTGGGCGCCGTGGCGCGCGCCCTCGCGAGCCTCCCGCCGGAGCAGGCGGTGACGATCTTCTACAACGACCCCGGGGCGTGCGCCGGCTACGCGCACTTCGTCGCTCCGGAGATCAGTCAGCCCGACTACTTCTGGTACTGGCCAGCAGACGGCGATCCCGTGCAGTGCGAGCCGAGCGGCGACGAGGAGTTGTCGTTCGCCCACATGGGCAACACTCCGCTGCTGTGCCCAGGCGGCGAAAACCTCCCCGCTGGCTTTGGCCGCTACGTGGCGCCGGTGCAGACGATCAACGTCATCACCCACGCCGCCTCGAGCGAGGACTCCATCGCGGCGGAGGCGCTCTACCACATCTACGGGTTCGGGCCTGGAGCCGTTGGGCGCAGCGTCGCGCCGTGGATCGAGGCGGCGGACGTGTACGGGCGCAGGACCAGCTCCTTCGTCCATCAGATCGTCGCGAACGTCACCGGCGTGCCGTCCGGGAGCTTCAAGATCCCGGAGGACAACTTCTTGCGGACGAACGACGAGACCGTGGCGGCCGTCTTTCTGAAGGGCCAAACGAGCGCGAATCGCCCGCTCGGCTACGTCTCTGGATCCGCAGCGGACGCCGGGGAAGGCCGCGGCGAGGTCAAGACGCTCGCGTACCGCGACTTCGATCAGACGTGCGCCTACTTGCCTCACTCGAGCCGTGAGCGGAAGGACAACTACAATACGCGCACGGGGCAGTACGCGCTGTGGACGCCGGCTTGGTTCTACGCGAAGACCGCGAGCGACGGTGAGATCGCTCATCCCGTCGTCTCTGAGCTGATCGGCTGGTTCGACGGGACGTCGGAGGCGCCCGGTGGGCTCGACGTCGTCGAGCTCGTGATCCAAGCGGGAGACGTGCCCTTGTGCGCGATGCGGGCGATTCGCCCCGACGGCGACCTGAGCGCGATTGCCTCGTACGCGCCCGAGAACCCCTGCAACGGATATTACGAGTTCGTGAAGACCGGGCAGACCGATTACGTGTCGTGCACCGACTCGACGGGCTGCGACGAGGCTGAAGGTGAACAGTGCCGCTACGGCTTTTGCGAGGCGTACTGATCGCGGAGACGATGATGACGAACGAATTACACGATGCGATCCCCGACGCGGGTCGTGAGACAGACCGCGCGCGCGCCGCGCAGACGACGTCCCGTTCGACGGAGACGATGGCCGAGTCGACGAGGGCTAGCCGCGCGCTGCGTCTCGCCTCGTCGTTGGCGCTCTTCGCCGTCCTGGTCGCGGCGTGCAGTGGGAAGGAGAACCCCGCTCCGGGGGACGATGACCCGATCACGCCGACGCCCACGACGGGCGGCTCCTCGGGCGACAGCTCCGGGGGCAGCGCCGGCGCAGGTCCCGTGGGCTCCGGAGGGGACGGGGCCGGAGGCACGACCTTCGAGGAGCCCGACCGCGAAGACTGCGCCGACGAGCCCGACGGTGAGCAGCCCGACAGCCACCCGGCGTCTCACCGAGGCACGCCCTGCTGGGACGTCGCCGACTGCAGGATCGTCTCGCCGGAGCAGGTGATCAACCAGTGCAACTCGAAGGGGAGCAGCTGCTTCCCCTTCACTCGAAGCATCGAGGGCCACACGCCGGGAGATCCGCTCCCGCCCCTCTGACCACGTGGCGGCGCGGCGCCCGCGTGCCCCTCCCCTAGGGAGGCCCCGCGGAGCCGTCCGCGCCCCTTTGATCCTGGACCGCCCGTGACACGTCGAACCCATTTTCTTCGCTCGCTTCAGCCAGCGCTCTTCCTGGCTCTGTTCGTCTCGACCCCTGCCGCTGCTCAGGCTCCGTCCGCGGAGTGGGAGGAGGCGGAGGAGGATGACGTCGAGAGCTCGGACGAACCGGACGACCTCGAGCCGGCGCCCGAGCCCGGAGCGCCCGGGTCCGTCGGGGCAGCGCCTGTGCAGGCGGGGCCTCCATCGACCGAGGACGCCGCTGACGAGCGGGCGCAGAGCGACGAGGTCGCGCCAGCTGCGTCGAGCGCGGACGCCAGGCACCAAGCCGACGCGGCCGCCACCGGCGCCGACGAAACCGGAACCGCCAGCGAGGCGCGCGGTGGAGTGACGAAGCCCCACGGCGAGCCGACGCCGGTCCCTGGCGTAGCGACTCCCCAGAGCCCGGTTGGCGGGGCAGACGCGCCGCGTAGCCTCGTCGCCGAAGGGAGCAACTACTGGCGTCCGGTTCGGCGCGGGCTCTCTTGGTGGGGGTTCGCCCAGGCGCAGTACCATCACAGCCAACTATCGGAGGATCAGCTGGCGCCGGGGGGCGCCCCGCTGAACCGCAACCAGTTCGAGCTGCGCCGGGCCCGCCTGCGCATCGACCACGGCTGGGAGAACGTGGCCGCGACCTTGGAGATGGACGGCTCGACCGTGAGCGGGCTGGGCGTCGGCGTCCGGCGCGCGGAGGCCTCGCTCCTCCACCGAGGGGCTGGAGACGAAGAAGCTCCGCCGCTGATCGTCGTCACCGCGGGCGTCACGGATCTGCCCTTCGGCGCCGAGCTCGGTGAGTCCCAGCGGGATCGGGTGTTCATGGAGCGCAGCATCGGGTCGCTCGCGCTCTTCCCTTCCGAGGCGGACATCGGCGTGAAGGTGTGGGGCGCGTACCGCTTCGTCAACTACGCCGCGGCGGTGGTGAACGGCCAGCCGCTGAACGGGTCGGGGTTCACTCGCGATCCGAACGCCGCGAAGGACGTCGTGGGTCGGGTCGGCGCCCGCGCGTCGATCCGCGACGACCTGCGCCTCGACGGCGGGCTGTCCGTCTACACGGGCCGCGGCTTCAGCCCAGGTCGAGACGCGACGAAGGACTCGATCGTCTGGGTCGACGAGAACAACAGCGGCACCGCGGAGCCCTACGAGTTCATCGGCGTGACCGGCTCAGCCGCCATCCCCTCTCGCAACTTCGAGCGCTGGGCATTGGGCCTCGACGTCGGGGCCGTGCTGGACACGCGCCTCGGACAGACCCGCCTGAACGGCGAGGTGGTGGTCGCTTCGAACATGGACCGCAACCTCTTCGTCTCCGACCCGGTGCTCATCAGCCGGGACGCACGGCAGCTGCTCCTGACCTTGTCCCTCGTCCAACAGATCACGGACCACGGCCTCATCGGCTTGCGCGCCGCGTACTACGACCCGGACAGCGATCTCATCGAGCAGCGCGCTGGCGTCTTCCACCTCCGCGACCAGACCTTCTGGGTCCTGTCGCCGACGGTCGGGATCACGCTGCCGCACGGCCGTTTGGTCGCGCAGTACGACTTCATCCGTGACCTCCTCGGTCGAGACACCCGCGGCGTCCCGGCAGACGTCCGCAACGATCAGCTCACCATTCGACTGCAGGTGGACCTATGAGAGCGCCTCTGCTCTGGGCAGGCGTTTGGGCGTTGAGCGTGACGACCGGCTGCGCCGATCGGCTGCTGACGCGAGGCCTCGAGGAGCCCCTCTCCGTGCAGGACGCCCAGTTCGTCGAGGGCGAGCTGCCGGGATTGCCGCCCCTCACCGGGGACCAGGTCGACCAGGGGGTGGCGCCCGTTCGGCCCAACTCCCTCGCCGCGACGGCGGACACCGCCAGGCTGCGTCCTCACCTGGGCGGCGTGGTGTTCTCGGGGTACGTCTCGGACGACGCGGTCGCCCTGGCGCTGCGCATCGAGGGGCACGGCAGCGGACACTGGGTCTTCCCCGCGGGGGCCATCGATCCGAGCGTGCCCGGTTCGCTCACGTGGCGGCGCAGCGTCGACTTCCACGAGATCCCACCGGGGCGCTACCGCCTGCTGGTGGCGGCGATCGACGACCAAGGCCGGAGCGGGACGCAGGTGTCGTCCAACCTGTGCATCCACTCACCTATCTACGACAACGGCAACGCCTGCGATCCGCGCCGCGCGCCGCCCGCCGTGGTGATCAGTTTGACTTGGGACCGTCCGGTCGACCTCGACCTCCTCGTCACCACCCCCAGCGGGGACGTCATCGACGCCAAGGACCCCGCGGCGGGGCCGAGCGGACCTCCACCCCAGCAGCGCCTCGAGCGGACGGCGCCAGGCGCGGGCTACCTGGACCTCGACGCGAACCGCGGCTGCGTCCTGGACGGCGCGCAGCGAGAGAACGTCATCTTCGAGGCGCCGCTGCCCGGCCGGTATCGCGTGTACACCAACCTGCACGACGCGTGCGGCGAACCCTCCGCCCGGTATGAGCTGACGGTCAACACCCGCGCTCCGGGGCGAGAGGAGGGCACGTTCGAGGTCATCCAGAGCAAGCGCCTGGTCGGGAACGTCATCGAGCTGCAAGCGAACGGCGGCGACGGCCTGGGGACCTACGTCACGGAGTTCGTGCTGGGCGAGTGAGCCTGGCTCGCGCCTTTCCTACTCGAAGGAAGCAAATCATGTTGATCGAACGTCTGATGAAGCTGGCCCTGCTCGGGAGCGAGTGGGTGCTCTATCTCCTCTTGGTGCTCTCCGTGCTCTCCATCGCCACGATGGTCGAGCGCTGGATTTACTTCGCTCGGCGCCGCGGCAACCCGGAGAAGCTCCGCGGGCAGCTCGTCGCTCGCCTCGACTTGGCCGACGTCTCTGGCGCAGGGCGCCTGCTCGGTGACGACCGCTCCGTGCAGGCCCGCATCGCGCGGGTCGCCCTGCGCTGGCTCGGCGGAGGGCCGGACGCCCTCACCGACGCGGTCGACGCAGAGCTGGCGCGCGTGCGCGCCGAGCTGGAGAAGGGCACGAACCTGCTCGGGACGCTCGGCAACAACGCGCCGTTCATCGGGCTCTTCGGGACGGTGCTCGGGGTGATCATCGCCTTCCACGCGCTGGGGGACGCGGGCGGCAACGCAGGGGCGATGAGCGGGGTCATGGCGGGCATCGCGGAGGCGCTCGTCGCCACGGGGGTCGGCCTCTTCGTCGCCCTACCGGCGGTGGTGGCCTACAACGCGATCCAGAAGAGGATCGGCGAGGTGGAGGCCGACGCGGTGGTGTTGGTGAAGCTCATCAGCGCGTACGCCAAGGCGGATCCGAGGATCGTGGAGCGGGCGCGAGAGCTCGACGAGAGGGGTCGCGACGAGGAGCTGGAGAGCGGGACGGTTGCCGTCTCTCCTGCGCAGGTGGCTGGAGGCTCCGTGCTCGCGGTCGCGGGCGTCGAGGAGGGCTGAGCCGTGGCCTCTGTCCAGATGGGAGCTCGCGGTGGCCGCGGGGGGATCGTGGGCATCAACGTGACGCCCTTCGTCGATATTGCCCTCGTGCTGCTCATCATCATGATGGTGTCCTCGACGTACATCGTGTCGCAGTCGCTCAAGGTGGAGCTGCCCAAGACGGCCAGCTCCGACGAGAGCGTGGCGCGGACGTACGTCGTCAGCGTCGCCGCGGAAGGAAAGCTCTCGTTCAACGACGAGCCGATCACCGTCCAGGCGCTGCAGGAGCGGCTCCGCGCCGCCAGTCAGAGCGAGGACGTAAACCTCGTCATCGCGGCGGACAAGAAGGCGTATCACGAGCAGGTCGTCGAGGTGATCGACACCGCGAAGCTCGCGGGCGTGACCAAGTTCGCCATCAACGTGCAGCGCTCGAAGTAGGAACGCGGAGCATCTCGACCATGTCGGTTCGTTGGGTACTCACGGGTGGGAGCGTCCTCGCCCATGCCGGTATCGTGCTGGCCCTGGGGGAAATTCGCCCTCCGGAGCGCAGCGTCGCTACGGCGGTGCAGATCGTGGAGGTGCCGTCGCCGGGGCCCCCCGCCCCCGCGCCGGCCCCCGCCACCAC
>JAEWOQ010000429.1 GCA_023460875.1 Pseudomonadota bacterium
GTCTACGTGATGGTGCAGATGCTCCTCGACGCGAACGCGCTCGAGGTGCTCGAGGGCGTCCATGCGCAGCTCGACGACGTCCGGCGCGTGCTGCCTCCCGGCGTCGAGCTGGAGGTCGTGTACGACCGGAGCGAGCTCGTCTACGCCACCCTGCGCACGGTGTTCACGAACCTCGCGGAGGGAGGCCTGCTCGTCGTCGCCGTGCTCTTCCTGATGCTCGGCTCGTTCCGGGCGGGCCTCCTGGTCGCGTCGGTGATTCCCCTGTCGATGCTCGCGGCGGTCGCGGGGATGGTGGCCCTCGAGGTGCCCGGCAACCTGATGAGCCTCGGCGCGCTGGACTTCGGACTGCTCGTCGATGGGGCCGTCGTGATGGTCGAGGCGGCGTTCCACCGCATGCAGGAGCACCCCAAGGAGGACGCGGCCCGCTCCAGCGCGATCTCGAGCCGAGCGATGGCGCGCCCGGTGTTCTTCTCGGTGTCGATCATCCTGCTCGTCTACCTGCCCATCCTGACCCTCAGCGGCGTCGAGGGGCGCATGTTCAGTCCGATGGCCCTCACGGTGGTGATAGCCCTGCTCGCCGCGCTGGTGCTCAGCCTCACCTTCGTGCCCGCCGCGATGCAGCTGCTCCTGCGACGACGCGACGTCCCCACGCGCACGCCGTGGCTCGTGCGGGGAGCCGAGCGCTTCTACCGACCGGCGTTGGAGCGGGTCCTCCGCCACCCGGTCCTCGTGGGCCTCGGGGCCCTGGGGCTCTTGGCGTGGGGCCTCTTCCTGTTCGACAGGGCGGGGACGTCGTTCATCCCCCAACTGGACGAGGGCGACCTCGTCGTGCAGACGGTGCGGCGCCCCGATCTGCGTATCGAGACCGCGGTCGCGGACTCGCTGCGCATGGAGGCGGAGATACTACGCAGCGTGCCCGAGGTGCGGCACGTCGCCAGCCGCATCGGCAGCCCCGCGGTGGCCACCGACATCATGGGCATCGAGCAGGCCGACGTGTTCATCGCGTTGGCGCCGCGCTCGGAGTGGCGCGCCGAGATCGATCGGGAGTCGATCATCGACGAAATCGAGGCGGCCATCCAACGCTCCGCGCCGGCCGACGAAGTGGCGTTCACGCAGCCGATCCTGATGCGCTTCAACGAGCTCGTCGGTGGCGAGGTGAGCGACGTGGCGCTCAGCATCTACGGAGACGACCTCCGAGAGCTCCGACGACTCGCCGAGGTGGCGGCTCAGGTCCTCCGGAGCGTCGAGGGCGCCGAGGACGTGCGCATCACGGCGCCGCCCGCCGTGCGGCTCCTCGAGGTCGTCCCGGAGCCCCTGGCGGCGGCGCGCCTGGGGATGCGGGCGTCGGAGGTGTTGGCCTACGTGCAGGCGGTGCGCATGGGGCTCGACGTGGGCGCGACCTACGATGGGCCTCTGCCCGTCCCCATCCGCGTGCGCTACGGCAAGGAAGAGGGCGCGCTGCGGTTCGAGGCGCTGCCCCTGGTGACCTCCCAGGGGCAGCTCGTACGGCTCGACGCGGTGGCCCAGGTGATCCGGACCGAAGGACCGGCGCTCGTGAACCACCACGAGGCGCAGCGCCGCATCGTCGTGGGCTTCAACGTGCGCGAGCGCGATCTCGGCTCCGTCATGGAGGACGCGCGTCGCGTCGTCGAGGAGGCCGTCTCCCTCCCGAGCGGTTACCGTCAGGTGTGGGGCGGGCAGTGGGAGAGCCTGCAGAGCGCGCGGGCGCGCCTGGGGGTGGTGATCCCGGGGGTGCTCCTCGCCATCCTCGCGCTGCTCTGGGCGCTGTTCCATCGGCTCCGCCCCAGCCTGATCATCCTCCTCAACGTGCCCTTCGCGGCGGTCGGCGGCATCGTGGCGCTCTCGGCGCGGGGGCTACCGGTATCGATCTCGGCGGCCATCGGGTTCATCGCCCTGAGCGGCATCGCGGTACTCAACGGGGTCGTGCTGATGAACGCGATCCTGAAGGCGGAGGCGGAGGGCGCCACCCCCGCCGAGGCGGCCCGCGCGGCGGCCCTGGAGCGGATGCGCCCCGTGCTGATGACCGCGTCCGTGGCCGCGTTGGGGTTCCTCCCCATGACCCTGGCGACGGGCGTGGGCGCCGAAGTGCAGCGCCCCCTGGCCACGGTGGTCGTCGGCGGCCTCGTCTCGTCGACCTTCCTGACCCTGGTGATCCTGCCGACGCTCTATCCTTGGCTGAGTCGCCGAGTCGCCGCCCTCGGGCGGAGCCGCCGCTGATCGGAGCTCTCCGGAGCACGTGCTCCCCCGAGCTGGCGCTCGGCGACTGGCCTATCGACTCCTCAGCGCAGCTCGACGTGCGCCCAGGACACGTTGGCGTTGGCGCGCAGGTAATAGCCGCCATCGCACGTGGCCGGGAAACTCGACGAGGACATCCAGGTGTTGGTCACGTCCAGGTCGTTGATCGTGACGGAGGTCATGTTCCAGGAGTTCACGTAGCTGCTCGGACCCTCGAAGAACACGCAGCTGTCCGTGACACCGTCGATCGTGTGGGGAACGGTC
>JAEWOQ010000430.1 GCA_023460875.1 Pseudomonadota bacterium
CGTCAGCACGTGAGCACGGGCGGCGGGGTGCGCACGAGCTTCTTCATCCCCCGCGACAACGAGACCGGGTACTGGTGGCAGGGGGAGAGCGCGCGCCTCGGCTCCCTGGCGACGGCGGCGCTCCTCGGGGGACGCGCGGTGGCGTCCGCCGACGGTTGTCCGGGCAAGGCTTCGCGGGAGCAGGTCACCTACGCGATGGATCAGATCGACTGGATCCTGGGCAAGAACCCCCGCGACATGTCGTTCTTGCAAGGCACCGGCCGCAATCACCCGCCCGCGTATTGTAGCCACAAGCCGCAGCACAGCACCCTGGACGGCGGCATCTCCAACGGGATCACGGGCTCGGAGACGGACGGCTCCGGTTTTCAGTGGCTCTCGGGCGCGTCGGGTGACGAGTGCTGGATGGATTGGCGCTGGGTCGAGCAGTGGTTGCCCCACTCCACCTGGTACATGATGGCGATCACGGCCGCGGCGCTGTGAGCCCCAGCCCCAGCCCCAGCGGCGCGTAGCTCGACGTAGCGCGTGTGTCGCGCGCGCTACGTCGAGGATCGCCTCGAGCTCCTGGAGCTGCCGCGCCGACCTCCGGCGACGATCACGGTGCTCCGCGGCGCGCCGGCGCCGCCGCTGTCACGAGCTCGTCGGTGCTCCTTCGTCGAAGGGCGCCGACGATGGGGGACGATGGGCTCACGCGGTCATCGTCGACGGGCCGCTCTCGTTCTTCACTTGGCCGGTCGGTAGCTGCCGAGGGATAAGCGCCAGAAGCCGTAATCTCTGGACCCGTAGTACAGGTAGCCCTCGGAGGAGACCACGCAGCTCGAGTAGTTGTCGTGCGGGGCGGGGAGGGAGGGGAGCTCGGTCCAGGTGTCTTCGGCGAAGTCGAAGCGATACATGGTCGTGAAATCGGTCGAGCCCGTGTACATGCCCCCGGATCGATCCTGGCAGCTGTTGTTGTGGATCACGCCCCCCGGGGTGGGGGTGCTGGTCGTGAACCCTTCGTCGGCGATGTCGAAGATCACGAGCATGCTCGAGGAGTGCCCTCCGAGCGCGATCCGGTTCGTGAGGGGATCGTAAGCGACGCGCGCCTCGAAGAGCGAACCGTGCGGGTGCTCGAAGACGACGTAGTCTCCCGCGCCGGGGGTGAAGCGGATCAGCTGACCGGCGCTGGAGTCGGTGGGATCGACGGTGTGGTACCAGACTCGCCCGTCCCCATCGAAGACGGCGGCGCCACCCTGAAAGGTGGGAGTGCGCGGGATGTCCTCGGCGATCGTGGACCAAGCCTCGTCCGCGAAGCTCCAATAGTACATGTTGCCCGCGCGGGGGACGAACAGGCCGTCCCGCGCGACCGCGCCGTTCGCCCAGTTCCTGTCGCCGGAGGCAGGGAAGGGCTCTTGTAGCGGCTGCCACTCGTCGCCGTCGATGTCGTAGCGGCTGTTCGTACCGAACTCGTAGATGTACCGGGTGCCCGCGTAGACGAAGCTGGGCAGCGCGGTGATCTCGGAGGTCGGCGCTGCGAGCGGCTCCCACTCGTCTCCGAACGTCCCGTCGAGACCCCAGCGGCAATCCGCGAAGCAGCGAGGGTCGCCCGGCTCACACTCTTCGTCGGCCGTGGTGTTGAGGACGCCGTCACCGCAGACGCTGAGGGTGCAGTCCGCGTTGCACTCGGCGCTCTCGCCGCCGTCGTCGCACTCCTCCCCCGCCGCGGGGTTGAGGATGCCGTCGCCGCAGGCGCTGAGGGTGCAGTTCGCGTTGCACTCGGCGCTGGCGACCTGGTCGTCGCACTCCTCGTCGTTGTCCTCCTGCAGGACGCCGTCGCCGCACTCGGCCGGAGCACAGCGGCCGGCGACGCAGAGGGAGCTGTCGCAGTCGCTCGAGCGGTCGCAGGGGCCGCCCGCTTCGCACACGTCGCACTCGGGTCCGCCGCAGTCGATGCCCGTCTCGCCGTTGTTGCGCACGCCGTCGCTGCAGGAGGGCGGTGACACACAGCGATTGGCGCGGCACGCTCCGGTCTGGCAGTCGTCGTCGGCGTCGCAGAGGCCCCCGCGGGCGCAGGGTGTGCAGCTGTCACCGCCGCAGTCGACGTCCGTCTCGGTCCCGTTGCGGACCTCGTCGTCGCCGGCGGCGGGGTCTGCGCTGGGCCCCGAGCCGCCGCTGTCGCCGCAGGAGAAGGCGAGCAGGAGCAAGGCGCAGGAGCCGTGGCGTCGCCAAGGGAGGGGGCGCGAGAGCATGGCTTCGACTATTCGGGGACGCCCAGTCTTGGCAAGGGGCTCGTCAAAAGTCTTTGCAGGCACGTCCTTGGCAGCTCTTCCAGAGACTCCGGCGGTAGCTGCTCTCGGGCAAGCCCTGCTCCCAGGGGGCCAGGTGCGGCTCGGGTCCGAGGCGATCCTGGTCCTCCAAGAGGTCGGTGCAGCCAGCCCGGTTACGGCGCAGCAGCGCTCGGGTGATGGCGCTCTGGTAATGGAACCGATACTGCTCGGCGAAATTCTCCGTGCCCGCGGGAAACCGGAAGGGCATGCAGTAGGGGCTGACGCAGCCTGCCTCGCGTTCGGCCTGGGAGATCTCCGAGCACGTGCCCCGATCCCCGCAGGTGTGGGCGCAGCGCGGCGTGTCGTACATGCTGCTGCCGCCGTTCACGACGTTGTACATGACCAGGTGACCGAGCTCGTGGAGGAGCACGGGGCTGAACGCCGTGTGATCCGGGGGCAGCGAGGCGAACGTCTGCTCATCCTCGTTGATGTGATAGCTCCAGTAGGAGCCGTGATTGCCGTGGCCCCAGTGGTTCGGGTCGAGGAAGAGGTGCTCGTGCAACCACATCGTGCGCCCGTCCCGCGCGTCGTCCGGGCTGCGGCGATTGTAGGGGGCGATGCCGTGCTCCTTGGGGCGGTTGTCGATGATCACCCGCTGCAAGGTCTGCACGTGGTGCCACGGTACGCGGGCCAAGGTGTTCTCGAGGGCGCGGAACCAGCTCGGTCCGATGCGGGCCGCCACGTTCGATGGCGCTCCTTCGTTGTTGACGTTCCCCGCAGGCCACCCGATCCGTAGGCAGTGGATCCGGCGCTGCCCCCCGACGACGCGCTCGATCGGGAGATCATAGGCGACATAGCCGTGGAAGGAGAAATGCTCTCGGGGACCGTTCGGCTCGAGGAAGGTGGGCGCGGGGCCCGCGGCGCAGGGAGGATCCGGGGAAGCGCTCGGCGGCGGGGCGTCGCCGTCCGTCGCGGCGAGCTCCGCGTCGCCGGGCTCCGTGGTGGCGAGGTCCGTGGTGGCGAGGTCCGTGGCGGCGGGATCGGCTTCGGTGGATTCCGTGCCGAGGTGTGCGGCGGGGAGCGCTGGCGCCGGGGAGGTGAGGAGAGC
>JAEWOQ010000431.1 GCA_023460875.1 Pseudomonadota bacterium
ACCGGGCGGAGGTCCACGTCAGGGGGCAGAGACTGGGGGAACTGGCGTCGGCGGTCCCAGCTCCGGCGGCGTAGGAAGCTGGGAGGGGAAGGGGAAGGGGTGGAAGGGATATTCTTCCTCAGGATTCCTCTGTCGTGCCGGCGTCTGGCCCCGCCTTTTTCTCGTGCACCCGCTCGAAGAGTGGGCCGTCGGCGTCGAGCGGGAGGCGCCGAATTGACAAGCCGGTGACGAAATCATTCATGGCCAGCATCCCGTCGTCGTTGGTGTAGAGCACGTCCACGTCCGGAGCATGTTCAGCCGTCGCGACGATCAGGGCGTCGTTCAGTCTCTGCTGTCGGGACACAAGCGCATTACACCTCCCGCACGGCGAAGACTTCACCGTGCTCAGGCACCGTGGACAAATACCCTCGCGTGGGCCGCGCGCGAGGAGCAACGCGTGAGCTCTGATGGCTACCGGGCCCGTCACGGCGCGTACATCAAGCCGACGCAGCATCGTCCGGAAGGCTGTTTCCTCGGCAGCGCGCAGGCCACGCAGTACCTCCAGAACCGAAAGCGAGGAGATGCACGCTGTTGGGTTGGTTTGCATGAGCCGCTGCGCGCTCAGCGTCAGCACCCGTGCCTCTTGGGAATCCCTCGTCTTTGGCGTCCGGAGCGCATAGATCGGGATCTGCGTGTCGACCATCGCCGGCATCAGTCGTCCATGTCGCCCAATACATCATCCACGTCCTCGAAGGCGTCCGGGTGCGCCTCGTGGAACTCGGCAAGGAGCGCGCCCCAGGGCGCTCGCCCAGCATCTTCGTCCGAAATGCTCAACGCTTCGGCGTCGCTCATGTCCGGCAGCATCTTGCCGTCCTCGTCGGGCTTCCAGGTGACCCGAATCGCGACTGTGCGCGGCTCTTCTGCCTTGGCGGCGTCGTAGAACTTCGTGGCCAGATGCGACGGCACCGCGATGTCGAAAAGCGCACCACCGGCGGTCATGCGAGCCTGAATCGGGGAGATCGCATCCTTGCGACCAACGCGCAGGATGCGGCTAACGACCACGTCCTCGCCGTAAACCGGCACAGTCGGGGCGGCAGCCTTCGGGTCGCCCGCCTTCGTGACGCGAGCCACAAACTCGTCCGTTACCTCACGGATTGGCTTCGGCGATCTGGGCCGTAGAATAACGGCACGCTCTTTCGCCAGCTCACGTAGCGGCCTGCGCAGTTCTCGTGCGATGGCAACGCCTCGCGGCACCTTGGCGGCCGCCTTGGCTGGGTCCTCCAAGAACTTGATCGCGGTCTTAGCGGCACGCTCGCTCTCCGGAGTCCAGGCGCGCAGCTTCCCCCGCGTGGCGTAGTTTTCGACAACCAGTGTGACGGCTCCGTCCTCCAGATCGCCGGCCGTTGCTTTGAGGATGTCGGCGAGAGCTTGCGCAGCTCTAGCTACGCGTTCCGGACTTGCCGGACCCGCGAGCTGGAAGCGCAGCACTTTCCTCGCCTTTGCCATGGGTTTGATCGTAGCCGGTCTGGGTGCGAAGAGAGCAACTTCCTGTCAGTCACACCTCCCGCGGTCTTGCGCCCGCATCGCCACCCGCCTCCGGTCGTCCCTGAGCCGTGCCTTCCGGAGGCCCGGGACGCGCGGCTTGGTGGCGAGGGCGCGGAGCTCGGGCTCGCCGGGCCAGCCGTAGGCGTCGCCACGCACCCGGACGCAGGACGGCGCCACGAGCGCCAGCGGCTCCCCCGTGACCTCAGCCAGCCGGAGGGCGGCGCAGCTCTCCGTGGTGGCGAACCGTCCCGCGAGCTCGTGGTACCGATCCGTCTCCCGGAGGGCGCGGAGGAACGCCCTTCGGGGCGCGACGAGGCATGCCGCCAGCGCGTCGCACCGGGCCTCGAGCTCGGCTCCCGGTGCGCACTCGCCCAAGGCCCAGTGGGCGAGCTCGTGGGCCACAGCGAAGCGGAGCCGCGCCGGGGGGAGCCCGCGGCGGACGTAGATCCGTCGCTCCCCGTGGACCGTGACGAGCGCGGCGTCCCCCGGGAGGGCCCCCGCGTGCACCCGCTGGACGCACCCGGGTCCGAGCAGGCGGGTGGCTAGGCCGATCGCCGGCGCTGGGTCGGAGTCGTCGTAGCCGGCCTCCCTGTAGAGAGCTGCCGCGGCCCCCTCGATGTCGTGCATGGCCCATGGAAGCTCCATCGACCGGCCGGCGGAATGTGGGTGTCGTGGAGCCGGGACAGGAAAGGTCCACCCTGTTGGCCCTGGGGCCGAAGTGTGAGGGGGCTCACATGGGACGGTCGATTCTTGTTGCTGCGGTCCCGTGAGTGTGATTACACTCACTCTCGTGATGACGACGACGCCCGAACCCCTCACCCTGCACCCGACCCCGGCGACCCCCACGGACGCCGGTCCTTGGACCGTCGACCTGGTCGACGGCGCCTTCGAGCACGTCCCCGGGAGCCAGGTCCGCCGCTGCCCGTGCTGCTACGCGGCGGGCGAGGACACCTACTACCTGGACCCGTGGGGCGACACGCACTGCGCGGCCTGCATCGCCACCTGCCCGTACTGCTACGAGGCCCCCGCGGTCGTCTCGGCGCGGCGCACGGCGGTTGACCCGGGGCGCCCCGGACTGGTCGACCACGTGTGCCTCGGCTGCTTGGAGGAGCACTGGGCGCCCGGTGAGACCCTGCTCCGTCCGCTGGCGAAAACCGAGCGCGCCGTCGAGGCGGACAGGAGGTGCGCGTGATGGCTCGCCTCTCCCCGCTCTTCCTCGAGCTCCGGGGTAGCGCCTTCGACGCCCTCCCTGGAGAGACTATCGGGACATCGGGTCCGAACGGGCTCGTCTGGCGCGCCGAGCACTACGGTGCCGACGCGGTCTCGTACTCACTCACTGTCCACGACAACGGGCACTTTCAATGGGCCGTGAACGACGGCAGGGGGTGGCGCGTCTGGACGCGCCGCAAGGGAGCCACCGCCCGCTTGGTGCGCGAGAAGCTCGACGCCGTGCGCCGCTGGGCTGACCGCAAGCGCGCAGAAAAGGAGGCCGCGTGATCCACGAGCGTCCCACGACGCCCCCGACCCTAGCCGATGACCGGGCCTTCCTGGTCGCGGCTGGCATCCGAGCGGACTACCGGCCCCACGCCTACGCGCTGCGGCTGCACCTCGACGGGCAGCTCCCCAGCGTCCCGGCGGAGTCGGTCGAGTGGCTCCGGCGGTTTGCCGCTGAGGAGACGCAGCGGGGCCAGACGGCGCGCCGCCTGCTCGCGCGGGTGGGAGGTGCGTCGTGAGCCAGTTTCTCCTGCCGGCAGCCCGAAGCTGCTCGTCCCACTAACTAGGACATCACTTAGGACATCGC
>JAEWOQ010000432.1 GCA_023460875.1 Pseudomonadota bacterium
CATGGACGCCGCGACGATCTTGTCCGCCCAGACGCGCGCCTCGCCCCAGCGCTCCGCGTCGGCGAGGGCGCGCGCGGCCACGAGCCAGGAGGGCAGATCCGGCTGGGTGCCGTAGAAGGCCACGACCTCGTCCGTGTGGCCCGCCGCCAAGTGGGCCTCCGCCCGCAGCAGCCGGATCTCGGCGGCGAACATGGGGGCGTCCGCCTCGAGATCCTTCACCGCGCTCAGCGCGCGCTCCGGCTCTCCCGACTCGAGCAAGACCCGTCCGCGCAGATAGCGGACCTCCGGGCGGGCCTGCTCCTTGGCGGGCGCCGCGTCCAGGAAGCGGAGCGCGGCCTGCCAGTCACGCAGACGCACGGCCTCCGGATAACTCAGAGGACCGATGGGCTGCTTCGGCTCCAAGGGGATGTCCACGGAGCGCCCCTGGAGGTCCGCCACCTTCGCGGGGATGGCCGCGAGCTTGCCGATCTCCCCGCTCGCCAAGGTGAGCGGCGCGTCCTCGTTCCGTGAGCCGTTCGAGAGGTCGTGCGTCGGAGCGCTCGAATGACCGGCGCACCCGGCGGCGAGCAAGCCGGGGGCGCAGAGGGAGAGCGCCCTCATCCAGCGGCAAGTTTGCCGAAAAAGCATGGACCCGTTGGTAGCACGGGGTCCGCTCTCGTTCCCAAACTCCGGCATGTTTCGACCCGACGCACGCGGCAGTATCCCCAAGAGTAATGGGTCTTAGAACGGTCTTCCACTTTCGAGCTGGCCAACTCGAGCTCAACCCGGGACGAGCCCGACGCGCGTCGCTGACGTGACGCGTCAGCCCCGCGTCAGCCCCGCGTCAGCCGGGGCAGCGACGGCGGCAGCGACGGCGGCCCTCAGAATCCCCAGCGGTACTCGGCGCGTAGCTGGGCCCCATACTCCCAAGAGCCCGCGAAGAGCAGGGCGCTGCGCCCCACTACCCCGAGCCCGAAACCTCGACTCACCGCGTAATCGAGCCCGAGCATCCCGGACACGAGGCCATCGTGGCGGCGCAGCTCCTGGACAGGAAGCGGTTCCTCCAGGGCCAGGAAGTAGCCAGCACCCACCGAGGCCCAGGGCACCCAGCGCAGGATGTCGAGCTTGTAGGCCAGGGCTACCTCCGTGCGCAGGAAGCCGCGCCACTCGTCGACGTCTCGGAGGGTGACGGGGAGGAGCGCCAGGCGGCTCTCCAGCCGCACGTCGAAGCTGTCAGAAATCCCGTAGGCGCCGTGCACGCCGACCTCGGGCCCCCAACCGACACCCGCGGCGGTCAGATCGGTCGCGCCCGCGCCCGCCCCGAGATGCCACTCCCGCTCGAAGGCGACCGCCGGCGTCGCCACGACCAAGCAGGCGACGGACAGCGCCGCCGTCGCAGCCCTCCGCACACCGGGGACGATCTCGCCCATCACCCCTCCAACCGATCTCGGGTCTTCCCCGCCTTGGCGTTCTTCTCGATGTACTCGATGATCGCGGAGGCCACGTCCTTGCCCGTCGCGCCCTCGATGCCCTCGAGCCCCGGGCTGGAGTTCACCTCCATCACCACCGGGCCGTGATTCGAGCGCAGCAGGTCGACCCCGCACACGCGAAGCCCCAGGGCCCGCGCCGATCGGATCGCCGTGCTCCGCTCTTCGGGGCTCAGCTTGGTGAGCTCCGCTCTGCCGCCGCGGTGGAGGTTCGAGCGGAACTCACCGTCCTGGGCTCGACGCAACATGGCCGCGACGACTTTGTCGCCGATCACGAAGGCCCGCACGTCTTCGCCGCGGGCCTCCTTGATGAACTCCTGCACGAGGATGTTCGCATCCAGCTGTCGAAAGGCCGCGATCACGGACTCCGCCGCCTTGTTCGTCTCCGCCAACACCACCCCGACCCCCTGGGTCCCCTCCAGCAGCTTCACCACCAGCGGGGCGCCCCCGACCACGTCGATGAGCCCGGCGATGTCCTTGGGAGACCGAGCGAAGCTCGTCACCGGCAGCCCGATCCCGTCCCGGGAGAGCAGCTGCAGCGCCCTGAGCTTGTCCCGAGAGCGGGAGATCGCCTGCGAGCTGTTCACCGGATAGACGCCGCGCATCTCGAACTGCCGCACGACCGCGGCCCCGTAGAACGTGTAG
This sequence comes from Pseudomonadota bacterium, assembly GCA_023460875.1. Lineage (GTDB taxonomy): Bacteria > Myxococcota_A > Polyangia > Polyangiales > Polyangiaceae > NIC37A-2. The sequence goes on from JAEWOQ010000432.1 coordinate 2,112, forward strand.
CTGGCGCCGATGCGGGGGATGATCGCGTCGAAGTCGAGCTCCTCGTTGCCGAGCAACACCGACGGCCGCCGCGTCGTGATGTTGATGTAACAGCGCGCGTAGTCCACCACCCGAGCTTCGTGGCCGCGGGCCCGCGCCGCCTCCAGCAGGCGCCGGGTCGAGTACAGCTGGGGTTTGCGAGACAGGATGCCGATCCTCATTTGCTCCCCCGCCCGGCGTGCTGCCTGGAGGCCAAGAAGGAGCGCCCCGGGTCCACCATGAAGCGGCCGCGGATCGCCTCTCGGCCGAGGAGCATCCGAAAGCCCATGGCGTCGCGGCGGGTGAGCGTGAGCTCGATCTGCCAGCGCAGATCGCCCAGCTCGATGTCGGTCCGGATCACCGGGCGCACCTCACGCCGACCGTTGGAGCTCGTCACCTGCCGGTACTCGAGCAGCTTCGCCTCACACTCGACGATGCGCCTGTCGTTTCTTTGGAGCGGGTGCACTTTGAAAACCAACCAAACGTGTTCGTGACGTCGAACCTCTCGCAGGTCGTAAGCGTGGAGGCAGGAGCTGCGAGCGCCCGTGTCGACCTTGGCCTTGACGGCCCGAACCCCGAGCGACGGTAGGCTGAGCCATTCCCTCCAGCCCACCGCGCGCCCTCCGGCCAGGGTGACCGTCGGCTCAGCGCTACGCACCATGC